>NZ_JABDWV010000007.1:0-384534 GCF_019685435.1 Rhizobium sp. NLR10b | reverse complement strand
CGGAGGTGATTGCCAAACGACAGAAGGCGCTGGCGCGGATGGAAGCTGCGGAATGAAGGGTGAGGGACATAGTCTCAAAGCTAAAGCCGAAGGGGTGCGTCCTACCCGCCCCCGCTCCTCCCTGCAATCCGGCCCAGCCGGTCGGATCGGGGGCTGACCGGCAGGGCCGGGACAGCCAGAGCGTCGCATTTCTAACTGGCCAGGGGCGCCGCATCTCTAATCAGCTTTGACAATCACCTGTAGCCGCAAAGTTAAAGTGTCCTGTATCTGCAAAGTAAGAATGTCACTCTCCCCGGGTTTGATGACCTGGGAGATAGGCGGATGGGACTGATAGCGCCGCGCGGTGTGTCCCCGGCCCTGCAAAAATCTAGCCATTCGTGCATGCCGGACTGACGACATTCGAACCGTATTGGTCGGTTTAGCGTTGCCTTAAAGAAGCTGTGCAAGGATACGCTCTTACCACCACACCGGCGAGCTGATGACGTTTCGAAAAGACCCAGAGATAGCGCGCAGCCGCGCGGGCTGCCTAACCGGCCATGTGAGCGCCTTCGCGCCAGCGGTATTTGCGGCCATTATTGCAGTCATCGTCGTCTGGGTGGCAACGAATTGGCGGCTGGAGCGCTCTTTGGCCGATGAACGCTCGGTCGTTGCCGGCGAGCTTGCCACGATATCATCTCGGCTGCAGACGAACCTGAACAGCAATGTGAAACTGTTGCAAGGGCTGGCGGCGGGTATCTCCGTCGATCCCGCAATGGGTCAGAACGGGTTCTCCAAACTTGCAGCACGGATCCTGCAGCCCGATTCACAATTGCGAAGCTTCGCCGCGGCGCCGGACATGGTCGTCAGATGGGTTTATCCGGAAATGGAAAATGAAAGAGCCATCGGGCTCGACTACCGGAAGAATGAGAAGCAACGGGCTGCCGCGATGCTGGCGCGCAACACCCACAATATCGTCTTGACCGGCCCGGTGGAGCTTGTCCAAGGCGGAATGGCCTTCGTGGTCAGGTGCCCTGTCTATGTCACCGATGGAAATAGCCAGATCTTTTGGGGCCTTCTTTCCGGAATCATCGATATTCCAAGGCTTTACGGCGATAGCGGTCTTCGTTCGACCGACCTTGAGGTTGCCATCAGCACCGAACCGGAGCCGGAATCGCCCAAACAGGTTTTTCTCGGCAGCCTGGAGACCTTTCAAAGGCAACCGGTCGTGGCAAACGTGGATATGACCTACGGCCGATGGACCCTCGCCGCGCGTCCGAAGCATGGATGGGGTAGAAATAACGGGATCGGCGCCTTCGAGTTCTATGCAAGTTTATTGGCCTTCTGTGTCGTTGCCCCCATCGTCTGGGTCGGCTTTCTGACCAGGTCGCGCCAAAGGACCATCGAAAAACTTCGCCTGCACAAGAAGAAGCTCGTTCGCGCCCGTCAGCGCCTGGAATACCTCTCACTGCACGACGCACTGACGGGACTTCCCAATCGGCGGTTCGTCGACCAGATGATCTCGCAGCCGCCGCGGCCCGCTCCGGAAGATTGCCTGATCCTCATTCATATCGATCTTGACCGGTTTAAGGAGATCAACGACACGAAAGGCCATGCTGGCGGTGACATCGTCCTCCAGACCACGGCTTTGCGGCTCGCCGATTTGGCCGGCCCGAACGACGTCGCGGCCCGCATCGGTGGAGACGAGTTCATTTTCGCCAGCTGGAGCGCCAATCCGGAGCCTAAAGCAGCCGAATTGGCCAGGCAGATTGTCGACGCGCTTCAGCGCAACATCTTTATCGATGGAGCAGCATATGTGGTCGGAGCAAGCGTCGGTGTCGCCTGGGAGGCTGAACCTTCTCGTCGGGACCTCAGCCAATTGCTTCTGAATGCCGATCTGGCTCTCTACGAGGCGAAGAAGGCGGGTCGCGGTCGCGCGGCCATTTTCACGGAAGAGCTTCGCAGCGCCGCAATTCATTCGAAAGAACTGGCGGATGAATTCAATCAAGCGCTCGAACGCGACGAGTTTGTAGCGTTCTTCCAGCCGCAGTTCGACGCATCCACATTGGCAGTCGCAGGCGTCGAAGCCCTCGCCCGCTGGGACCATCCGCGAAGAGGTCTGCTCGGCCCGACCGAGTTTCTTGATGCTGCGGAAAGGCTCGGCCGTAGTGGCGACATGGATAAGCTGATCCTGCAAAAGGCACTCTTCGAGCTGACGAGATGGGACGGTTTGGGACTCCAAATCCCACGGGTCTCAGTGAATATCTCGGCGCGCCGACTGGCGCAGGCGAATCTCCTTGCCGAGCTTTCGGCGCTTCCCGCAGCGAGGGGGCGCCTGTGTTTCGAGCTGCTTGAAACAATCTCCTTCGACGAGCTTCAGCCCGCTCTCAATGAGGTGATTCCAGCAATCAAGGCGCTCGGCATAGAAATTGAAATTGACGATTTCGGCACGGAACATGCCAGTATCGTCAGCTTGCTTCGATTTGAACCCCGAAGGCTCAAGATCGATCGAGAGATTGTCAAGCCGATCATCGCCTCGCCTTCTCAACGCCGTCTGGTCTCCTCGATTATCGAAATCGGCCGGTCACAGAACATCGACATCGTTGCCGAAGGAGTGGAGACAATGGAGCACGCGAAGATCCTGAAAGATCTCGGCTGCCATCTGCTGCAAGGTTACGCTCTGGCAAGGCCAATGACCTCGGAGCAACTGATCGAATTTTGCCGTCGGACGGATAAGGGAACCGCAGCAGGCCGATAAGGTTGGCCGGCGGCTGTTTGTGCTTGCGGGTCTTCGTCAGCAGGTTCATTCTTATCGCCGTTGAGAAGCCCGCCGGCAGCGGCCGATATCGCTGTCGCATATCGGGTTTTTGTGAGATGCCTGCGATGGAATGCGCCGGCTGCGGTTTCGATATTCAGAGCGGTTTTGCTTTCTGTCCGCGATGCGGCTCAAAGCAACCTCTCTCTTGCGCGGCCTGCGGCTATCCATGTCAGCCGGATTTTGCCTTCTGCCCGAGATGCGGCGCATCGATCTCAAGCAAGACCCAGCCCGCCGCGAAACCGGCCATCGAGACAGCACCGGGTGAAGCCGATAGCGATGCCGACCGGCGGCCGGTGACGGTGCTCTTTGCCGATCTCTGCGGGTTCACTTCGCTAAGCGAGCAGATCGATCCTGAAGTCATGCGGGCGCTGCAGAACGAATTGTTCGAAGAGATGACCCGGGCGGTGGAAGCCTATGGCGGCTTCGTCGACAAATTTGTCGGCGATGCGCTTCTGGCGCTGTTCGGTGCGCCAGCCGCCCATGAGGACGACCCGGTGCGGGCGCTTGGCGCCGCACTTGATATGATCGACCGTGCCGCTACAGTCGGCAAACGCTGGCAATCGCGCGCCGGCGTGCCGCTGCGTCTGCATATCGGCATCAACAGCGGCCCTGTCGTCACCGGCGGTTTCGGCGCCGCCAGTGCGAAATCCTATTCCGTGACCGGCGACACGGTGAACACCGCGCAACGGCTGCAATCCATGGCCGGCGAAAACGATATTCTCGTCGGTCCGCTGACCTATCGCCTCACCCGCCACGCCTTTGCCTTCGACAGCCTCGGCGCGCAGGCCTTGCGCGGCAAGAGTGGAAACGTGCTCGTGCATCGGCTGACCGGGCTGCTGGAAGCGCCGCATAGGGCGCGCGGGCTCGAAAGTTTCGGCCTTCAGGCGCCGATGGTAGGACGGGACGCGGAATTGTCGCGCCTGCTGACCGGCCTCGACCTTGCCTGTGGCGGCGCCGCGCAGCTTGTCCGCCTGATCGGCGAAGCAGGAATCGGCAAATCGCGTCTGGCCAGCGAATTCGTCGGGGCCGCCGCCGATGCGGATCGTTTCCCCGGCCTTGCCATCCGCAGAGCCAGCTGTTCTCCCCTCGGCGAACAATCCTACGGCACGCTCGCCGCGGTCGTGCGGAGCGCCTACGGAATCGGCGAGCGCGACGATCCCGACAAGACACGGCAACTGCTGACAACAGGGTTCCGCGCCCTCGATCTCAGGCCTGACGACATCGAGGCGCTTTTGCCGCTCTTTCTGCATGTTCTCGGCTTCGGCGATCCCGATGGCGCGCTCCGGCACATCGAGCCGGAACAATTGCGGCGGCAGATCTTCTATGCGGTCCGCACCGTTTTCGAGCGGCGGCTGGCGCAAGGCCCTCTCCTTCTTGTCATCGAGGATCTCCACTGGGCGGATGCGGCCTCGCTGGAGGTGCTGCGCTTCATGATGGACCGGCTGGAGCGCAGCCGGCTGATGCTGCTCGCGATCTATCGGCCGACGTCGCAGACGGACCCGCTGGACTCCAATCGCGTCAGCGTCACCGTCCAGCGTCTCGGCCCCCTCCTCGCTGCCGATGGGCAGACGCTGCTTGCCGCCTTTTTTGGCGAGGGTCACGGCAAGCTGCCGGCGCCGATGCGCAAGCGCATCCTCGATCGCGCCGGCGGCAATCCGCTGTTCATCGAAGAAATCCTGCGCGGGCTGATCGACATGGGCACGCTGCACAATGACGGCCAGCGCTGGCATGTCGCGGCCGAAGACGCGGATGTCGATATACCGGTCAATCTGCAGGCCCTGTTGCTTGCCCGCGTCGACCGGCTGCCGCAGGAGATCAGGCGTCTGGCGCAAGAGGCGGCGGTCGTCGGCCCGAAGTTCGATACCGCCCTGCTCCGCACCGTCGCGACCGACCCGGGCGGCATCGATGCGGCGCTGGATTATCTCTGCGATGCCAATATCATCGAGGAATTGCGCGGGCCGGACGCCGAGATAGCGCCGGGCTATCGCTTCAGCCAGACGCTGATGCACGATGTCATCTACCACAATCTGCTGCTGCAACGGCGCATGGAGCTTCACCGACGGATCGGCCGGGCGCTGGAACGCCAATATGGCGTGGCGCCGGATCGGGCGGAGCATCTGGCGCAGCTCGGCCATCATTTTAGCCTGACCACCGAAAAGGCCAAGGGCGCCAGCTATCTCATGGCGGCGGGCGATATGGCCCGCAAGATTTACGCCAATGACGATGCCATGCGTCTCTACCGTCAGGCTCTTGCTGCCTTTGCCGACGAGCCGGAGGTGACGCCGGAGCAATCGGCGCTGCTGGAGCGCCTTGGCGATCTCTGCGGTCCTGCCGGCCGGCGTGAGGCCGCCCTGAACCATTATCAGCGAGCACTTGCGACCCACCGCGTGAAAGATGATCGGATCTCCGTGGCGAGAATCTTGCGCAAGATCAGCCGCCTGCATCTCGATGCGGGACGTCGCGATCAGGCGGAGGCCCATTGCGCCGAAGCCGAAGCGATGATCGCGCCGATCGATGCGCCGGTCGAACATGCGCATCTCCTGCAGGAACGCGGCCACCTCGCCTTCCGCACCGGCGACCAGGCTGCTGCCGCCGAATGGGCGACACAGGCGCTGCAATGCCTGCAAACGCTGCCGATCGATGGAACGACGGAGGCCGGACGGGAGGCGGCGCGGGCGATGGCAGAGGCGCTGAACACCAAGGGTGCAGCGCTGGCGCGGCTCGGACGCCGCCGTGATGCCGTGCAGGAAGTGGAGCGCAGCCTTTCGGTCGCCGAAAAGGCCGATCTGCAAAGTGCCGCCTGCCGCGCCTATTCCAACCTCGGCGTTCTCTACACAATCGTCGATCCGGCCAACGCCATCAGAATCTGCCGGCGCGGGTTGGAGGTCGCCACTCGTATCGGCGATCTCGGCTTCCAGGCGCGTCTTCTCGCCAATCTCGCGGTCTCCTGCTGCACCTTCACAGATCGCTGCGGAGCGGAGGGCGTGCCGGCGGCGGAAAAGGCGGTGGAGATCGACCGGGCGCTCGATCAGCGCGACCATCTCTCCGTACCGCTGATCGTGCTCGGTCAGATACACCAATGTCATGGGCAGCCGAAGCTAGCTCGTAAGTATTACGAGGAAGCCCTTGAGGTTGCGAAGGAAATTGACGAGCCGCAACTGCTCTTTCCGTGTTATGATGGCTTGGCGACACTGAGCCTTGAACACGACGACATGGATGAAGCGGAACGGTATTTCGCGCTGGCGCAGGATGTGTGCATCCGCCACAAGCTCGACCCCGGCACATTCGTCGTCTTGCCGTTTCTCGACTGAAGGATTCGTATCTAGCTCTGCATCAATTAGACCAGATAATTCAGAAACATACAGGGAGGAACTAACAATGCAGGAGAACCACGCCGATAAACCATTACAGCCTGGAGATCGCGCGCCCAACGTGGTGCTGGATGCGATCACCCGCCATGGCAAGATCGCCATCGATGATTTCCGCGGTCAGAAGCCGGTGCTCGTCGGCTTGTTTCGTGGCCTACACTGCCCCTTCTGCCGCCGGCAGATCGCCGCCATGGCCGAACTCACCGGTGCGTTGCAGGAGAAAGGCATCGACAGCCTGACAGTCGTCAATACGCCAATCGAGCGAGCGCGCCTCTATTTCCGCTACCACCCGCTTCCCAATTTACTGGCCGCCTCCGACCCCGAACGGGTATCGCACAGAGCCTTCGGCCTGCCGAATATCGAGTTCACCGAATCCGAGAACGAATGGCCGCACAAGGTCAGCATGAGCACGATGTCCTCAATGCGGATCGACATGCCGGGCGAGCTGCCGGAGCCCATGGATGTGATGGCGGCGATCGACTATCTCGACAAGGCCGACGGCTACGAATTCACGGAGGACGATACGCGGATGATCGCCACCGGCCATGGCCAGCTTGTCGGCGAATTCCTGCTCGACCGCGATGGCGTCGTGCGCTGGTGTTTCACGGAAGTCGAGGAAGGTGGGCGCAACTTGTTCGGCGGTCCCGCGCCTCGGGATGTGATGTCGGCGGCTTCGAATATGGCTGCTTGACACCAGTTGTGCTTATTGCGCCCTGAAGCGGGCGTGGCACGTCGTGCAGGTCTGCAGCATGAGGTGAAAGGCGTGCTCCGCCGGCATTGCCGACAGCTCCTGCTCGCTTCGGACGTGAGTGCCGAGCGGGCCGCTGCCCATGGCCTCTCCAGGCTTCATGCGCATGTCGGCAGGCATCGGTCCCGGATTATTCTGCGCAGCGGCGTCGAGCGCGATGGCGTAGTCGCGCAGGTCGTTTGCGATGCGGTCGAACCGCTCGCGCTCCTCAAGAATGTTCGGCCTGGCCTTTGATTGCGGGCTGGTCGCCTCGGATACGAAGTGTTCGGAAAGAACGACGCCGGATCTGTCGCGGATGGTGTCTGCTGCCCATCGGAACTCGGCTGCCTTGTAGCTCGCCGGATCCTTAAACATGCCGGAAATTGTCTTTGCCGCGGCGGCCATGGCCTTCATGTCCGCCTGCCGAAGCGCCACGACATCCTCGGCGGCCGGCGACGGGACTGTCGTCAAGAGAGCGGCTCCCATGGCAAGGAGCAGTCCAAAAGTCGTCACGAAAAAGGTCCGTCTCATAGAGTTATTTCCCAAGCCGACGTGATCCCGCTTCCACGCATATCCCTTCTCATCTGGGCAGCAAGAGGGCGGATACCCTCCCCGATGTTCTCGGCAATGGGCCGATGACGAAGCGTTAACCGCCGCCGAATAATCTGCGGCTCTGGCTCGGAGTGGATTAATGAGAGGCGGCTATTCGCTCGTTCAGATAGGGCTTCACTGGCTGGTCGCCTTCATGGTGCCGGTGCAGTATCTGACTGGCGGCAGCATCGAGAGAATTCATCATGCAGTCCACATGGGGATGACGCCGTCTGCGTGGGACGTCGTCCAGCATCAGCTCCACAACTACGCGGGGATCGGCATTGGCCTGCTGATGGGCGTGCGGCTCGTTCTCCGCATATTTCAGCCGCCCGAGCCTGCCGCGCCCGGCACATGGACCGGACGGATCGCCACGGCGCTTCATCACGTCTTCTACGCCGCAATCATCGGACAGGCCTGCATGGGGGGCGTCGCCAGCTATTTCTGGTTCGGAATCGCACACTACCATGTCGTGGGCTCGAAGATCATCCTGGCGATGGTGGCATTGCATCTTGCCGCAGCGGCCTGGCACACGCTGGTCGCCCGTGACGAGACAGTGGACCGGATGCTGCTGCCGCGGCCAGCAAAAAAACGTCTAAGTGGCCAACCTCAACCCCGCGGGATGCGTCATATTAAGGACTCATGTCGGCAATAGCTAGGTCCGCGATTGAAAACGGGCTGCATTACCTGTAGCTCTTCGGGAATGGCAAAGATGTACCGAATCACAGTGAGCATGTTGCTCGTTATGATGCGGCTGGTGATCGTTGTATCACTGGCCGGGTACTCGTTGGCGAACGCCAGTGCGGCGATGCATGGCTCAGCATTCCCGGAACTGCGCGTCGCCGCCGCAGAGATGATGCCGTCCCATGAAGGCCACGACTTGGCGGAAGCGGGCCACCACGACCATTCGCGCATCGATATGCCCGATGACGATGGAGGTCCATCGAAGCTCGTCAAGCAGGAATGCTGCAAGGATTTCTGCGGCGGCCTCGGCATCATTTGTGAAAGCCCCTACGTCGGTGGGCCAGTTGTAACCTCGATCCGGCAGTTCCTGGACGACCGCACGACCTTCGGCGAACAGCCGCCGCTCCACCGCCCTCCGAATATCTGAATAGAGACGCGCCCGCTCGATCGGGTCCATTCGGTCGCCGCCTGGCTTCGGGCGAGCGCCCGTAGGTTATCTCTTATTCGGAAATTTCATAATGAAACGCTCGTTTTTCGTGGTGGGGCTGCCGCTTGTCATCGGCGGCTGCGCATCCACGCTTCCTCCCGACGTGGTGGCATCTTCCGCCGCGATCGAACAGCCCTCGCCGCGCCCTATCGCATATCGGTCGCCGGTTTCGGGCTATGTTGGCAGGCAGCCCGTCGATCCCAAGCCGTGGCGTAGACAGAACGATCTGCAGTCTCCCGCGAAAGGAGACGCCTCATGATCGGCCTCAGAAAATTAACGTCCGTGCTGGCGGTCCCGCTGGTGCTGAGCGGTTGCGTCACGGGCGCCGAATATTCCAGCAAGCAAGCAGGGTTCGCTTCCGTTGCCGACAAGACCGCAATAGCGACGGCAAAGCAAACGGTTTGGATCCAGAACCAGGTTCAGGCGCGCTCTGTCGCCGCAGAGGTCAAAAATCTGCTCGCGCGACGGAGAATCCTCGACGTCGAGACGGCGGTTCAGATCGCCCTGCTCAACAATAAGGGCCTTCAGGCTGCCTACGCCGATCTCGGCGACAGTGCGGCCGATGCCTGGCAGTCGACCATGCTCATCAACCCGACAGTCTCCATCGGCACGACAGGCTTCGGCACACCTGGATTGGAGGCCTTCAAGACCATCGAGGGGATGATCACGACGAACATCCTGGCGCTTGCGACGAGGAACCGTGACGTGGCGATCGCCGACACCCGCTTCCGCCAGGCGCAACTGACCGCTGCCGTAAGAACGCTACAGGTCGCCGCCGAGACGCGGGGCGCCTGGATCGGGGCGGTGGCCGCCTGGGAGAATGTCGGGCAGCTGCAACGCGCCCAGGCGACGGCGGACGCTGCTTCCGAACTTGCGGAGAAACTTGGCGAGACTGGCGCGATGACCAAGGGCGCCCAGGCGCGCGAACATGTGTTCGTCGCCGAGCTCGCCGGCGAGACCGCGAAGGCGCGCCTCGCAGCTCGTCTCGCCAAGGAGGAACTGACACGGCTGATGGGTCTCTGGGGGGCCGACCTGGACTACCAGATTCCGAACAGCCTGCCGCCGCTGCCCAAGGCCGTCGCCCGACGCGATACGATCGAGGCCGAGGCTCTGAGGAACCGCATCGATCTTCAGGTGGCGAAGCTTGAGCTGGAGGCAACCGCAAGGTCGTACGGGCTCACCAAAGCGACGCGTTATGTCACCGATCTCGAGATCCTGACTGGCTTCGAAACGGAACGGGAAATCGAGGACGAGGAGAAGATCACCAGAACCACCGGCCAGGTCGAGCTGGAGTTCGCGATCCCGATCTTCGACACCGGCAAGGCGCGGATGCGCAAGGCCGAGCTGGCCTATATGCGGGCGGCAAACCAGCTCGCGGAGAAGGCCGTCAACGTCCGCTCGGAAGCACGCTCGGCATACGAGGCCTATCGCTCGAACTACGACATCGCGCGGCACTACAGCAACAATGTCGTGCCGCTGCGCACCAAGGTCGAGGAGGAATCCCTCCTGACCTACAACGGCATGATCTCCAACACCTTCGAGCTGCTCACCGACACGCGCGACAAGATCAACTCCATCCTGCTCTCCGTCAACGCCAAGCGCGATTTCTGGCTCGCCGAAGCCAACCTTGCGCCTGCGATTTACGGCGGCGGTGCGACCAGCGCGCCGGCAGAGACCGAAGTCGCCGCTGCTTCCGGCAGCAGCGGCGGCGGCCATTGAGAAAGGAACCCACCATGTTCAACAGACGACAACTGTTCGGTGCGAGCGCATCCCTGTTGGCGGCCGGCGCCTGGACGAAAACCTCGGCGATGGGTCTGCCCGACGCCGCGACAATGGAGTCGGCGGACATGCAGCCGCCGCTCCATCCGACTTCCGGCCCGGATTACCAGCCGGTCGTCACCCTCAACGGCTGGACCCTGCCCCACCGGACGAACAACGGCGTCAAGGAGTTCCACCTCGTCGCAGAGCCGGTCGAACGCGAGATGGCCGACGGCATGACCGCATATCTCTGGGGCTATAACGGCCAGTCTCCGGGTCCGACCATCGAGGCGGTCGAAGGCGACCGGGTGCGCATCTTCGTCACCAACAAGCTGCCGGAACACACGACGATTCACTGGCACGGCATGATTCTGCCGTCAGGCATGGATGGCGTCGGCGGGTTGACGCAGCCGCACATTCCGGTCGGCAAGACCTATGTCTACGAGTTCGATCTCGTGAAGTCGGGCACCTTCATGTACCACCCGCATTCCGACGAGATGGTGCAGATGGCCATGGGCATGATGGGCTTCTTCGTTGTCCATCCCAAGGACCCCGCGTTCATGCGCGTCGACCGCGACTTCGTCTTCCTGCTCAACGCCTATGACATCGATCCCGGCTCGTATGTGCCGAGGGTCATGGAGATGACCGACTTCAACATGTGGTGCTGGAACAGCCGCGTGTTTCCGGACATCAGCCCGCTGGTCGTTTCCAGGAACGACCGCGTGCGAGTGCGGGTCGGCAACCTTACGATGACGAACCACCCGGTTCACATGCATGGTTATGACTTCGAGGTGACATGCACGGATGGCGGATGGGTGCGGCCCGAGGCTCGATGGCCGGAGGTGAGCATCGATATCCCCGTCGGCGCCATGCGCGCCTATGAGTTCGACGCCAAATACCTCGGCGACTGGGCGATCCACTGCCACAAGTCGCATCACACGATGAACGCGATGGGCCACGACATCCCGACCTTCATCGGCGCGGATAAGTCGAAGCTCGCCGAGAAGATCAGGAAGCTGCAACCGGATTACATGCCAATGGGCACCAAGGGCATGGCCGATATGGGCGAAATGGAAATGCCCATTCCCGAGAACACTGTTCCGATGATGACCGGCTGGGGGCCGCATGGCCCGATCGAGATGGGCGGCATGTTCTCGGTCGTGAAGGTCCGCGAGGGCATCTCGGCGGACGATTACTCCGATCCGGGCTGGTACGAGAACCCGCCCGGAACGCAGGCCTGGGAGTGGACTGGCGAGCTGCCGGACGCCGCCAGGGCCAAAGACGCGAAGACGCAAATCACGCCGAAGCCGACGAACGGCTGAGATTCAGTATCCCACATCAAAAAGGATCTACGCATGAAGAATTATGTAATGGCACTGGCACTCGCCGCGCTTGCAACCCCTGCCCTCGCCTCCGGCAATCACGCCGGCGGTCACGGCGAGAAAATGGCTGTCGGAGAGCCTGGCGACAAGGCCAAGGCGACACAGACGATCCGCGTCACGATGAAGGAAACCGACGACGGCAGGATGTTGTTCACGCCCGCGGTCTTCAACGTTCGCAAGGGACAGACCATCAAGATCGCGATCAAGAACGCCGGCACCGTCGACCACGAATTCGTGCTCGATCAGGAGGAAAAGATCCTGGAGCACAAGAAGGTGATGGAAAAGTTCCCGGAAATGGAACATGCCGACGCCAACTCCATCCGCCTTCCGGCCGGTCAATCCGGCGAGATCGTCTGGAAGTTCACCACCGACGGCGAGTTCAAGTTCGCCTGCCTGATTCCCGGCCACTACGAAGCCGGCATGCACGGCGACGTCACCGTCGCCGGGAAGTAACGCGCAAAAGGAGCCATGAAATGAAAACTGCAATGATTAAAATCAGCCTAGCCGCCCTGCTCTCTTTCAGTGCAGCCTTCGGTGCGTTTGCTGCGGAGTTCACCAAGGGCGTGGTCAACAAGGTCGACGCCAAGGCGAAGAAGGTCACCATCAAGCACGAGGACCTGAAGAACCTCGACATGCCGGCGATGACGATGGTCTTCCGCGTCGAGGACCCGGCTCTGCTCGAAAAGCTGAAGGAAGGATCGAGCATCGAGTTCGTTGCCGAACGCGTGAATGGCAAGCTGACCGTCACCGAAGTAAAATAACGCACTCCCTGTCGCTCGGATACATCCGGGCGACAGGGCATCGAGGAGTGGAGACGATGCACAGGAGAAGCTTCATCGCAATGGCGGCGTCCGCCCTTGCGCTTCGTGGCGGAGGGGCCTTCGCCGCCACAACGGCGAGAATGACGGTCTACAAGGATCCGAACTGCGGTTGCTGTCACGAATGGTTGAAGGCTATGGCTGCGGCGGGATATTCCGTCGATGCCCACAACACCGACGACCTCGCCGCGGTAAAGGCTCGGCTGGGCGTTCCCGCCGACTTGGTGGGATGCCACACCGCCGTCGTCGAGGAATACTACCTCGAGGGACACGTGCCACTCGAGGCCGTCCAGCGACTGCTGCGGGAGCGGCCGCCGCTCCGGGGACTGGCCGTGCCGGGCATGCCGTCCGGTTCGTTGGGAATGGGCGACGAGCCGCAGGCGTCCTACGACGTTTATGCGATCCCGTCGGGGATCGGTGCCTCATACGTGTTCATGGAAATCCGCCCGCCGAAGGGTTAACGCGTCGATTGAACAAAGCATGCCGCAATGCCGATCAGGAGAGCGGGGCGTTGCAGAGCGCTGACCAGAGATCGTGTTTCCAGTCGGTTCCCGGCCGCGCCGAAACGTCAACCGCATAGTCGGCGGAATTGATCCGGACCATGGCGGGCGAAACGCATCGCACCCTCGCCTTGTGTCTTCCTCCGTCTTGATAGAGCACAGCCCCGCCACCGTCGAATTCCGACAGCGTGATGACGACGTCGAAGTCGAAGGCGTGATCGCGGGACGCAGTTCCCTCCGCTAGACTGAGGCTGACCGACCGGCTGCCGCCGAACGAAGCGGTGTGGAATACGGCAAGCTCGGCCGCCGCCGGCATCGATGCGGACTGCGCGCAAAGGAGCAAAGTCAGAAGGACACGGCGCATTTACCCCTCCCGTGGTGAATGCATTTCGATCCTATCATATCCTTGGAGGCTTCGCGACAGGGCCTTCGGGGTCGCCTCCGCTATGGCCTCCAGAACGTCTGCATCTCTTCGGGTGTGACCTTGCCGTCCTTGTTGGCGTCTACGCTACCGAAGATCCGCTTGTGGATCGCCGTCACCTCCTCGAAGGACAGCGCGCCATCCCCGTCGGTGTCGGCGATCGCGAACATGATCTTCATCATGGGTCCGCGCATAGCCATCGTTGGCATCGCCCCCATCATGCCGGGCTGCATCGGCATGCCCCCGGCCGCGCCAGGCTGCATCATCATGCACTGCATTGGCATCGTATTGCCTTTGCCTTGTCCCATCATGCCGGACTGCATCATGCCTGATCCGCCCGGCATCGCGCCCTGGCCTTGCACGGTCGTGTCCTCCATTCCCGACGGCTGAGTCGCCTGCGCCGGGTCCGCAGGATGATGGGGATCCGCCCCGCTCGTCTGCGCAAGGGCGAGCTCTGCACTGCCGACGGCAATCGCCGCGGCCAGCAGGATAACATTTGGCATTGTCATTCCCATGTCGTTTCTCCTTTGGCTGGTTCTATCCGCGCCCGCTTGCCGGGAACAGGATGGATGCGAATGCCGTGTCCAGCGGGCGAGCCGCAGGTCACCTAGTCGATGGCCGAACGGCGCAGCCTGAGCGAGTTGCCGATGACGCTGACCGATGACAGCGCCATGGCCGCGGCCGCGATGATCGGCGAGAGCAGCAGCCCGAAGGCGGGATAGAGTACGCCTGCAGCGATGGGCACGCCCGCCGCGTTGTAGATGAAGGCGAAGAACAGGTTCTGGCGAATGTTGCTCATGGTCGCATGGCTGAGCTTGCGGGCCTTTGCGATCCCCTGCAAGTCGCCCTTCAGCAGCGTGACGCCCGCGCTCTCGATCGCCACGTCGGTCCCCGTTCCCATGGCGATGCCCACGTCGGCGGCGGCAAGTGCAGGGGCGTCATTGACCCCGTCTCCTGCCATGGCGACGACGCGTCCTTCGCTTCGGAGCCGCGCGACCACCTTGCCCTTGTCCTCCGGCAGGATCTCGGCCTCGACCTCGTCGATGCCGAGCTTTCTCGCCACGGCCTGCGCCGTCGTCCTGTTGTCTCCGGTCAGCATGACGACGCGGATGTTCTCCTCCTTCAGCGAACGCAGCGCGGCGGGCGTGGTCGTCTTGACTGGATCGGCAATGGCGATGAGACCGCCCACCTTGCCGTCAATGGCTACGTAGATCACCGTCGCACCCTCGCCGCGCAGCGTCTCGGCCTCGGCCGCGAGCGACGACAAGTCGACGCCGGCCTCGGCCATGATCCGATGGCTGCCGATGACGAGATTCCGCCCGTCGACCGTACCGGTGACGCCCTTGCCGACGGGACTGTCGAACTCGCGGGCCTCGCCCAGGGCAAGGCTCCTCTCCTGCGCCGCGGCGACGATGGCCGCGGCGAGTGGGTGTTCGCTGGCACGTTCGAGCGTTGCGGCCAGCCGCAGGAGTTCGGATTCGTCGAATCCTTGGACGGCCTTCAATGCAGTCGCCTTCGGCCTGCCTTCCGTCAGCGTGCCGGTCTTGTCGACGACGAGCGTATCGATCTTCTCGAAGCGTTCCAGCGCCTCGGCGTTCTTGATCAGCACACCCATCCTCGCGCCACGTCCGACCCCGACCATGATCGACATCGGCGTCGCCAGCCCCAGCGCGCACGGACAGGCGATGATCAGCACGGCGACGGCGGCGACGAGGCCGTGGGCGAAGCGCGGCTCCGGCCCCCAGACGCCCCAGGCCACGAAGGCAGCGACTGCGACCAAAATCACCGCTGGGACGAACCAGCCCGACACCTGGTCGGCGAGCCGCTGGATCGGCGCGCGGGAGCGCTGGGCCTCGGCTACCATGCGGACGATCTGCGAGAGCATCGTGTCGCGTCCAACTTTGCCCGCCTTCATGACAAAACCACCGCTCTGGTTCATCGTGCCGCCGATCAGCCTGGCGCCTACCTCCTTCGTGACCGGCATGGATTCGCCGGTGATCATGGATTCGTCTACGGAGCTACGCCCCTCTAGCAGCTCCCCGTCGACCGGGACCTTCTCGCCCGGACGGACGCGCAGGCGGTCGCCAACTGCGACAACATCGAGCACGACGTCCTCGTCCGTACCATCGTCCCGAATGCGGCGGGCGGTCTTCGGGGCAAGATCAAGCAGCGCCCGGATCGCGCCGCCGGTCTGCTCCCGCGCCCTGAGCTCAAGCACCTGGCCCAGCAACACCAGCACGGTGATGACTGCGGCCGCCTCGAAATAGATCGCAACCGAACCGTCGGCGGCGCGGAACGTGGCAGGAAAGATGTCCGGTGCCGCCGTTGCGACGACGCTGTAGACCCACGCGACGCCCGTTCCCATCGCGATCAGCGTGAACATGTTGAGGCTGCGGTTGACGAGCGAGGCCCAGGCCCGCTTGAAGAACGGCGATCCCGCCCAGAGCACGACCGGCGTTGCCAGCACGAGCTGGATCCAGTTGGAAAGCTGCGCGCCGAGCAGCATGTGCAGGTTGGTGAGATGACCTCCCATCTCCAGGGCTAGGACCGGTAAGGTCAGCACGAGACCGATCCAGAACCGCCAGGTCATGTCGACGAGCTCGGCGCTCGGTCCTGCCGCTTCGGTCGCGACCTCGGGCTCCAGCGTCATGCCGCAGATCGGGCAGGTGCCGGGTCCGACCTGCCGGATCTGCGGATGCATCGGGCAGGTATAGATAACGCCTTCCAGAGGCCTCGGAGCAGTGCCCACCTGCACGACAGGCTTCTTGTCTTCCTGATGACGATAATGATCGTTATGGGCGTGCGCGTGGGCTTCATGCGAGTGATGATCAGTCATGGACCGCTCCTCCTCGACTGCTTCCGGCTGCATCCGCGCCATGACCAAGCCTCGGAATAAATGGCGGAACGGTTCTGGCATACGCGTCCCACGCAGCTCCAAACTCCGCTCTGGAGGCCTCCTCCTCCCGCCTCGCAAGTCGCACGTACACCCACACCAGCACCGGGAACATCGCGAGCGTCACGAGCGTCGGCCACTGCAGCAGGAATCCAATCATGATCACAACGAAAGCGTCGTATTGCGGATGCCGGACGCGAGCGTACGGACCTGTGGTCGCCAGGCGATTCTCGCGCTGAGCGGCATAGAGCACGTGCCAGCTCGAGGCGAGCAGCCAGAAGCCGGCGATGATCAGCACATTGCTGGCGAGGTGAAACGGCCCGAAATGCGGATTGACCCGCCAGCCGAACATCATCTCGAGAAGGTGGCCGGCGTCGTGCGACCAGAAGTCGACGCCCGGGAACTGGCGCCCGAGCCAGCCGGACAGCAGGTAGATCGTCAGGGGGAAGCCGTACATCTCCGTGAAGAGCGCGACGACGAAGGCGGAGAAAGGACCGAGCGACCGCCAGTCCCGATTCGTCCCGAGCTTCGTGAAGCTCGCGGCAAAGACGATGAACACCACGGAATTGATCATCACCAGGCTCCAGAGCCCGTAGGCAGGGGTGTCAGACATCGTCGGCCTCCTTCCGGTCCTGCTTGCTCATGCCAGCCCGATAGTTGGCATGGTCCTGGCCGGAATGGCCGCCATGACCGCCGTGGCCGTGATGCATGAAGAGATGCATCAGCGGGCAGGCCAGGATGAGGAGCCATGGCAGGATGCCGAGGACATGCACACGGTGTTCGTATGCGATGAGGGCCAGCGCGATCGCGGCGAAGGCGATGAAGACGGTTCGGCTGTAGCTGCTCCAGGCCGACGGAGGATGATTGTCGTTCATGAGGATGCCTCGTTCTAATGAATTCGCAGGAGGCTTCGCGGTTCTCGGAGCCGCGTCAACCGATGCCGTCGTAGGTGACGAAGGCCATCATGCCCGACGCCATGTGGTAGAGGTGATGGCAGTGCAGCGGCCAGCGGCCGGGATTGTCGGCGTCGAACGCCAGGACGACGCTCGCCATCGGCGGCAGCAGAACCGTGTCCCTGACCGCGCCGGCGACGGGGGTTCCGTTGATGCCGACCACCTGGAAATGATGCCCGTGCAGGTGCATCGGATGCGCCATCATCGAGGAATTGGTGATGGCGATCTCGATCCGCTCGCCGCGTTTGACCACCAGACCGTCCGCGCCGTCGATGCCCCAGGCGTAGGAGGCCATGTCGCCGCCCAGCGACAGCTTGAAGAGGCGGTCTGTGGCGCGAGCAGCCAGCGGTCTCAGGGAAAGTAGTCGCTGTTCCAGACCGAGCCCGAGGACTGGCCCCTTGGCGTCACCCGCGTCCGCGACCCTACGAACGTCCGCGCCAGCCGTGGCAAGGATCACGCCTGTGCGTTCCAATGCTCCTTCGCGCAGAGCAAGGACGGGAAACGCGCCGCCATCCTTCGGAATGCTGAGGCGAATGTCGAGGCGCTGTCCCATCGACACCGGGAAGGACGTCCCGGCGACCGGCTGCACGCCCTGCCCGTCGACGGCAAACAGTTCCCCGGAGAGGCTCCCCGTGTCGATGGTGAATGCGGTGGCGGTGGCGCCGTTGATGATGCGCAGGCGGATTCGGCCGCCTTTCTCGACCTTTACGATCTCGGGATCGTCGAGCGTTTGGTCGTTGGCGAGATAGGCGTCATAGTCGATGTCGTTGACATCCATGGCCATTGCCGGCGTCGCCATGCCCGCCATGTTGTCGCCGGACATCATATGCTGCATGCCGGCCATACCTTGCATCGAGCCGAGGTGAGCCGGCATGCCGCCGGAGGCGCCGTTCCCTTTCAGCTTTGCCAGCAATTCCTCCGCCGACAGAAACGAGAAATCGTGGAGCAGCACGATCACCTCCTGTTCGTCGCGCAGCTTGTCATCTGCCGCCTGCACGATCAGCGGAGCCGCGAGCAGGTTCTGCTCCTGTAGCGTATGGGCGTGCATCCAGTGCGTACCGCCCGCGCCAACCGGGAAGGTGTAGTGGCGACTTTCCGATGGCTTCAGCAGTGCGGCCGGATTGTCTGGGACGCCATCTGCAGCCCAGGGCGGGGTCAGACCGTGCCAGTGGATCAGCGTCGGCTGGTCGATGGCGCTCGACAGCACGACGTCGAATTCCGTTCCGGCGTCCAACGCGAGTCCCGGCGTTCCGTCCGGTCGGACGAGGCCGAAGACGCGGGCGGACTTGCCCTTCACCTCAATGGTTCGATAGCCGATCGAGAGTGCATGAGGTGTCATCTGTGGTGCGGATGAGGGTCCGGCCTGCGCGAAGGCGCAGAGGGGTCGAAGGCCGGTCGATGTGCCGAGCGCTGCAGCGCCGGCCATCAGACCATTCAAGAAATTACGGCGATTCATTGCAGTTGGTCCTTTATCCGGATCGGCGGTGCCGACCATTGGTCTGGGTGTCCGCAAGGAGGCCCGCGGAACGACCGGATAGCGCCGAGGCGCAATCCGGCATCCTCAGACTGGGAAACGAGGAGGGCCTAGCGTGGGAGGAGACGCCAGGCCGCTGCCGGTCTGATTGCGCCACGCAAAAGGAAGAAAAGAACTTTGGGCTGCCGGAGCTTCGAGACGGTCGATCAAGACCGCGGCAATGCAAAAACCGCATGGCGCGGAGCAGCAGGCTTTATGGTCGGGTGCTTGAGAGCCGGTATGACGCCAGGTATGGGCATCGCTGTGGAGGGGGGAGCGTTCGAACTGCTCTTGGACCGAAGGGTCATGAACCGAACCGTCATGGCATTGCATCGCTTGCAAGCCGGACGCCGGAACGAAAAGAAGCGCCAGCGCGATCAGGACGGCCTGCAATGCGCTCATCCAATCGAAACAGCAGCGGTCGGCGGCCATCTGTCCGGCTCCGTTCCCCCTCAGCCGAAACGTCGGCTGATGAAATTGAAGATAGTGGCAATCAGCGCACCCGCATAGCCGCCGAAGATAAGGCTTTGAACGATGCCGAGCGCCAAGCTTCGAACATCGAAACCGGTCAGCCCCAGGTAGAACTGCAGCCATGGCCTATGCAGACCCCATTCCGGGGAGATGAAACCGAGCAGCATGCACAGCAGGAATGAGAAGGTGGCGAAGGCGGCGAGCGTCGCGCCGAGCACCGGCACGGAGACATGCCCCGGCATCGCCGGGGAACTTGCAGGTTGAGCATGAAGAACAGTGTTTGCCATCGAACGATCCTCCGACCGGCCGCGGTTGCAGCCGTGACGACAGCGCAATCATCTGCCCGCTCGTCGCAAACTTCCTTGATTCAAATCAAATACGGAAGCCGCCCGACGCTAAGGCTCGCCCGGCGCCTTCGAATGCCGCTTGTACGCGAGATGCGGTCAGGGGAGCCCAGCTTTGCGGTAACCATCGACGAAATGCTCAAGCGTAGCCGCCTCGCGGAAAGGCTCCATCGTCGCCCAGTGACTGGTTGAAAAATGGGGGTTGGCGACGAGGAACAGTTCGGCTTCGGCACGCGCCTCGTCGAGCCGGCCGAGCTGGGCCAGGCTGGCCGCCAGGAACCGGCGTGAGCTTGTGCGATAGGTCTCATCCCGCCGCAGCGTCTCGATAGCGGCCTCGTATTTCCCCGCCGCATACTGCGCTTGGCCGAGCGCCAGATAATACCAGCTTGCCGGAAAGGGGTTCAGCCGGAATGCCTTGCCGATATGCTCCAGCCCCTCGTCGATCCGTCCGGCGAGGACCGAGATATCGGATAATGCGGCAAAGGTGTCCGCCTCATTCGGATCGAGTTCGATTGCCTTGGCGAATTGAGCATCCGCCTCGACGAAATCGCGTGCATAAGCAAGCAGATAGGCGAGAACCCAACGGCAGCCGGCATCGTTCGGATCGATCGCAACAGCCTTGCGCGCCAGTTCCAGAGCAGCGTCGCGGTTCGATTCCGTCGGTCCGCCGCTATGGACCCAGCCCATCCAGTGGTTCATGGCAAGCCAGCGATAGGCTTCGGCATAGTCGGGCTCGAGGGTGACGGCGCGCGTCAGCATCAGATGCGCTTCCTCGGCTGCCTGCGGGGAATCGTCCATCAGCTTGCGCGCCCGCACGCAAAGGTCGTAGGCATCGAGGTTCTTCGGCCGATTTCGCGGCGGCGGCGCGCGCAGCCGACCGAGCAGCGCTTCGACGATCCTGGCCGTCACCTCGTCCTGAACCGCGAAGATATCGTCCAGGCTGCGATCGATGCGATCCGCCCAGAGATGATCGCCGCTCGCCGCGTCGATCAGCTTGGCGTTGATGCGCACGCGCCCGGCGGCACGCCTTGCGCTGCCCTCGAGCAGGTAGCGCACACCGAGCTCCTCGGCGATTTCTCGCACGTGCGTGGCTCGGCCCTTGTAGGCGAAGACCGAGTTGCGGGCGATGACGAACAGCCCGGGCATCCTGGAGAGGTCGGTGATAAGGTCTTCCGTCAGCCCGTCCGCGAAGGATTCCTGTTCGGGATCGTTGCCGATATTCAGGAAGGGCAGCACGGCGATCGACGGTTTATCAGGCAGCGGCAAGGTTTTTCGCCTCATGCCGCTCAGCCGATGCACGGCTCCCGTGAAGCGGTAACCGACGCGCGGAACCGTTGCAATCCATTCACCGCCGCCGGCGGACGAGCCGAGCAGCTTGCGCAGCCGCGCGATCTGGACGGTGAGGTTGCCTTCCTCGACCGCCATGCCTTGCCAGGCCGCGTCCATCAGATCGGTCTTCGCGAGGATTTCTCCCGTTCGCCCGACGAGCGCCGCAAGCAGCTTCAGCCCGCGGTGGCTGATGGCAACGGGATCATCGTTCCGAAGCAGCGTTCCCGCATCCGGATCAAGCACGAACGGACCAAAGGCAAAGCGCGATCCCTGCATAAAGCGTATCTATAGTCCGTTTGGAAGTTTTTGAGAACGTTTTGGCGAGGCTTAATTACGCCGCTCCCCCTATCCTGCAGAATTCCATCCTCTTTCAACTCATGGGCTCGACCCACCATTGATCAAGGAGGAGATCTGCATGACCACCGCAAGCACGACATCACAGAGCGAGGATCGGATTCCATGGATTGCGATGGCCGGCATTATCGCGACGGTGACGGTGTTTGCCGCGGCGCAGGGACTGACCTACCCGCTGCTGAGTTTCATCCTGGAGCGACAGGGAATAACATCAGGTCTGATCGGCCTCTCGGCAGCGATGACGCCACTGGGTTTCATCATATCGGCGCCCCTCATTCCGGCGCTTTCGCGAGGCGTAGGCGGGGCGCGGCTGGCCATCCTCTGTTCGATCCTGGCTGCCCTTACCCTGGTCGCGATTGCCGGGACCCAGCAGGTCTGGGCCTGGATGCCGCTGCGTTTCCTGCTCGGCTTCTTTGCCAATCCGCTCTACGTGATCAGCGAAACCTGGCTGATCACGATCACGCCGGCACCGCGCCGCGGCCGAATCCTCGGCCTCTATTCATCGATCGTTTCGGCTGGTTTCGGCATCGGCCCACTATCCCTGGGCCTCGCCGGCACGGAAGGCTGGCCCCCCTTCACGATCGGCATCACGGCCTTCCTTGCCTGCGGCCTGATCGTGCTTGCCGTTGCCCCACACCTGCCTGACATGCCCGACGAAGGCAAGGCAACGTCGGTCGGCGGCTTCTTCGCGCTGGCGCCGCTGCTGCTGTTTGCGGTTTTCACCGCCGCCGCCTTCGAGCAGATCCTGCTTTCCCTGTTCACCGTTTATGGAACGGTACTCGGCAGCGCCGAGGAGCGTATCGCTTCGCTCATCACTTGTTTCGTCGCCGGCAATGCCATACTGCAGATCCTGCTCGGGCGGGCGGCCGAGCGGTTCGGCGCGCCGCGGACCATGTTGTTCTGTGTGCTGGCTTGCCTCACCGGCTGCCTGCTGCTGGCGTTCATCTTCAACACCTGGCTCGTCTGGCCGCTGGTTTTTGTCTGGGGCGGTGTCTCCTTCGGGCTCTACACCACATCGCTGATCGAGCTCGGCGAGCGTTTCAACGGCCGGACCCTGCTCGCCGGCAATGCAGCCTTCGCCTTCGCATGGGGCATCGGCGGCATGGCGGGCTCGCCGGCGGCCGGACTGGCGATGCAGCTGATCGGGCCTCAGGGTCTGCCACTATCTCTCGGTCTGCTCAGCGGTGTCCTGGCATTGCTTCTTTGGGGTGAGAAACGGCGCGGCGCCGCCTCTGACCGGCGCCCTCCCCGATCGCCGCAGTGAAGTGTCAGATCAATGTCATCGAAACCCTTTAAAGCTCCCCGCAATGAATTGGATTGATGCGAGGTGCTTTTGATGGCGACATTGCAGCAGGTCGCGTTCCGGGCAGGATGTTCGCTGGCGACCGCAAGCAGAGTTCTCAGCCGCAACGGACCAGCCAGCGATCTGATGGTGCGCAGGGTGCGCCGCGCCGCCGCAGAACTCGGCTATCATGCGGCCGGACGGCTCGGCCGCAGGCCGGTGGTCGGCGTCTTAATTCCAAGCATCACCAATCCGGTCTTTGCCTCGTCGCTGTCAAGCATCCAGAACCGCATGCTGGTCGCCGGCCATGGCGTGTTGATCGCCCAGTCGAATTACGATCCGGCACGCGAGGCCGATGCCGTCGCGGCGCTGCTGAACGACCGACCGACAGGGCTGATCCTGACTGTTTGCGATCCGTCGACCAGCGAGGCGCTGCTTGCCAGGCTGCCGCCGACCGTGCTGCTCCACAACCGGCCGACGGCACAGTTTCCGGCGGCGGTCACCGCCGACAATCGCGGCGCCGGCCGGGAGATCGCCACCTTCCTGATCGGCAGGGGCCATCGCCGCATTCTCTTCCTCTCCGGCAATTTCGCCGCCTCCGACCGGGCGCGGCTTCGCTACCAGGGTTATCTCGACGCGCTGGCCGAGGCCGGGCTGGCACCACTCGATGCCGTGCAGATCCCCTTCGTCGGCAGTTACGACCAGCTCGATCTCAGCACCATCATGACCGCGCTTGCGCCGACGGCGATCATCGCCTCCAACGATCTTCTGGCGCTCGGCGTCATTGGCGCGCTGAAGCGTGAGGGGCTTTCGGTGCCTGGGGATATTTCGGTCGCCGGCTTCGACGGCATCGCCATCGGCCGGCTGATCGATCCGCCGCTGACGACCATTGAAATGCCGGATGCCAGCATGGGGGCGACGGCGGCCTCGCTGCTTCTCGACATGGCGGAGAATGCCGCCCCTGCCCGCCATCTCGATGTCGCCTTTACGCTGCGCCGCGGCGGCACGGTGCGGCCCATCTGAGACGCTTGAAAACAAGAAGGGCCGCCCTGCGCTCGGCGTAGCGGCCCAACTCTTTCCTTATCGGAAAAGCGATCAACTGCGCGGCAGCATGCCCTCGACATCAGCGGCCGCGTCGTCGAGCGCTTCCTTCGGCTCGGCCGACTGGTCGACGATGCGCGAGAGGTTGTCGACGATCGTCTGGGTGACCTTGACGCCGTTCGAGCCGGGGAAGGCATACCAGGGGATCATCACCGGCATCTGGCTGAGGCCAGCCTGGAACAGCGGGTTCTGCTTGTAGAAATCGCCGAGATATTCGGGCGACTTGGCGGCGAGCTCGTTGTTCGGGACATAACCGGTGCCGGGCACGACGACCGAGGCGCCGCAAGGGCCGGCAGCGAATTTGGCGAACTTCCAGGCGGCGTCCTGCTTGGCGGCGTCATGCGTTACGATGACGACGGCGTTACCGCCCGTCGGCAAGCGGCCGCTTAGCGGATCGATCAGCGGGATCTTGGCGGTGCGCAGATCGAACTTGTTACCAACGTTCTTGATCGTATTGCGCAAGGCGCCCGTCGTCTGGAATTCGAAACCGACCTTGCCGGCCGCGAAAGCCTGTTCGCCGGCGGGCTTGGTGAAAACCGGCATGCCGCCTTCGGTGACGAGGCGATGCAGGACTTCGACGGCCTTCTTGCCCTCCGGACCGTTGAAGGCGACCTTGCTTTCGTCGTCGCTCAGCATCTTGCCGCCGGCGCCGAAGAGGAGCGCGGAAAACATCCAGTCATCGCCCTGCCAGCGGAAATCGATGCCGTCGACGCCGTTGCCGAGCGCTTTGATCTTACCACCGAGCGCGATGACCTCGTCCCAGGTCTTCGGCGGATTATCGGGATTGCCGCCGGCCGCCTTCACGAGATCGGCGTTGTAATACATGATCGGGTTGGAAGTGGCGAAAGCGAGACCGACCTGCTTGCCCTTGACCTGGGCGAGCTTGAGGATCGTGTCAGAGAAGCCCTGCTCGGCCATGTTGCCGTCCTTCTGGACGAGCGGGCCGAGATCGATGGCGACGTCGCGCTCGTCGAGCATGCGCAGGCGGTTCAGGCCGATAAAGGTGATGTCGGGCATTTCGCTGGTGCCGGCCTGACGAAGGATCGTCTGGATGCCTTCCTCATAGGTCGCGGACGGGCTGGCGAACTGAATCTTGATGTCGGGGTTCTCAGCCATGAATTTCTTCGAGATCGTGTCCATCACGTCCTTGAAGAAGCCCGGCATCGGGTAATGAACCGTCAGCGTCGTCTCGGCATGCGCCGGAAGCGCGATTGCAAGGGATACGGCCGCTGCGGCGAGAAGCTGGGTGATATGTTTCATCGCTCGTTCTCCTGAGTTGAACCGATCAGCCTTTGAGACCGGTCATGGTGATGCCCTCGACGAAACGCTTCTGCGCAAGCAGGAAGGCGATGACGAGGGGAAGGGTAATCATGAGGGTGGCGGCCATTAGCGCGCCGTAGTCGTCGCCGGCTTCGGCGGCGCGAAAATACATCAGCCCGAGCGGCGGCGTGGCGTAGTCCTGCCTGCTGATGACGACCAGCGGCCAGTAGAGGTCATTCCAGTGCGCGACGACCGAGAAGATGGCGAAGGCAGTGACTGCAGGCCAGGCATTCGGCACGATGACGCGAGCGACGATGCCGAGCTCGGACATGCCGTCGAGACGCGCAGCATGGATGAGATCATCC
Organism: Rhizobium sp. NLR10b; assembly: GCF_019685435.1. Classification (NCBI taxonomy): domain Bacteria; kingdom Pseudomonadati; phylum Pseudomonadota; class Alphaproteobacteria; order Hyphomicrobiales; family Rhizobiaceae; genus Rhizobium; species Rhizobium sp. NLR10b. The sequence goes on along the minus strand of NZ_JABDWV010000007.1, from coordinate 359,142 downwards.
GGCATGGCGCGAAAGAACTGCAGAAACATGAAGATCGCGAAGACCGAAATGGTGAAGGGCGCAACGAGGGCGGCGTAGCCGTTGAGCAGCGAGGCGTGGTCGAAGGCGACATAGAGCGGCAAGGCGGTCGCATGGATCGGCACCAGCAGGCCGAGCATGACCAGCACTATCATGGCACGTGCGGCCCCAAAGCGCAGCTTCGCCATCGCATAGGCGCAAGGGATCGCCACCAGCACCTGGAAGAAGAAGATCAGCCCACAGACGACGACGCCGTTCCACAGGAGCCGCGCCATCGGCACCCGGCTCAGGGCCCTGGCAAAATTCTCCGCATAGGTGAGGTGCGCCGGGATCAACGACAGCGACGAGGTAAAAATATCGCTCTGCGCCTTGCCTGCCGCCGAAATCATGAAGACGTAGGGCGAAAGGAAGATGATCGCGCCCAGGGAAAGCAGCGTCAGGCGGATGATCCGGCCGAGGGAAAAAGCGCGCGTCATGTGTAATGCACCCGCCGATCGAGGATGCGGAACTGCAGGAACATCAGCACCACGAGGATCAGGAGAAAGACAACGGTCATCGCCGAGGCGTAGCCGACGCGCAGGTAGACGAAACCTTCCTGGTAGATGGTAAAGAGCAGCACCTCCGACGCCTTGTTCGGCCCGCCTTCCGTCAGCGTCTTGACCGTCTCGAAGACCTTCACCGCGTTGGTGATGCTGATCGTGATGACGAAGAGCGTCGTCGGCCCGAGCATTGGCCAGGTGACGAGCAGGAAGCGATCGAGGGCGGATTTGGCGCCGTCCACTTCGGCTGCCGCGTAAAGTTCGCGCGGGATCGCCGTCAGCCCGGCCAGGAACAACACCATGTTGAAGCCGGCCGACTGCCAGACGCCGATGATCGAGAGGCTGTAGAGCACCGTGCCGGAACTGCCCAGCCAGTTCGGCCCTGGCAATCCCGCCAATGCCAGAAGCGCGTTGATGGGTCCGATGGTCGGATGAAACATATATTGCCAGACGGTCGCCATAGCGACGATCAGTGAGGCGACCGGCAGGAAATAAGCGGTGCGGAAGAAGCTGCGCGCCGCCGTCTCGCTCTCGATCAGCATGGCGATACCGAGGCCGAGAAGGATCGAGACGGGCGCGACGATCGCCGTATAGACCGTCGTATTCCAGAGCGACTTGCGGAACGTGCGGTCGGTGATCAGATGCGCGTAATTCTCGAAGCCGACGAAGCGGAACTTGCCGTAGCCGAGTTCGAAATCGGTAAAGCCGAGGAAGATGACAGCCGCGACCGGCAAAAGCACGAAGAGGAACAGCAGCACGATCGCCGGCAGCACCAGCATCCAGGCGATGCGGGCCTCGCTGCTCCGATGTGCAACGGCGGGATTGCCAACTACGCCCATGGAAACGACGTTAGCCATGCGCCCTCTCCCGCGCGATATCGCCTGCGGCGAGCTCATTGCCGGCCTCCGCGCGAGCGGCCAGCCGGCTGCCATCCTTGGCGAAAGCCATCGTCCGGCCTGTGGCAAGCCGCAGCCCGACCGGATCGCCGGCGGCGAGGCCTGCAGCCTCCGGCGGCTGAACCTTGGCGATCACGGTCTCGCCGATCGCATCGAGACGGCAATGGAGGATGACCTCCGATCCCAGGAACTCGACGCGCTCGATCCGGGCGGCAAGCCCGTCCTGGCGGTTCCGGTCGAGAGAGACGAACTCGGGGCGAATGGCGAGCGTGACCGGCATCTTGCCGGCGGGCGAGTTTTCCAGCGTCAGGCGCAGGTCGCCAAAGGCAACCACACCGTCTTCGGCTTCCGCCGGCAGTTGATTGATGCGCGGCTGGCCGATGAAACGGGCGACCTCGATATGGGCGGGATCGTCATAGATGACCTCGGGGCTTGCGATCTGCAGCAACCGGCCGCCCATCATCACGGCGACGCGATCCGCCATCGACAGCGCTTCCGCCTGATCATGGGTGACGTAGAGCGTCGGCACGCCGGCGCGGCGATGCAGGTCGACGATCTCGCCCCGGGCGTGGACGCGCAGGTTGGCGTCGAGGTTGGACAGCGGCTCGTCCATCAGGAAGATGCTCGGCCGGCGCACCATGGCGCGGGCGAGCGCCACGCGCTGGCGCTGACCGCCGGACATCTGGCCGGGCTTGCGGTCGAGCAGGTGTTCGATCTTGAGTGATGTCGCCATTTCCCTGACGTCGCGGGCGATCGCTGCGCGGATGGCGCGCTGGCTCGGCATCAACGAACCGATGAAGGGCAGCCGTTGCATGTTCGACAGCCGGCGCATCGCCAACGGCACGGCGATATTCTGCGACGCCGTCAGATGCGGATAGAGGGCGTAGGACTGAAAGACCATGGCGATGTTGCGGTCGGCGGCTGCCACGCCCGACATATCTTTCCCGCCGATCAGGATCTCGCCCCCGTTGGCGTGGTCGAGGCCGGCAAGCACGCGCAGGAGCGTGCTCTTGCCGCAGCCGGAGGGACCCACCAGCGCGATGAATTCGCCGCCGCCGACATCGAGGCTGACGCCATTCAGGATCTGGTTACCGGCGAAGGACTTGGTGATGCCGCGAAGCGAGAGCGCGCTCATTCCACCGGTTCCCGCTGCTTGACCGCCTGGGGATAGACCTCGTGAACGACGTCATCGAGCACATGCGCGGTCATGCCGGGCACGGCGACGATCGCGCTTGCGACCGACGTATCGAACTCGTGGACGACGGCGCCGATCAGGCGCTCGCCCGGCATTTCCCGCTCCATCTTATCGATGATGAAGGCCGCCGACGGCCCCCATGTCAGCTGGGTGTTGCCGAAGCCGCCCTGCCAGGCCCAATGGAGGTGGCCGCTGGCGAAAAGAGCCACGTCATGGGCGGCGATCAGCTCGTAGAGCTGCTGGCGCTGAGCCGGCCGGACGCTCCAATAGCCGGTATCGCCTTCGTCGGGTGCATCCACGAACAGCGGCTTATGCGCGAACAGGGCCACGCGCCGCCCGGCCCTGTCGGCAAGCGCCCGCTCGAGCCATTCGAACTGCGCCTGCTCCTCATCGTCCTCATGACCGAGAAGCAGCGCGTTCAAGCCGATGAAGCGCCAGCCGGCTCCATCTTCCAGCCAGCGATCGGGGCCGGCGACGCTGCGCCAGCGGGCCAGCCGCTCGGCATTGACGGGCTGGTCCGAACCCTTGAGGTGGCCGACATCGTGATTGCCGGGAACGATTAGCATCGGGATCGATACCTGGCGCATGAGATCCATCGAGAAGACGATGTCCTCGTCCTTGTCGGCGCCGTCGACGGTGAGATCACCGGTATGGACGATCAGATCGGCGCCGGTCTCTTCGATCCAGCTTAAAAGTGGTGCCCAGTTGCCGTTGAAATGCGGCTTGCCGGGGCTGAAATGCGTGTCGGTGATCTGAATGATTTTCATGGGGCGCGCGCGTCTCCGAGAACCTCGGAAGCGTCTCCTGGACGCTCCCTTCTCGGCCCCTCTCTAGAGGGCTCCCATGTCAATCAGACAGCTGCGGTTTTCAGCTGTTTTTCAGTTTTGACGTCAATCCGTCACACAGGCGCAGGCCGCTCCCGCATCGGGAGCCGGCTAACCTGCGGGATCGGATGGAGATCAATGCCGCGGCGCGTTGGCGGGAATGGACGATACCGTCGCCGAAACGGGGTCGCTTGCCGGAAAGGTGTCCTCGAGACCTTCGTTAAGCTCCTCTTCCAGCGTTTCGCTATCGTGGGTGGAACGCGCGCTCGGCTGGCCGACGAGGCCCTTGCTGCCTTCGTCAAAATTGCCGTTGCTCAGGGCGTCGTACCGGTTGATGCTGCCGTCCGCGTTGCGGCCCGGAAAGGCGGTCAGCTGAACCATCATCACCTTGGCGTGGTCGAGCGCCGTCGAACTGTCGAGCTCGCCATGGGAATTGTTGATTTTGACGGCAATCGACTCTCCTCCCTCGCCCAGGAATTCCACAATGAAGAAGTTGCCGGACTGTGTCACGCGCGTATCGATCAACTGCATGGGAGCCTCCTGTGTTCATGCCAAACCAACGGCGATCAGCAGCAGGAGTTCCACAACGACGCCATTTCCATGCTGTGCATGCTGCGCCGAGGGTCAGATCCGCTGAAACTCGGCTGGCTTTTATGGTTAATTTATTAATAATTCGGAGTTTATATTGGAACCAGGCGGCCTTTCCGCATGTTGTTGCTGCGCCGTGGAGGAACCTCGATGATCCTGAAAATCCTTGCTCCCAAGATCGACGCCGATTGCCATGATACCGGCACCTATTCCGACGGGATCTTCGCCGAAAACCGCATCGACCTTTCGTCGCGCGGTGACGGCCGCCGTCGTTCCCCACATGAACGCGATTACGGCGCCGACAGAAAACTGGAAAAACTGCCGCTCGGCTTCGTCTAAGCAGCCTGCGGAAGGCCATAACCTCCTCTTGCCGGCCGGATGATCCCGGCCACATTCTCCTGTGACGCCACTCGCGCAGGTCAGGAGAACCCTTTGCCCTGGATCGCCTACATCGCCCATTTCATCGCCGCGGCCTTTCTGGTCAACGGCATCCCGCATTTCGTCAACGGCGCCAGCGGCCGGCGCTTCCGCACCCCGTTCGCCAATCCAAGTTCGCCGACGGTGAATGTCATATGGGGCTGGGCGAACTTCCTCATCGCCTTCCTGCTCTTTGCCAATATCGGGCCGCTCTATATCGGCACTCCGGGCGATACGATCTTCGCCGCGGCTGGCATGCTCGTCACCGGCATCCTGCTCGCCCGCTTCTTCGGAGGTGACGGGATATAGAGCTTTCCTACGCATATGTTACTTGCATGATGATAGTCACTCCTGTACTGACATCTGCCATGCAGCGGACAAGTTTCAGCCAATTCAAATGCCCGGCGGCGCGCGCGCTGGACAGCGTCGGCGACTGGTGGAGCATCCTGATCCTGCGCGACGCCTTCCAGGGGCTGTCGCGCTTCGACGACTTCCAAAAAAGCCTCGGCGTGGCCCCGAACATCCTGACGCGACGGCTGAAACACCTGACGGATGAAGGGCTGTTCGAACGACGGCTCTACCAGCAGCGCCCTGCCCGCTACGAATATCTGCTGACAGAAAAGGGGCGCGATTTCTTTCCGGTGCTGATGGCGCTGTTTTCCTGGGGAAGTCGGCACATTCCGGAAGAGGATCTCGCCTTTCTACTCAGCGACGCCGCCTCCGGCAAAGCGCGCGAGACGGTCCTTGTGGACGCACGAACCGGCGAAGAAGTAACGCCCCAAAACACCAGCCTGCTCGCTGGACCAGCCGCCGACGACGAGGTGCGTGCGCGGATCGCCCGCATGCGCGCCTGGTATCTCGGCATCGACGCATAGAGAGGAAAATACCATGGATCGCATCGTTGTCACCGGCATGGGACTTGTCTCGCCCCTCGGCACCGGCGTCGAGCCTGCCTGGAAACGTCTCGTCGACGGCGCCTCCGGTCTGAGGGTGCTGCCGGCCGATGTCGTCGGCGAGCTTTCGGCCAAGGTTGGCGGTGTCGTCCCCGGCCTCATCGAGGATGTCGAGGCTGGTTTCGACCCCGACCGCTCCATCACGCCGAAGGACCAGAAAAAAATGGATCGCTTCATCCAGTTCGCCATGGCGGCGACGGAGGAGGCGGTGAAGCAGGCAGGCTGGATGCCGACCGATGAAGGCAGCCGTGAACGCACCGCAACGATCATCGCTTCGGGCGTCGGCGGCTTTCCTGCGATCGCCGAAGCAGTGCGGATCGGCGAGACGCGAGGCGTGCGGCGGCTATCGCCCTTCACCGTGCCCTCCTTCCTCGTCAACCTCGCCGCCGGCCAGGTCAGCATCCGCTATGGGTTCAAGGGTCCGCTCGGCGCGCCGGTGACGGCCTGTGCCGCCAGCGTCCAGGCTATTGGTGATGCGGCGCGGTTGATCCGCTCCGGCGAAGCCGATGTGGCGATCTGCGGCGGTGCCGAGGCCTGCATCGACAAGGTAAGCCTCGGCGGCTTTGCCGCCGCGCGTGCGCTTTCCACCGGCTTCAACGAGACGCCGGAACTGGCCTCGCGGCCCTTCGACACAGCGCGCGACGGTTTCGTCATGGGCGAAGGCGCCGGCATCCTGGTGATCGAAACGCTGAACCATGCGCTGGCCCGCGGGGCCACACCGCTTGCAGAACTCGTCGGCTACGCCACGGCGGCGGATGCCTACCACATGACCGCAGGCCCAGAAGATGGCAATGGCGCGCGCCGGGCGATGGAGGCAGCACTCAGGCAGGCGAAGATTCCGGCCTCGGAGGTCCGGCACCTCAATGCGCACGCGACGTCGACACCGGTCGGAGACAAAGGCGAAATCGCTGCGATCGGCACGGTCTTCGGCCGCAACGGCGCCATTGCCGTCAGCGCGACGAAGTCGGCGACCGGCCATCTGCTCGGCGCGGCCGGCGGGTTGGAAGCAATCTTCACCATTCTTGCGCTGCGCGATCAACTCGCGCCGCCGACCCGCAACCTCAATGAAGTCGATCCGGCCGCCGACGGCATCGATATCGTCGGCAAGACGGCGCGGCCGCTGGCGATGGACTATGCCATCACCAACGGCTTCGGTTTCGGCGGCGTCAATGCCAGCGCCCTGTTCCGGCGCTGGTCGTAACACGGCTGCGCAGTTTTGCTGGAATTGCGCCGGAAATCGCCTACACTTCCGCACTGTCGGGGATCTTTCTCCGACAGAGCCGGAGATCATCCATGCGCGCCTTCTTCGCAGTTCTCATCCTGTGTGCCGCGTCCCTCGTCTCCACCGTCTCAACCCGCGCCGAAGACCCGATCGACACGACACGGACGATGATCGAGGAGCAGATCAAAGCCTTCCTCAACGAGGATGCCGAGACCGCCTATTCCTTCGCCGCTCCCGCCATTAAGGCGATGTATCCCGACAAGAACCTGTTCTTCGCCATGGTGAAGAAGAGCTACGAGCCGGTCTATCATCCCGGCAATTACGCCTTTGGCCGCAGCCGCTCGATCGATAACGGCGCTCTGATCTACCACGAGGTGCTGATATCGGGCCGCGACGGCAGGGATTGGACGGCGATCTATCAGATGACCCGACAGCCGGACGGCAGCTACCGGATCAACGGCGTGCAGATGATGCCGGATGCCGACAGCAAAGGCATTTGAAGCGCTGTTCTTGGCTGGATGAAACACTGCCCGGCACTTGGATTCGTTGCACTAACCATTTTGAAATCGTGCTGGAGTAAAAATCCGTCAGCGGGGGATTGGCGGGTTGAATACAGGCAAGCAGTTTTTCACGGCACTTGAAGCGTTGCGAGGAATCGCGGCCATCGTGGTCATGTTCCTACACACTGGCGGCACGCTTGGTCCGATACCTGTCAACATCAGCTACCTTGCCGTTGACCTTTTCTTTCTTTTGAGCGGCGTCGTGCTTGCGAATTCATACGAATGGCAACTGGCAACGGGACAGATTTCGCCTGCAGGATTTCTGCTGCAGCGTATCATTCGGCTTTATCCTGTATATCTGCTTTCTCTGCCTGTTGGCCTTGTCAGCTATGGAATTCAATTCGGCTTCGATTGCCTCACCCTGGCCGGACTTCTTCTGAAGGCGGTTCTGTTCATTCCAAACGCAGGCACGGGCGGCGCCTTTCCTCTGAACGGGCCCAGTTGGTCGCTCTTCTTCGAACTCTGGGCCGGAGTGCTGTTTTCCGTTCTTCTGGTGCGACTATCGTCCAGAATCTTGCTCGCCATCGCCCTCGCAACAGCGGCTATCACCTTGTACGGTGCCCTTGGGGGCAATTTCGACATTGGCCATCAGGCGGGCTATTTCGGATTTGGCTTCTCGAGAATTTTGTTCTCGTTCTCGCTCGGGATCTGCCTTCGGAGGTTGCACGAACTTCGGAGGCCGAATGCGGTCAATAGAGGCAATACCATCGGCATTTTCCTCTGTGGTTTGCTGATTGTGATCACGAATATACCCGCGAGCACATTCTACGGTTTTCCCTATTTTGATCTTTTCGTATGCTTCGTGATTTTCCCGGCCATTGTCTGGGTCGCAATGCGCACGAGGCAGACCGGCCTAATCGGGCTGGCATTCCGTTGGCTGGGGATCGTTTCCTATCCGATTTATATACTGCACGCCCCCATCTTCGAGTTGCTGCATTTACTGCGGCAAAAGGGCTTTGACCTCCCGGCCTCTCCGGCAGCTGGGATGGTCGTCGTGATAGCGATTATCATCATGGCGGGCATCGTCGCCATTCACTTCGACGAGCCAGTGCGCAAAAAGCTCAAGACAATGACTGCGCCAAGACCAGCATCTGAGCTTCCCGCGGGGGCGAGCTAGCCTCAAACCGGGTCGAGATCGCCCCTTGCCCATTCCTCCATGGTCTCCGCCATGAAGTCGGCGAAGCGGCCTTCGGCGATCGCCTTGCGGATGCCCTGCATCAGTTCCTGGTAATAGGCGAGATTGTGCCAGGAGAGCAGCATGCCGCCGAGCGCCTCATTGGCGCGGACGAGATGGTGCAGATAGGCGCGGGAATAATCGCGCGAGGCCGGGCAGTTCGACTGTTCGTCGAGCGGACGCATGTCCTCGGCATGACGGGCGTTGCGGATATTGACCTTGCCGCGGCGGGTGAAGGCCAGGCCATGGCGGCCGGAGCGGGTCGGCATGACGCAGTCGAACATGTCGATGCCACGGGCGACAGATTTGAGGATATCGTCAGGCGTGCCGACGCCCATGAGGTAACGGGGCTTCTCACCCGGAAGCACGGGCAACGTCGTTTCCAGCATCCGCAGCATGACATCCTGCGGCTCGCCGACGGCAAGACCGCCGACAGCGTATCCCTTGAGGTCGAGCTTGGTCAGCTCCTCGGCCGAACGGACGCGCAGCGCCGGGATGTCGCCGCCCTGGACGATGCCGAACATGGCCTTGCCGGGCTGCTCGCCGAAGGCCACCTTGCAGCGCTCGGCCCAGCGCAGCGACATTTCCATGGCGCGCTCGATCTCCTTCGGCTCGGCCGGCAGCGCCACGCATTCGTCGAGCTGCATCTGGATGTCGGAGCCGAGCAGGCCCTGGATTTCGATCGAGCGCTCCGGCGACATGTGGTGCAGGCTGCCGTCGACATGCGACTTGAAGGTGACACCCTGCTCGTCGAGCTTGCGCAGGCCGGACAGCGACATGACCTGGAAGCCGCCCGAATCCGTCAGGATAGGATGTTCCCAGCGGATCAGCTTGTGCAGGCCGCCGAGGCGGGCGACGCGCTCCGCTGTCGGGCGCAGCATCAGGTGATAGGTATTGCCGAGAATGATGTCAGCGCCGGTCTCGCGCACCTGGTCGAGATACATGGCCTTGACGGTTCCGACCGTCCCGACCGGCATGAAGGCCGGTGTGCGGATTTCGCCGCGCGGCATGGAAATCTCACCGAGACGGGCGCCGGCATCGGTCTTCTCGAGCGTGAATTGGAAGTTCTCTGTCATCTAGTCTTTCCGGAAAAGAAGGCTCGCGTCGCCGTAGGAGTAGAAGCGGTAGCCCATGGAAATAGCGTGTTCATAGGCCGCATGCATGGTTTCGAAGCCGGCGAAGGCCGAGACCAGCATGAACAGGGTCGAGCGCGGCAGGTGGAAATTGGTCATCAGCATGTCGACCGCCTTGAAACGGTAGCCGGGCGTGATGAAGATCCCCGTGGCGCCGGCCCAGGGCTTGATCTCTCCACTTTCCTCGGCGGCGCTCTCGATCAGCCGCAGCGAGGTGGTGCCGACACAGACGATACGCCCGCCTCTTTGCTTTACCGCGTTCAGCCGGGCAGCAGTTTCTGCGCTGACGTAACCGCTTTCGAGATGCATCTTGTGATCGGCGGTATCGTCAGCCTTCACAGGCAGGAAAGTTCCGGCGCCGACATGCAGAGTGACGAAATGGCGTTCGATACCGGCCTTGTCGAGGGTCTCAAACAGGCCAGGCGTGAAGTGCAGGCCGGCGGTGGGGGCTGCAACGGCGCCCTCCTCGCGGGCATAGATCGTCTGGTAGTCGATGCGGTCGCGCTCGTCCTCGGGGCGTTTGGCGGCGATATAGGGCGGCAGCGGAATATGGCCGACGGCGCCAATCGCCTCGTCGAGCGCCGGACCGGAAAGATCGAAGGCGAGGGTCACTTCGCCGGCTTCGCCCTTTTCCTCCACCGTCGCATCGAGCGAGCCGATCATGCAGCTTTCGCCACTGTGGCCAAAGGCGATGCGATCGCCCTCCCTGATGCGCTTGCCCGGCTTGGCGAAGGCCTTCCAGCGGCTGGGACCGACGCGCATGTGCAGCGTCGCTGAGACCTGCTGCCCGCCAGCGCCGTCGCGATGACGGATGCCCTCGAGCTGGGCGGGAATGACCTTCGTGTCGTTGAAGACAAGCGCGTCCCCGGCGCGCAGAAATGACGGCAGATCGGAAACACGATGATCCGATAGTGCGCTTGCCGCATTTGCATTCACGACGAGCAGCCGTGCGCTGTCACGCGGCTCGGCGGGCCGCAGGGCGATGCGCTCCTCGGGCAGATCGAAATCGAAAAGGTCAACGCGCATAAGTGTACTTTCAGGCAAAGCGAAACCCGCCCCGCGCTCTCGCGCAAGGGCGGGTTTCAGCAAACATCACAATCAGACGTCGGCGGCAACCCGCATCGAGACGATCGAGTCCGGATCGGAGACCGGTTCGCCGCGCTTGATCTTGTCGACATTGTCCATGCCTTCGATCACTTGGCCCCAGACGGAATACTGCTTGTTCAGCCACGGCGCGTCGGTGAAGCAGATGAAGAACTGCGAGTTGGCCGAGTTCGGGTTCTGCGAACGGGCCATCGAGCAGGTGCCGCGAACATGCGAGGTCGCGGAGAATTCAGCCTTCAGGTCCGGCTTGGAGGAGCCGCCCATGCCGGCCCGGCCGGGATTGAAGGTTTCAGAACCCTTCTTGCCATATTCGACGTCGCCAGTCTGGGCCATGAAATCCTGAATGACGCGGTGGAAAACGACGCCGTCATAGGCCTTCTCGCGGGCGAGTTCCTTGATGCGGGCAACGTGCTCCGGAGCGACCTGCGGCAGCAGCTGAATGACAACCTTGCCCTTGGTGGTTTCCAGAATGATGGTGTTTTCGGGATCCTTGATCTCGGCCATTGTCTTCTCCTCTTGTTTCTCTTGTAACTTACTTCTTGCCCAGGGTGACCTTGATCATCCGGTCGGGATTTTTGACTTCGCCGTTCTGGCCTTCGCCACGCTTGATCTTGTCGACATTTTCCATGCCGGAAACGACCTTGCCGACGACGGTATACTGGCCGTTCAGGAAAGAACCGTCGGCAAACATGATGAAGAACTGCGAATTGGCGGAATTCGGATCCTGCGAACGAGCCATGCCGACAGTGCCGCGCACGAACGGGGTCTTAGAGAATTCAGCCGGGATGTCGGGCATGTCGGAGAAGCCGGTGCCGGCAAGGCTGGCATCGAAGCCCTTTTCCATGTTGCCGTATTTGACGTCGCCGGTCTGGGCCATGAAGCCGTCGATGACGCGGTGGAAGGCGACGTTGTCATATTCGCCCTTCTTGGCGAGCGCCTCGATCTGGTCGACATGCTTCGGCGCCACATCCGGCATCAGCTGGATCACCACCGGGCCGTTCTTCAGCTGAATGGTGAGATAATGATCGGCCGACTGGGCCAAGGCATCCCCCGCGAAGGAGGCAAGATATAGCACGCCGGCAAATGCGAGATAAAAGAGTTTCATGTGAGCTCCGTTGCGGCGTTATCCGCCTAGGCTTTGCGCTTGCTAGTTTGGGCGCTTGGATGTGAGGGCTTGCAAGACCGCGGCCGGGACGAAAGCGCTGACATCGCCGCCCATGGCGGCGATCTGGCGGACCAATGTGGCGGTAATGGGCCGCGACGCCGTGCCGGCCGGCAAAAAGATGGTCTGGATATCTGGCGCCATCGTTCTGTTCATGCCGGCCATCTGCATTTCGTAGTCGAGATCCGTGCCATCGCGAAGGCCGCGGATCAGAAGTGTGGCGCCATGGGCGCGGGCGGCATGGACGACCAGATTGTCGAAGGCGACGACGGTGATGTCGCCGGTCTTGCCGGGCAAGGCTTCGGCCAGCGACAGGCGGATCAGCTCGGCTCGCTCTTCGAAAGAAAAGAGCGGCGCCTTGCCGGGGTGGATGCCGATCGCGACGATGACTTTTTCGGCGACGTTCAGCGCCTGGACCAGAACATCCACATGTCCGTTGGTGATCGGGTCGAAGGACCCAGGATAAAAAGCTGTCGTCATCTGGCCCGGCCATTGGTTTGACGCCTTTTGTCACGGATGCGGACTTGTCGCAAGTGATTTACCCGGCCGCGCCGCTCGGCTGAACAACGGATGAACATGCCATTCAAGGCCGTTTCAGGCGGGATCTGTTTAACTCGGATCATCAACAAAGCCGATGCCATTCCGGCAGCCGGCGCTCCCAAAAGATCGAAATCCATGCTGATCGTGCTCGTTGCGCTTGCCATTGTTTTCTCCCTCGCCGCCGAGATGGCGTATGGCTACTTCGCCGATCGCTACGAGGTGAACTGGGTGCGGCCGGAGCTTGCCGAACATGCGGCGATTGTACGCGCCCAAGGCCGCCTGCGCGGAAATGAGGGTCGGCTGCGAGAAAAAATCGGATTTCGAATCTGAACGCCAGATGAACGAGACATTCAAGGATGCTTCAGATCGCCATTGGTAAACACCCGCTCAACATCCGGCGGAACCATTTTTAAACGGATGCGTTCACTCAACCGACACAGAAATGCGTCAAAGCGCGGCAGGAAGGACTAATAATGCCCGGCAAGATTACGATGATTAACGTGCTCTGGATGGTCATGGTCACGGGCATGCTCACCGCAACTGTCGCTCTTTATGACCAGAAGGTCGATGCCTCCAAAGTTTATGGCCCTTATGCTTCGGCTCGCACGGCCGTACTGGGCCAGTACTGAGGAGCGAGTACGCAACTCCCCAGGAAAGGAATGCCTATGTTCACGATCTTGACAGTGCTCACCGCCCTCATCAGCGTCATGTTCATCGTGTCTGTGGCCTCGACGATATCAGCGCTGCGGCGTGAAGGCGAAGAGGTGAAGGCGCTGAACGAAAAGCATAGCGCGTTCTGACATTCCTCTCTTTCCCTCCCATGAGCGGCACCGTTCCGCTCCTGGTGCTTTCAAAGCCGGATGCACCCAGCGTCCGGCTTTTTTTCTTGGCCAGTGAGTGAGCCAACTGAATGCTTCAGCCTGAAAGCCGGGCTCTAACAGAAAAGGGCGGCTCGAAGCCGCCCCGTTCATTCGATTATTCTTCGGCAGCACCGCCCGGATCACCATCGGCGACCGGCGTCTCATCGGCGCCTTCGACGGCCCCTTCCGTCTCATCCTCCTCCGGCTCACTGATGCGCTCGACCGAGACGACCTTCTCGTCCTTGGCCGTCGAGAAGATGGTGACGCCCTTGGTGGCGCGGCTGGCGATGCGGATGCCGCCGACCGGCACACGGATGAGCTGACCGCCATCAGAGACGAGCATGATCTGATCGCCGTCATCGACCGGGAAGGCTGCAACCAGTTCGCCGATCTCGCCGGTTTTCGACGTATCGGTAGCGCGGATGCCCTTACCGCCGCGGCCGGAGATACGGAAATCGTAAGAGGACGAACGCTTGCCGAAGCCCTTTTCGGAGACGGTGAGCACGAACTGTTCGCGTGCCTTCAGCTCCTCGTAGCGTTCGTCGGAGAGCTGTCCCTCCTCGGTGACCTCCTCTCCGACGAGAGCGATATCCTCTTCATCAACGCCTATCGCCCGGCGTTCGGCGGCAGAGCGCTTGAGGTAGGCGGCCCGTTCCCATGGCTCGGCATCGACATGGCCGACGATCGTCATCGAGATGATGCGGTCGCCCTCGCCGAGATTGATGCCGCGCACCCCGATCGAGTTGCGGCCGGCAAAGACGCGGACATCGTCGACCGAGAAGCGGATGCACTGGCCGAGCGCCGTGGTCAAAAGAACGTCGTCCCGCTCGGTGCAAGTCTCGACGGAGAGGATTTCATCGCCCTCCTCTTCCAGCTTCATGGCGATCTTGCCGTTGCGGTTGACCTGAACGAAGTCCGACAGCTTGTTGCGGCGAACCGTACCGCGCGTCGTCGAGAACATGACGTCGAGATTATCCCAGCTCGCCTCGTCCTCGGGCAAGGGCAGGATGGTGGTGATGCGCTCGCCGGGTTCGAGCGGCAGCATGTTGATCAGCGCCTTGCCGCGCGAGGTCGGCGTGCCGATCGGCAGTCGCCAGACCTTCTCCTTATAGACGATGCCGCGGGAGGAGAAGAACAGGACTGGCGTATGGGTGTTGACCACGAATAGCCGGCTAACGAAATCTTCGTCGCGGGTGGTCATGCCGGAGCGGCCCTTGCCGCCGCGGCGCTGGGCACGGTAGGTGGTCAGCGGCACGCGCTTGATGTAACCAAGATGCGAGACGGTGACGACCATATCCTCGCGGGCGATCAGATCCTCGTCGTCCATTTCGAGGCCGCCATCGACGATCTCGGTGCGGCGTGGCGTGCCGAACTCGTCGCGGACGGCTGACAGTTCGTCCTTGACGATGGTCTGGATGCGCACACGCGAGGAAAGAATATCGAGGTAATCCCGGATTTCCTCGCCTATCTTATTGAGTTCATCACCGATTTCGTCACGGCCGAGTGCAGTCAGGCGGGCAAGGCGCAGCTCGAGAATGGCGCGCGCCTGCTCCTCGGAGAGGTTGTAGGTGAGGTCGTCGTTGATGCGGTGGCGCGGATCGTCGATCAGACGGATCAGGCTTTCGACATCTTCGGCCGGCCAGCGGCGCGTCATCAGCTCTTCGCGGGCCGACTGCGGATCGGGCGCCTGGCGAATGACGCGGATGACTTCGTCGATATTGGCGACGGCGATCGCGAGGCCAACCAAGACGTGCGCGCGCTCGCGCGCCTTGCGCAGCAGGAACTTCGTTCTCCGGCTAACGACTTCCTCGCGGAAGGAGACGAAGGCGCGCAGCATGTCGAGCAGGGTCAGCTGCTCCGGCTTGCCGCCGTTCAGCGCCACCATGTTGCAGCCGAAGGAGGTCTGCAGCGGCGTGTAGCGATAAAGCTGATTGAGGATAACCTCGGCATTGGCGTCGCGCTTCAATTCGATGACGACGCGATAGCCTTGGCGGTCGGATTCGTCGCGCAGGTCGGAGATGCCCTCGATGCGCTTTTCACGCACCAACTCGGCCATCTTCTCGATCATCGTCGCCTTGTTCACCTGGTAGGGAATTTCGGTGATGATGATCTGCTCGCGGTCGCCGCGCATCGGCTCGATGGTGGCGACGCCACGCATGATGACGGAGCCACGGCCGGTCTCGTAGGCCGAGCGGATACCGGCACGGCCGAGGATCTTGGCGCCCGTGGGGAAGTCAGGGCCGGGAATGATCTGCATCAGTTCCGGCAGCTCGATCGCCGGATCGTTGATCAGCGCGATGCAGCCGTCGATCACTTCGGAGAGGTTGTGCGGCGGAATATTGGTGGCCATGCCGACGGCGATGCCGCCGGCGCCGTTGACGAGCAGGTTCGGGAACTTGGCGGGAACCACGACCGGCTCAGAGAGCGTGCCGTCATAGTTGTCGCGGAAATCGACGGTTTCCTTGTCGAGATCGTCGAGCAGCGAATGAGCAGCCTTTTCCAGGCGGCACTCGGTGTATCGTTCGGCCGCCGGCGGATCGCCGTCGACGGAGCCGAAATTGCCCTGACCGTCGATCAGCGGCAGCCTGAGCGACCAGGGCTGCGCCATGCGGGCGAGCGCATCATAGATCGCAGCGTTGCCGTGCGGATGGTATTTACCCATCACGTCGCCGGTAACGCGGGCGCATTTGACGTATTTCTTGTTCCAGTCGATGCCGAGCTCGGACATGCCGTAGAGGATGCGCCGGTGCACGGGCTTCAGGCCGTCGCGCACGTCGGGCAACGCGCGGCTGACGATGACGCTCATGGCGTAATCGAGATACGACCGCTGCATTTCCTCCATGATGGAGATGGGCTCGATGCCTGGCGGGAGCTTCCCGCCGCCGGGGGGTGTTTGCTCAGTCAAAACAGATCACGATCTCTTCTAGAATCACTTGAAGATTTATAGCGGAAAGCCTGTTCCCGCGCCAATTTCTGAGCGCGTTTTGAACAGGCTTTTGCGGCCGAAAAAGGGTAAAGCACCGGAGTTGTGCGGCCGGACCGGACAAATCCGCCGCAGGCCGCCGCGGCACATTTGCCAAATCCAAATCCCCGCTTCACAATCGCAGTAAATCACACACCCATATGGGCTTTGGGAGAGACGATGGCAAGCGCCGACCAATTGATCAACGCCTTCACGACGCTTCTCGTCACCATCGATCCCCCAGGGCTGGCGCCGCTGTTCCTGGGGTTGACAACCGGCATGAGCAGAGCCCAGCGCACGCAGGTGGCGCTGCGCGGTTCGACGATCGCCTTCATCATCCTCGCGGTCTTTGCGCTGTTCGGCGCCGGCGTGCTCGGCGTGCTCGGCATCTCGATCGGGGCCTTCCGCATCGCCGGCGGGCTGCTGCTCTTCTGGATTGCCTTCGAAATGGTCTTCGAGAAGCGGCAGGACCGCAAGGAGAAGGCGACCGAGGTGGCGATCACCAAGGATCATATCGAAAATGTCGCCGTCTTTCCCCTCGCCTTGCCGCTGATCGCCGGCCCCGGCGCGATTTCGGCGACGATCCTGCTTGCCGGGACGCTCGCGACCTCGATCGGAAAGTTGCAACTGATCGGCGTCCTTGCCGCCAATCTGCTGCTGACCTTCGTCATGCTGCTCGTCGCCGAACGGCTCGACCGTTTCCTTGGCGTCACCGGCCGGGCAATCCTGACACGGCTGCTCGGCGTCATCCTCGCCGCGCTTGCGGCGCAATTCGTCGTCGACGGGGCAAAATCGGCGCTCAATCTGATCAGCGCGACGCCGCACTGACAAGGCGCCGACCGAAGCAATTGCAGTCGGAAAGCAGAGAGAGCATGGTGCCGCTCAGGACACCATGCTCTCAGCTGCTTATAAAGTCAGGAACCGCGATCGATCAGAACGGGATGTCGTCGTCGAGATCGCGCGAGAAGTTGCCTCCGCCACCGCCGCGGTTCGACGATGAGGACGACGCCGGGGCGCCGTAATCGTCGCCGTAATCATTGTTGCTGCTGCCGCCGCGGCCGCCGCCGAAGCCGGAGCTCGCACCGCCGCCCTCGCCGCGTCCATCCAGCATGGTCAGCGTCGAATTGAAGCCCTGCAGCACCACTTCCGTCGAATAACGGTCCTGGCCCTGCTGGTCCTGCCATTTGCGGGTCTGCAGCTGGCCTTCGATATAGAGCTTGGCGCCCTTCTTCACATATTGCTCGACGACCTTGCAGAGGCCTTCGTTGAAGACGACGACAGTGTGCCATTCGGTCTTTTCGCGGCGTTCGCCGGAATTGCGGTCGCGCCAGGTCTCCGAGGTCGCGATACGGAGATTGGCGATCGGCCGGCCATCCTGAGTGCGGCGGATTTCGGGATCTGCACCCACGTTTCCAACCAGAATTACCTTGTTCACGCTACCAGCCATGCTTCTCACCCTGCCTGCCGCCCTGCCCGGCGGCGTTAATCGATCAGCGCACCTTAAACCATCGCGGACCGCCAATGCGCGTAAACGGTCGTTCATCCACATGTTTATCCATCAGAAAGCCGCATGCATTCATCAGGAATTTTGTTCTTTATTTGTTCTAGTTTATCCGTATGATCCTGTCAACAGAATCGAAAACCTTGAAGCTTCCCGGATATTCAGCCTCGACTCGCCCGTCGGCATCACTAAATAAGGGCTGTTACCCAGAAAACCAAAGCAGAGACGATGAGCGAACTGAAGACGATCTCCATCCGCGGCGCGCGCGAGCATAATCTGAAGAGCATCGATCTCGATCTGCCGCGCAACAAGCTGATCGTCATGACCGGTCTGTCGGGCTCGGGCAAATCCTCGCTCGCCTTCGACACTATCTATGCCGAGGGCCAGCGGCGCTATGTCGAAAGCCTGTCGGCCTATGCCCGGCAGTTCCTCGAAATGATGCAGAAGCCCGATGTCGACCAGATCGACGGGCTGTCGCCTGCCATCTCGATCGAGCAGAAGACCACGTCGCGTAACCCGCGCTCGACGGTCGGCACCGTCACCGAGATCTATGACTATATGCGCCTGCTCTTTGCCCGCGTCGGCGTTCCCTATTCGCCGGCGACCGGCCTGCCGATCGAGAGCCAGACCGTCAGCCAGATGGTCGACCGCATCCTCGCTTTTGGCGAAGGCACCCGTCTTTATATTCTCGCGCCGCTCGTGCGCGGCCGCAAGGGCGAATACAAGAAGGAACTGGCGGAACTGATGAAGAAGGGCTTCCAGCGCGTCAAGATCGACGGCCAGTTCTACGAAATCGCCGAGGCGCCTGTTCTCGACAAGAAATACAAGCACGACATCGACGTGGTCGTCGACCGCATCGTCGTGCGCCCCGATGTGTCGGCGCGCCTGGCCGACAGCCTGGAGACCTGCCTGAAGCTCGCCGACGGGCTGGCAGTCGCCGAATTCGCCGACAAGCCGCTGCCGCCGGAGGAAACGTCGGCCGGCGGCTCGGCCAACAAGTCGCTGAACGAAACGCATGAGCGCGTGTTGTTTTCGGAGAAGTTCGCCTGCCCGGTCTCGGGCTTTACCATTCCGGAAATCGAGCCCCGCCTCTTCTCGTTCAACAACCCCTTCGGCGCCTGCCCGACCTGCGATGGTCTCGGCGCCCAGCAGAAGATCGACCCGGATCTGATCGTGCCCGAACCGGAGCGCACCTTGCGCGACGGGGCGATCGCCCCCTGGGCCAAGTCGACCTCGCCCTATTATAATCAGACGCTGGAGGCGCTCGGCAAACATTACGGCTTCAAGCTCGGCACCCGCTGGAACGATCTTTCCGACGAGGCCAAGGATGTGATCCTCAACGGCACCGACGACAAGATCGAATTCCATTACGCCGACGGCGCCCGTTCCTATACGACGCACAAGAACTTCGAGGGCATCATCACCAATCTCGAGCGCCGCTGGAAGGAGACGGATTCCGCCTGGGCGCGCGAGGATATCGAGCGCTTCATGTCGGCCGCCCCCTGCCCGGCCTGCAACGGCTATCGCCTGAAGCCGGAAGCGCTGGCGGTGAAGATCAACAGGCTGCATATCGGCGAAGTGACCGAGATGTCGATCCGCGTCGCCCGCGACTGGTTCGAAACGCTGCCGGCGACCTTCAACGCCAAGCAGAACGAGATTGCCGTGCGGATCCTCAAGGAGATCCGCGACCGGCTGCGATTCCTCAACGATGTCGGCCTGGAATATCTCAGCCTGTCGCGCAATTCAGGCACGCTGTCGGGCGGCGAAAGCCAGCGCATCCGCCTCGCCTCGCAGATCGGCTCGGGCTTGACGGGCGTACTTTACGTGCTCGACGAGCCGTCGATTGGCCTGCATCAGCGCGACAATGCCCGATTGCTCGACACGCTGAAGCACCTGCGCGATATCGGCAACACCGTGATCGTCGTCGAGCATGACGAGGATGCCATCTTGACGGCCGATGACGTCGTCGACATCGGCCCCGCGGCTGGTATCCATGGGGGGCAGGTCATCGCCCATGGCACGCCGCGGGATATCATGGACAATCCGAAGTCGCTGACCGGCAAATATCTCTCGGGCGAACTCGGCGTTCCGGTTCCGGACCAGCGCCGCAAGCCGAAGAAGGGTCGCGAGATCAAGGTCGTCGGCGCGCGCGGCAACAATCTGAAGAACGTCACCGCCTCGATCCCGCTCGGCGTCTTTACGGCGGTGACCGGCGTTTCCGGCGGCGGCAAGTCCACCTTCCTGATCGAGACGCTGTATAAATCAGCGGCGCGCCGCGTCATGGGCGCGCGCGAAATTCCGGCCGACCACGACCGCATCGACGGTTTCGAGCATATCGACAAGGTGATCGATATCGACCAGTCGCCGATCGGCCGCACACCGCGCTCGAATCCGGCGACCTATACCGGCGCCTTCACGCCGATCCGCGACTGGTTCGCCGGCCTGCCGGAAGCCAAGGCGCGCGGCTACCAGCCGGGCCGCTTCTCCTTCAACGTCAAGGGCGGCCGCTGCGAGGCCTGTCAGGGCGACGGCGTCATCAAGATCGAGATGCACTTCCTGCCCGATGTCTATGTCACCTGCGACGTCTGCCACGGCAAGCGCTATAACAGAGAGACGCTCGACGTCACCTTCAAGCAGAAGTCGATCGCCGACGTGCTCGACATGACGGTAGAGGAAGGCGTCGATTTCTTTGCGGCGGTACCTGCCGTGCGCGACAAGCTGCAATCGCTGAAGGATGTCGGCCTCGGTTACATCAAGGTCGGCCAACAGGCCAATACGCTCTCTGGCGGCGAAGCGCAGCGCGTCAAGCTCGCCAAGGAGCTGTCGAAACGCTCGACCGGACGCACGCTCTATATTCTCGACGAGCCAACGACCGGCCTGCATTTCCATGACGTCGCCAAGCTCCTGGAAATGCTGCACGAGCTCGTCAACCAGGGCAACTCCGTCGTGGTGATCGAGCACAATCTTGAAGTCATCAAGACAGCAGACTGGGTGCTCGATTTCGGCCCCGAGGGCGGCGATGGCGGCGGCGAGATCGTCGCGACCGGCACACCGGAAGCGATCGTCAGGGAAAAGCGCTCCTATACCGGCCAGTTCCTGAAGGAATTGCTGGAGCGGCGGCCGACGAAGAAGGCGGTCGCGGCGGAATGACGATGAGGTTGGCGTCGCCCGACGATCTCCAAACGGACTATCGCGCTTTATAGTGTCTTCGGGTTCCGGAAAACGGGTCGCCGACCGAACCCTTATCGGCCAGGATGGACGCTCATCGACATGACGAAAGAGATTCATGCGGCCTGACCGCTGCGAACTGGGAGGACGACATGACTAAATCCGGCACTATCCGCACCGGCATCGGCGGCTGGACCTTCGAGCCCTGGCGCGGGCATTTCTTTCCCGCCGACCTGAAACAGAAGGACGAGCTGCACTATGCCAGCCGTCAGTTGAAGGTCATCGAGGTCAACGGCACCTATTACAGCACACAGAAACCGGCGGTCTTTGCCAAATGGGCGGCTGACGTGCCAGAGGGTTTCATCTTTTCGCTGAAGGCCACTCGCTTCGTCACCAATCGGCGGGTGCTCGCGGAAGCCGGTGAATCGATGGAGCGGTTCCTCACATCCGGAATCAGCGAGCTCGGCGATCACCTCGGGCCGCTGCTCTGGCAATTCGCGCCTACGAAGAAATTCGATCCGGACGATTTCGAGGCTTTCCTGAAGCTGCTGCCGGCGAAACAGGATGGGCTAGCGCTCCGTCACGTGGTCGAAGTGCGGCATGATTCCTTCAAGGTGCCGGAATTCGTTGCTCTTCTTGCCAAATACGGCGTGGCGCCGGTTTGTGCCGAACATTTCGAATATCCGATGATCGCCGATGTGACGGCCGATTTCGTCTATGCCAGGCTGCAGAAGGGATCGGATGACATCCCGACCTGCTATCCCGATAAGGATCTGAAGGCCTGGGCAAAGCGGCTCGAGACCTGGGCCGAGGGCAAGGTCCCGGACGATCTGCCGCTGATCGACGGGAAGCGCCAGGTGAAGGCGGAGCCGCGCGACGTCTTCGCCTTCATGATCCACGAGGGCAAGGTCAATGCGCCGCACGGGGCGATCGCCCTGCAGCAGTTGCTGGCGAAATAGGCGGTTAGGACTTAGCCCGAGCTAAAGCGGCAAGACCTCGACCGCGAGCTCTTCCGCCGTCAGCCCCTTGCCGGCGCGCTGGCCAGCCTCTCCGTGCAG
The DNA here is from genome assembly GCF_019685435.1 of Rhizobium sp. NLR10b. Classification (NCBI taxonomy): domain Bacteria; kingdom Pseudomonadati; phylum Pseudomonadota; class Alphaproteobacteria; order Hyphomicrobiales; family Rhizobiaceae; genus Rhizobium; species Rhizobium sp. NLR10b. Next base: position 337,268 of record NZ_JABDWV010000007.1, on the reverse strand, counting down.
CCACACGCCGGCTGCCGCAGCCTCGAAAGTCGGCAGGCCCTGGGCAAGCAGTCCGCCGATGATGCCGGCAAGCACATCGCCGGAACCTGCGGTGGCAAGCCAGACAGGCGCATTGGTGTTGATGAGCGCGCGCCCGTCCGGCGAGGCGATGACGGTATCGGCGCCCTTATAGACGATCGCGGCATTGGCGCGGCGGGCAGCCGCCACCGCCTTGTCCACCTTCCCCAGTGTTTCGTCGCCGCATATATCCGGAAAAAGCCGCGAAAATTCGCCCTCGTGCGGCGTCAGCACCAGACGCGGCTCGCCGCGGAACAGGTCGAAAAGCTGTTGCGGATCGTCCTTGAAGGAAGAGATGCCGTCGGCATCGAGCACCAGCCGGCGATCGGCAAGCGCGGTGACGAAGCCGCGGGCTTTCGCGCCGACACCGAAGCCGGGGCCGAGGACGAAGGTCTGCAGCCGCTTGTCGGACAGCCACTCTGCCAGATCTGCCTCGTCGTCGACTGCATGCAGCATGACGGCTGTGAGATGCGCGGCATTGGCGGCTATCGCTGCACCGGGTGCGGCGATCGTTACCAGGCCGGCGCCGGCCTTCAGGCCGGAGACCGCCGACATGCGCGCAGCCCCGGTCTTGTCGGCCTCGCCCGAAAAAACGACCATATGACCGCGCTTGTATTTGTGGGTTTCCAGCTGCTCGGCCGGCAGCACGCCCTTCCAGGCGTCAGGTGTGTTCTCGGCGATAGCGCCGCCCGCCTCAGCCCGGATGATCCGGGCGGGAATGCCGATGTCGAAGACCTCCAACTCGCCGCAAAGCTCCCTGCCCGGCATCAGAAGATGGCCGGGCTTGCGGGTCATGAAGGTGATGGTGTTGCGAGCCTGGAAGGCAGCACCCAGCACCTTGCCGGTGCGGCCATCCACGCCGGAGGGCAGATCGATGGCGAGCACCGCGATACCGGCCTCGGCGACGCGCTTGATCAAGTCAACCACATCGGCCGGCACCGCGCGCCCGAGCCCTGCTCCGAACAGACCGTCGATGACGACATCGCCGGCTTCCGGCCGGTATAGGCCGAGCTCCTGCCCCTTCAACGCGCAGCCGGCCCGAGCGCGGGCAGCGTCAGCCTTCAGCTTTGTGGGATCGCCGAGATGGAAAAGCGCCACGGTCGCTCCGCTCTCTCGCAGATGCCTTGCCGCAACATAGGCATCACCCCCATTGTTGCCGGGACCGCAGAGCACTACGAAACGCAACGCCCCGGGATGAAGCCTGAGCGCGGCGGCCGCGGCGGCAGCCCCTGCTCTTTCCATCAGGCCGAAGGAATCGATTCCCGAAGCAGCCGCGGCCACATCGATGGCGCTCATTTCGGCAGGCGTTACCAGAAGGTGGGGGAGATGGTTGCTCATCCGCCTATTCAATTCAAAAAACGCACAAAAAACAACCGTCTGCATTGGCGCGAAGAAGATCGAAATTTATGCATTCGCCTATTATTTAATCGCCTTGCAACCTGCTTTCGCAACTGAAGGAAAAGCCGGGTTTTTCGATATTGCGACGAATTTTCTTCGATGGCTGATGTTTTTCCACCTTTCCGTTCACCAAATCGACATCAAATTCCCCGCAGACGCGCCGGTTTCGGCAAAATCGACGTCTTTTTTCGATAAGACGGATTTCAAACTGGCACGATATCTGCATCATATCCGCGAGCGGGAACATCCCTGCCATAACAGGAGAAGCGGAGAGACATTTTCTCATGAAAAAGATCGAAGCGATCATTAAGCCCTTCAAGCTGGACGAAGTGAAGGAAGCCCTTCAGGAAGTCGGCCTGCAGGGTATCACAGTCACGGAAGCCAAGGGCTTCGGTCGTCAGAAGGGCCACACGGAACTCTACCGCGGCGCCGAATACGTCGTCGACTTCCTGCCGAAGGTGAAAGTTGAGGTGGTGCTGGCCGACGAGAACGCCGAGGCGGTCATCGACGCGATCCGCAAGGCGGCTCAAACCGGTCGCATCGGCGACGGCAAAATCTTCGTATCCAATGTCGAAGAGGTTATCCGCATCCGTACCGGCGAGACCGGCATCGATGCCATCTGACCACTTTGCCAAGCGCGCAAAGTCCGATAGCGTCATCGCGCCCACCTATTGTTATCACAAATTGGAGGAAGGTATTTAATGGCGACCGCAAGCGAAATTCTGAAGCAGATCCAGGAAAACGACGTCAAGTTCGTCGATCTGCGCTTCACCGACCCGAAGGGCAAGCTGCAGCATGTCACAATGGACGTTGCCAGCGTCGACGAGGACATGTTCGCTGACGGCGTGATGTTCGACGGCTCTTCGATCGGTGGCTGGAAGGCCATCAACGAGTCCGACATGGTGCTGATGCCCGACACCGAAACGGTGCATATGGACCCGTTCTTCGCTCAGTCGACCATGGTCATCGTCTGCGACATTCTCGATCCTGTCTCCGGCGAAGCCTATAACCGCGATCCGCGCGGCACTGCCAAGAAGGCCGAAGCCTATCTCAAGGCATCAGGCATCGGCGACACGATCTTTGTCGGCCCGGAAGCCGAGTTCTTCGTCTTCGACGACGTCAAGTACAAGGCCGATCCCTATAATACCGGCTTCAAGCTCGATTCGACCGAACTGCCGTCGAACGACGACACCGATTACGAAACCGGCAACCTCGGTCACCGCCCGCGCGTCAAGGGCGGCTATTTCCCGGTTCCGCCTGTTGACAGCGCCCAGGACATGCGTTCGGAAATGCTGACGGTGCTCTCCGAGATGGGCGTTGTCGTCGAAAAGCACCACCATGAAGTCGCCGCCGCCCAGCACGAACTCGGCATCAAGTTCGATACGCTGGTGCGCAACGCAGACAAGATGCAGATCTACAAATATGTCGTGCATCAGGTGGCCAACGCTTACGGCAAGACCGCGACCTTCATGCCGAAGCCGATCTTCGGCGACAACGGCTCGGGCATGCACGTGCACCAGTCGATCTGGAAGGGCGGCAAGCCAACTTTCGCCGGCGACGAATATGCCGGCCTCTCCGAGACCTGCCTGTTCTACATCGGCGGCATCATCAAGCACGCCAAGGCGATCAATGCCTTCACCAATCCGTCGACGAACTCCTACAAGCGTCTCGTCCCGGGTTATGAAGCGCCTGTCCTGCTCGCCTATTCTGCGCGCAACCGTTCGGCCTCCTGCCGCATTCCGTTCGGCTCCAACCCGAAGGCCAAGCGCGTCGAAGTCCGCTTCCCGGATCCGAGCGCCAACCCCTATCTCGCCTTCGCCGCCATGCTGATGGCCGGCCTCGACGGCATCAAGAACAAGATCCATCCCGGCAAGGCCATGGACAAGGATCTCTACGACCTGCCGCCGAAGGAACTGAAGAAAATCCCGACCGTCTGCGGCAGCCTGCGCGAAGCGCTCGAAAGCCTCGACAAGGACCGCAAGTTCCTGACAGCAGGCGGCGTCTTCGACGATGACCAGATCGATGCCTTCATCGAGCTGAAAATGGCAGAAGTAATGCGTTTCGAAATGACGCCGCATCCGGTCGAATACGACATGTATTATTCGGCCTGATCGGCCGTAACACGGAAAGTCCCGGTCCGCCGGGACTTTCACCTCCCCGGTCATGAACGGCAGAAGGAGGATATGACGTTCATGTGACGCGCTGGTGCAAAAATCTTGATTTGCACCGCACCAATCACCAAATTTGGTGATGAAAGGAAGTCGTACCATGAAAGAAAGAATAGCAAAGTTCAGTATCGGCGAAGTGGTCCGGCACAAGGTTTTTCCGTTTCGCGGCGTCATCTTCGACGTTGATCCGGAATTCGCGAATACGGAGGAATGGTGGAATTCCATTCCGGCCGAGGTGCGGCCGAGCAAGGACCAGCCCTTCTACCACCTGCTCGCCGAAAACGAGGAAAGCGAATATGTCGCTTATGTCTCCGAGCAGAACCTGGTGAACGACGAAAGCGGCACGCCGCTTCGCAACCCGCAGATTTACCAGATCTTCGATCAGGCGCCGTCGGGGCAGTTCAAGCCCAAGATGAGCTTCGCTCACTAGATCAGACGTGCGGATCGGTCAATCAAGGCCTCGCCTCTCCCAGCGAGGCCTTTTCTTTTGACGCGAAATCCAGTTGCCAGGTTAAACTGCTGACAATTCCCGCCAATTTCTCTTTTGCTTTGGCTGGCAAGGCCCCCATCCGGCTGCCGCCACCTTCTCCCGATCGCGGGTAGACGGGACATGCCGCAAGCTCTCGGTCCCCCTCAACGCCTCGCAGGGCACGTCCCCTCTCGCCGTCAGAACGGGGAGGTTAGGGTGAGGGGCAAATCGCCGGTGCGAACCAGACAGCCATGGCTCAAGGCCGAGGAGATAGAGGCTTACCAATAAAAAAACCCGGCCTGAAGCCGGGTTTCTATTCAAAATGGCGGCAGGATCACTGCGCCTTGGCTGCCTTCTGGGCGTCTTCCAGTTTCTTGCGAGTTTCCTCGGCCTTCTTCTGCATGCTTTCCTGCAGGCTACGCTGGGTGTCGGCGAGCTTGGATTCGGAAACCGGTTCGCCGTCATAAGCGCCGGTGAAGCCTTCGAGCGAGATCTTGATCGGATTCGGAGCGCGGCGGAAGTTGATCGAGGTGAAGACCACGTCGCTGCCCTTCTTGAGGCTGGCGATCATCGCGTCGGTCAACGGAACTTCAGCCGTGCACTTGTCCGGCAGGCAGATGACATAATCGAGCTTCTGCCCCTTGCCGCCGTCGATCTGCATGCTGATGCCAGGCGGGATGAGACGCGCGCTCTGGACCGAAACCTGCAGGAGCTTGCGGTTGATCTTGCCGGTAACCGAGATAAGGCCGACGGCCGTGACGAGCTGGCCGCCATTGGCGAGGATCAGGTTCTGGACAACGCAAACGTCGTTATCTTCCTGCTTGCTGCAGGTCTTGTACCAGCCGAGCTTGGGCGAGCCGACGCCCTGGGCTGGGCCCTGTGCCGCCGCATCCTGGGCGAAGGAGGAGATCGGAGCCGAAGCGGCGCCGAACATCACTGCCAGAACGGACAGTGCTGCCCGCATTTTCTTTTCAGACTTGAACATCATAACGAATTCCGTCTCCTGATATCCGTTCGGAGCAGCGACGTGCCACCCCAACCATCGGGTCGTTCGGCACTCCACCTCATGGAAAAATAAGGCAAATGCATGACCCCGAAACTTCGGGTTCACCTGTTACATCGCAGCGTTCAAGATATCCAGCTTTTCTTTGGCAATTTCATCGACAGGCCAAAGAAATCGCGCCTGCGTGTTGGAATCGGTCGACCCCATGCTAATCTCGCGATGAATCATGCACTTATTTTTCGCGGATCAAGGATTGCCGAATGCTCCGGATCATCGTCACCGTCGTCCTCTCCTTGCTATGCAGCGCCGTCGCCGCAGAGCCGCTGCACGGCATCGCGATGCATGGCGAGCCGGCCTTGCCGCCTGACTATAAGCACTTTCCCTACGTCAATCCCGACGTAAAAAAAGGCGGCAAGATCACCTATGGCGTCGTCGGTACCTTCGACAACCTCAATCCGTTCATCCTGAAGAGCATGCGCACGACGGCGCGCGGCATGTGGGATCCGGAATATGGAAACCTCGTCTACGAATCGCTGATGCAGCGCTCCCGTGACGAGCCATTCACACTTTACGGCCTGCTTGCCGAAACGGTCGAATGGGACGACGACAGGAGCTTCATCCAGTTCAACCTCAATCCGAAGGCGAAATGGTCCGACGGTCAGCCGGTGATGCCGGAGGACGTCATATTCACCTTCGAGCTGATGCGTGACAAGGGACGCGTGCCCTATTCCGAACGCTTAAAAGTCGTCGCTAAGATGGAGAAGGTTGGCGAACGCAGCGTGCGCTTCACTTTCAATGAGAAGGCTGACCGCGAGACGCCGCTGATTTTTGGTCTTTTTCCGGTGCTGCCGAAACATTTGGTCGATCCGGAAACCTTCGACCGCACCTCGCTGACGCCGCCGGTCGGTTCCGGTCCCTACAAGGTGAAGACGGTGAAACCCGGCGAGAGCATCACCTATGAGCGAGATCCAAATTACTGGGGTAAGGACATTCCCGCGAAGGTCGGCACTGACAATTACGATCAGATCACGGTTCAGTATTTCCTGCAGGACACAACGCTGTTCGAAGCCTTCAAGAAGGGCGATATCGACCTCTATCCTGACGGAAATCCCGGCCATTGGGCCAATGCCTACAATTTCCCCGCCGCCACCTCCGGGACCGTCATCAAGGATGTGTTCACGCCGAAACTGCCAAGCGGCATGCTCGGCTTCGTCTTCAATACTCGCCGGCCGATCTTTACCGATCCGAGGGTGCGCGAAGGCTTGTCGCTGGTGTTCGATTTCGAATGGGCGAACAAGAATCTCTATTCCGGCGCCTATAAGCGCACGCAGAGCTTCTGGCAGAACTCGGAACTCTCGAGCTTCGGCGTCCCCGCCAATGCGGCCGAGCTTGCGCTGCTCGGGCCGATCAAGGACAAAATCGCACCCGAAATTCTCGACGGCACCTATAAGCTGCCGGTTACCGACGGCTCCGGCCGTGACCGCAACGTGCTGAAGCAGGCGGTCGGATTATTGAAACAGGGCGGCTATACGATCCAGGGCGGCAAGATGGTCGACGCCTCCGGCCGCCAGCTCGCCTTCGAGATCATGACGCAGAATGCCGACCAGGAGAAGCTTGCCGTCGCCTATCAGCGTTCGCTGCAGACGATCGGCATTGCGGCTTCGATTCGCACAGTCGATGATTCGCAGTATCAGAGCCGGACGAACAGCTTCGATTATGACATGATCATCAAGTCCTATACTTCGTCGCTGTCGCCCGGAACCGAACAACTCGGCCGCTGGTCTTCGGCAGCGCGCACTCAGGAGGGCAAGGATAGCTTTGCCGGCGCCAATGATCCCGATCTCGACACGCTGATCGATCACGTATTGCGAGCACGCTCGAACGAGGATTTCACTGCCGCGGTGCGCTCTTACGACCGGTTGCTACTATCCAGCCATTACGTGCTGCCGCTCTATCATATGGACCAGCAATGGGTTGCCCGCAGCAAGCGCATCGGCCATCCCGACACGGTACCGCTTTACGGTTACCAGCTGCCGGTCTGGTGGGATACAAGCGCCCAATAGAAGCGGCCGCAACACTTTGGCCCTATGTCTCTTCCGGAGACACACAGAAGGAACATCATCATGGAGCGCATCACCATCGACGTCGTCTCGGATGTCGTCTGCCCCTGGTGCTATCTCGGCAAGGCGCGGCTGGAGCTCGCCATCGCCGAAGTGCAGGACGAGATCGGCGTCGACATCAACTGGCGGCCGTACCGGCTCAATCCCGACTATCCCAAGGAAGGCGTCGACCAGAAGAAGGCGCTCGCTCAGAAGCTCGGCGGCGAGGAGCGCGTGGCGCAGGCGCACAAGATGCTCACCGACTACGGCCGCGAGGTCGGCATCGCCTTCGATTTCGAGGCGATCAACATCGGCCCGAACACGCTTGACGCCCACCGGCTGATCCACTGGGCGATGATCGAGGGCCGCGAGAAGCAGGACAAGGTGGTTACGGCGCTGTTCAAGGCGAATTTCGAGGAAGGCCGCAATGTCGGCGACCACGCGGTGCTGCTCGATATCGCCGAGAAAGCCGGCCGTCGAGCTCGCCGAGCGAAGGCTGCTTTTCGCCGCTGAAGACGACATGCGGCCTTAGCGTCACCACGGTCATGGCAAGACGGCCTTCGCTGTTCTTCTCCATGACGCCCTCGGCGGCATCGGTGTAGCTGTCGACGCAAAAGCCTTGCTTGGCAGCAATCGACAGGAACCAGAGCATGTGGCAGCTGGAGAGCGAGGCGACGAAAGCCTCCTCCGGATCGACCGCATCCTCGGCGGAATAGGGCAACGGAACCACATGCGAGGATGAGGACGCCCTCACCTCGATGCCGCCGTCGAAGGTCCAGCGATGGACGCGGCTGTAGCGGTTGTCGGTGAAGATCTCGCCGTTGCGCTGCCAGGCAATCCTCGCGGCATGTGTCGCCATAGCCGTCTCCCTCTATTGCTTGGCCATCTCGGCCAGTTGCGTCATGATGACTGCCGCGCCCTGCAAGCGCTTCTCAGGCGTCGGCAGGTCGCGGGTCAAGAACAGGCTGTGATCGGGACGAATCTTCGCCATCGTGCCCTGCCTGCCGATATAGCCGACGAGATTCGCCGGGTTCGGGAATTCCTTGTTGCGGAACTGCACGACCACGCCCTTCGGGCCGGCATCGAGCTTTTCGACATTGGCGGTGCGGCAGAGCGACTTGATGTAGACGATCTTCAGGAGATGCTGGACTTCGATCGGCATCGGCCCGAAGCGGTCGATCATCTCGGCGCCGAAGCCATCGATCTCCTTGAGGTCGGTGATTTCGCCGAGACGGCGGTAGAGCGCCATGCGCAGATGCAGGTCCGGCACGTAATTCTCGGGGATCATCACCGTGGTGCCGACCGAAATTTGCGGCGACCAGCCGGTATCGTGGATTTCGTCGACACCCTTGACCTCGGCGACCGCCTCTTCCAGCATCTGCTGATAGAGTTCGAAGCCGACCTCCTTGATGTGGCCTGACTGCTCCTCGCCGAGCAGGTTGCCTGCGCCGCGAATATCGAGGTCGTGGCTTGCGAGTTGAAAGCCGGCACCGAGCGTATCGAGCGACTGCAGCACCTTCAGCCGGCGCTCGGCCGTCGCCGTCAGCACCTTGTTGACCGGCAGGGTGAAGAGCGCGAAAGCGCGCACCTTCGAACGGCCGACACGGCCGCGCAGCTGATAGAGTTGCGCGAGGCCGAACATATCGGCGCGGTGGACGATCAGCGTATTGGCCGTGGGGACGTCGAGGCCGGATTCGACGATGGTGGTCGACAACAGCACGTCATAGCGGCCTTCATAGAAGGCGTTCATGATGTCTTCGAGTTCGCCGGCCGGCATCTGGCCATGGGCGACGGCGACCTTCAGCTCCGGCACGTCGGACTGCAGGAAGGCGTGCACATCCGCGAGATCGGCAAGCCTCGGGCAGACATAGAAGCTCTGGCCGCCGCGATAGTGCTCGCGCATCAATGTCTCGCGAATGACCAGGCTGTCGAACGGCGAGATGAAGGTGCGCACCGCCATGCGGTCGACAGGCGGCGTGGTGATGAGCGACAGTTCGCGCACCCCGGTCATGGCAAGCTGCAGTGTGCGCGGGATCGGCGTTGCCGACAGCGTCAGCACATGCACGTCGCTCTTCAGCTCCTTCAGCCGCTCCTTGTGCTTGACGCCGAAATGCTGTTCCTCGTCGATGACGAGCAGGCCGAGATTGGCGAATTTGATGCCGGCGCCAAGCAGCGCATGGGTGCCGACGACGATATCGGTCTTGCCCTCCGCGACTTCCTTCTTGGTCAGCGCCAGTTCTTTCGAGCCAACGAGGCGCGATGCCTGCTGAACGCGCACCGGCAGGCCGCGAAAACGCTCGGAAAAGGTTTTGAAATGCTGGCGGGCGAGCAACGTCGTCGGTACGACGACGGCGACCTGGACGCCGTTCATCGCCGCGACGAAGGCAGCGCGCAGGGCCACCTCGGTCTTGCCGAAACCGACATCGCCGCAGACGAGGCGGTCCATCGGCCGGCCGGCGCCGAGATCAGAGCGCACGGCGTCGATGGCGTTGTCCTGGTCTTCGGTCTCGTCATAGGGGAAGCGGGCGGCAAACTCGTCATACAGGCCATCCGGCGCCGTCAGAACAGGCGCATGACGCGTCAGGCGCTCGGCGGCGATGCGGATCAGCGCATCGGCCATGTCGAGCAGGCGCCGTTTGAGCTTGGCCTTGCGCATCTGCCAGGCGCCGCCGCCGAGCTTGTCGAGCTGGGCATCAGTGCCCTCGCCGCCGTAGCGCGAGAGAAGATCGATGTTTTCAACCGGCAGGAAGAGCTTGGCCTCGTCGGCATATTGCAGTTCGAGGCAGGCATGCGGGGCGCCCGCCGCTTCGATCGTCCGGAGGCCGATGAATCGGCCGATGCCATGTTCGGCGTGGACGACGATCGAACCTTCGTCGAGGCCGGCAACCTCGGCGATGAAATCGGCGGCGCGCTTGCGGCGCTTGGAGCGGCGAACCATGCGGTCGCCGAGAATATCCTGCTCGCCGATGACGACGAGCTCGCCCGCCTCGAAGCCGGATTCGAGATTGAGCACCGCAGCAGCGGCCTCGCCTTTCGCCAGCGAGCCGAGATCCTTCAGCGCCTCGACCGGCTTGACCTTTTCCAGCCCGTGTTCGTTCAGCACCTGCAGCAGGCGTTCCAGCGAGCCCTCGGTCCAGGCGGTGACGAGCACCTTCGCGCCGGCGGCGCGGCGGTCGGCTATATGCTTGACGACGACGTCGAAGATGTTGATGCGTTCGGCATCACCGCCGCCTTCGGCATTGGCGCGAGCCCAGCGCTGACCTTGGCGGGCTTCGACATTGATTACCCGCCTCGCCTCGCCCTCATGCTCGTTGAACGGGGTGATGCGGATCGCGCCGAGCGCGTCGAGCGTTTTGGCAAAAAGCTTGCTGTCGAGATAGAGCTGGCCCGGCGTCACCGGCTTGTAAGGCGTGCCCTGGGCCATCTGGCCCTTGGCCGGTTGGCCGGAATTCAGGCGGGCGTCGAAATAATCGAGGACGAGCTTGGAACGTTCCTCCGCCGCCTCGCGCACCGTATGGTCGGTAACGATGCGGAAGCCGCTGAGGTAATCGAAGACGGTATCGAGCTTCTCGTAGAAGAGCGGCAGCCAATGCTCCATGCCGGGATAGCGGCGGCCTTCGGAGACGGCGAGATAAAGCGCATCGTCACGCGTTGTCGCGCCGAAAGCGGAGAGATAGTTCTTGCGGAAGCGGCTGATCGTATCCGGGGTCAGCGTCACCTCGCTCATCGGGTTCAGATCGAGGGAACGCACCTGGCCCGTCGTGCGCTGGCTCGCCGGATCGAAGCTGCGGATACTCTCCAGCGTATCGCCGAAGAAATCGAGGCGCACCGGCTCTTCCGAACCCGGCACGAAGACGTCGAGAATGCCGCCGCGTACTGCGTATTCGCCCACTTCACGAACCGTTGCGACGCGATCGAAGCCATTGCGCTCCAGGCGCCCGGCAAGATCGTCCATGCGCAGCTGATTGCCGGGACGGGCCGAAAAACTCAGACTTTCGATGACATCCTGCGGCGCCACCTTCTGCAGCATGGCGTTGGCGGTGACGAGCACGATCGCGGCATGCGGCTTCTTGCGATGCGCGATGAGGCCGCCCAACGCGGCGAGCCGGCGGGCCGAGGTATCGGCGCTCGGCGAAACGCGGTCATAGGGCAGACAGTCCCAGGCCGGTAGGGTGAGAACCGGGATGTCGGGGGCGACGAAGCCGAGCATCTGTTCCAGATCGGCCATACGATGGCCGTCCGACATGACATAGGCGACGGGTTCTCCCGCTCGGGCAAGCTCGGCGAGCAGCAGCGGTTCGAGACCAGTAGGCACATTGCCGATCGTCAGCGGCTCGGCAATGGCCGCGAGCTTCTTCGCATCGAAACCAGGGATCATTCCGGCGTCCTGAGGGGCTTGTCGAAATCGGGCGTATAGGCGGCGAGGCGGGCAAACATCGGTGTCTGGAAACGCTCAGGCACCGGCCATGTTCCCATGATCCAGCGGACGAGATCATTGTCCTCTTCGGCCATGATCGTCTCGAGCTCGTCGAGTTCGGCTTCCGAAAGCGTCGCGATCTCGGCTTCGGCGAACTGGCCGAAGACCAGATCCATTTCGCGGATGCCGCGGTGCCAGCAGCGGAAGAGGATTCGGCGGCGGCGCGGGTCGAGACCGGCACTCGTGAGCGTGACACCTGTCATGGCATTACCTTCCTGTTGATGCGCCTCTATAGACCCTCGAAAGCGGCTTGTCAGCCTTGCCAAGGCCGCATTGTTCATCGCATTTTGGCCGCATGCGCCCCGCCATTCTCGATCCTCTGTTTTCTCCCGTTTCGGGCCTTCCGGGCGTCGGCCCGAAGATCGCCGAACTGCTGGTTAAGCTGCTCGGGCGCGAGACGGTGGAGGATTGCCGGGTCATCGATCTTCTGTTCCATGCGCCGTTCTCGCTGATCGACCGGCGCAACCAGCCGGGGATCGCCCGCGCGCCACAGGGTGCGATCGTCACGATCACCGCGCGCGTCGACCGACACCAGGTGCCACCGCGGGGCAAAAGCAATGTTCCCTACCGCGTTTTCCTGCATGACGAGACCGGCGAGTTGACGCTGGTCTTCTTCCGCGGCCAGGCGGCATGGCTGGAAAAGCAGCTACCCATCGATGCGGAGGTGACGGTCAGCGGCAAGATTGACTGGTTCAACGGCCGCGCCTCGATGGTGCATCCCGACTATATCGTCAAAGCGGAGGAGACGGAGAGCCTGCCGCTCGTCGAGCCGATCTATCCGCTGACGGCCGGGCTTTCGCCGAAAACGCTGCGAAAGATCATCGACACCGCCCTGCCGCGCTTTCCGGAGATGCCGGAATGGATCGACCTGACGCTGACGCAGAAGCAGGGCCTGCCGACGATCCGTGACAGTTTCCATATGCTGCACGAACCGCGCGATCCATTGGATGTCGATCCGCAGGCCCCTGCCCGAAGGCGGCTCGCCTATGATGAATTTCTGGCCGGCCAGCTGTCGCTCAGCCTGGTGCGCCAGAGGCTGCGCAAAGTGGCGGGCCAGCCGGTGCATGCGACCGGTGCGGTCAGCAGCAAGATCGTGAAGGCGTTGCCCTTCTCGCTCACGTCAAGCCAGAACGATGCGATCGCCGAGATTCTGAACGACATGGCCGGTCACGAGCGCATGCTGCGGCTGTTGCAGGGCGATGTCGGCTCCGGCAAGACGCTGGTGGGGCTGATGGCGATGGCGGCGGTGATCGAGAGCGGCGGCCAGGCGGTGCTGATGGCGCCGACGGAAATCCTGGCGCGGCAGCACCACGCGACCATCTCGAAATTCGCCGCCTCTGCCGGACTCGACATCGAGGTGCTGACCGGGCGCACCAAGGGACGCGAACGGGAGGAAATCCTGGAGCGCATCGCCTCCGGCGCGGCGCAGATCATCATCGGCACACATGCGCTGTTTCAGGAGAGCGTCAGTTACGCAAACCTGATGCTCGCCGTCGTCGACGAGCAGCACCGTTTCGGCGTTCACCAGCGCCTGCGGCTGACGGCAAAGGGCATCTCGCCGCATATGCTTGTGATGACGGCGACGCCGATCCCGCGCACTCTGGTTCTCGCCGCCTTCGGCGACATGGATGTTTCCAAACTCACCGAGAAGCCCGCCGGCCGCAAGCCGATCCAGACGATCACCGTGCCGATGGAGCGGACCGGCGAAATCGTCGGACGGCTGCGGAGCGCGATCGCTGAAGGTAAGAAGGCCTATTGGATTTGCCCGCTGGTCGAAGAATCCGAAGAGCTCGACCTGATGTCGGCAGAGGAGCGGCATGCGACGCTCGTCTCCTCGCTCGGCCCCGATATCGGCCTCATCCATGGCCGTATGAGCGGCGCGGAGAAGGATGCGGCGATGATGGCCTTCAAGAATGGCGAGACCCGTCTTCTCGTCGCCACCACCGTCGTCGAGGTCGGCGTCGACGTGCCGGATGCGACGATCATGGTGATCGAACATGCAGAGCGTTTCGGCCTGGCGCAGCTGCATCAGCTGCGCGGCCGTGTCGGGCGCGGCGACGAGGCCTCGACCTGCATCCTGCTCTATAAGGGACCGCTCGGCGAAACCGGCCATGCCAGGCTGTCGATCATGCGCGAGACGGAGGATGGTTTCCGTATTGCCGAGGAAGACTTGAAACTGCGCGGCGAAGGCGAATTGCTCGGCACCCGCCAATCCGGCACGCCGGGCTTCCGCATTGCCAGCCTCGAGGCGCATGCCGACCTGCTCGAGATCGCCCGCAAGGATGCGGCCTATCTGATCGAGCGCGATCCGGAACTAACCAGCGAAAGAGGACAGGCGATCCGCACCCTGCTCTATCTGTTCCGGCGCGACGAGGCGATCCGATTCCTGAGGGCCGGTTAATCGGCTTTCGAAACCGCCACCGGCTTCGGCCGCGGCAAATGCTTCTGCTTCGGCTCGGACGGTCTATGCTCGGGAGCCACGAGGCCGCCTGATATCAGGTACTTGGCGGCGTCTTCCGGGCTCATATCGAGCATGACGATCTTTTCGCGCGGCACGAAAATGAGGAAACCGGCCGTCGGCACCGGCGTCGGCGGCAGGAAGACGGCCACCATATCCTGACCCATGGCGTTAAACTTCGAGGCAATCTCGCCCTTGGCGTCGGTGGCGACGAAGACCAGCGCCCAAAGGCCGGGACCCGGATACTCGATGAGGCCGACCTTCTTGAAGGAGTTCGACTGTTCTTTCAGCACCGTTTCGAAAATCTGCTTCACGCTTCTGTAGATCGTGCGCACCAACGGCATGCGATGGACGATCGATTCGCCGAACCGGACGATGCTCTGGCCAATCAGGTTCTTGCCGAGAAAGCCGACGACGGTGATCAGCACGACGGCAATCAGCAAGCCGAAGCCGGGAATGGCGAAGTTGAGATAGCTTTCCGGGTTCCAGCGCGCCGGAATATAGGGCCTGACCCAGCTGTCCGACCAATGGATGAAGGTCCAGGTCAACCAGATGGTGATGGCGATCGGCGCGCAGATGATCAGCCCTGCTAGAAAATTGTTCCGCAACCGGGTCGCGACAGGCATTCTGGGGGCATTGTCGGTCATCTCTACTGATGAACTCCATCTCAGTCCTGGACGGGCCGGAACTCCGGCCCTTCCCCCTCGTCCATATGGTAAAATTGCCAGAATTCCAGGCGCCGCACAATATGTTTCGGCGCCAAGATCCGACCTTGCCGGCTTATTCCACAGTCACGGATTTTGCCAGATTGCGGGGCTGATCGACGTCGGTGCCCATGAACACGGCGGTGTGATAGGCGAGCAGCTGGATCGGCAGCGAGAAGATCATCGGCGCGATGATTTCGTCGACGACAGGCAGGATGATCGTCGCCATGGTCGGCAGTTTTGAGGCCGCCGCACCCGCCTCGTCGGTGATAAAGATGATGCGGCCGCCGCGGGCTGCGACCTCCTGCATGTTCGAGACCGTCTTTTCGAAGAAGCGGTCGTAGGGGGCGATGACGATGACAGGCATGTTCTCATCGATCAGCGCGATCGGCCCGTGCTTCAGTTCGCCGGCAGCATAGCCTTCGGCGTGGATATAGGAAATTTCCTTGAGCTTCAGCGCGCCCTCCATGGCGAGCGGGAAGCTGGTGCCGCGGCCGAGATAGAGCACATCCCTGCATTTCGACAGTTCGCGCGACAGGCTTTCCATCTGCGGCTGGATCAGGTTCAGCACCCGGCTCATGATGCGCGGCATCTCGGCGAGATGGCGCACCAGCGCCCTCTCCTCCTCGGCGCTCACCGTGCCGCGCGCCTTGCCGGCGCCGATCGCCAGCGACGCCAGCACGGCAAGCTGGCAGGTGAAGGCCTTGGTCGAGGCGACGCCGATCTCGGGCCCGGCCATGATCGGGAAGACGGCGTCAGATTCGCGGGCGATCGTCGATTCGCGGACATTGACGACGGCGCCGATCTTCAACCCGTTGTCGCGGCAATAACGCAGCGATGCCAGCGTATCGGCGGTTTCGCCGGACTGGGAGATGAAGAGTGCGGCCTGCGATGGCGAGAGCGGCATTTCGCGGTAGCGGAATTCGGAGGCGACGTCGATCTCAACGGGCAGTCGGGCATAACGCTCGAACCAGTATTTGCCGACAAGGCCGGCGAGATAGGCGGTGCCGCAGGCCGAGATCGCCAAGCCGCTCGCCGCCTTGAAATCGATTACGGCGGCATTGGCGCCGATCGTGTTCTCGGCAAAATCCACGTAATGGCTGAGCGCGTGTGAGATCACCTCCGGCTGCTCGTAGATTTCCTTTTCCATGAAATGGCGGTGATTGCCCTTGTCGACGACATAGGCGGTCGCCTGCGAGATCTGGCGGGCGCGTTTGACCGGCTTTCCGGCAAAATCGAGCACGGCGACGCCTTCCCGCGTGATAACGGCGCAATCGCCATCGGCCAGATAGGTGATCTCGTTGGTGAAGGGCGAAAGCGCGATCGCGTCCGAGCCGAGGAACATCTCGCCGCGGCCATAGCCGACGGCAAGCGGCGGGCCGGAACGGGCGGCCATGATCGTGCCGGGATCGGCTTTGAGCATCACGGCCAGCGCATAGGCACCGGTTACCCGGTTCAGCATCTTCAGCATGGCAGCGCGCGGCTCCAGGCCTTCGCGCAGAGATTTCGCCATCAGTTGCGCGACGACCTCGGTATCGGTCTGGGTTACAAAGACCGCGCCCGCTTCGCTCAATTCGTCGCGAAGCTCGGAGAAATTCTCGATGATGCCGTTATGAACGACGGCGACGCCTTCGACGAAATGCGGATGGGCATTTGTCTCGTTCGGCACGCCGTGGGTTGCCCAGCGCGTATGGGCAATACCGACCGTGCCGGGCAGCGGTTCGACGTCGAGGCGCTTTTCCAGGTTGAAGAGCTTGCCCTCGGCGCGGCGGCGATCCATCACCCCCTCGTGGATGGTGGCGACACCGGCAGAATCATAACCGCGATATTCCAAACGCTTCAGCGCATCGACCAGGCGCCCGGCAACAGGCTGAGTTCCGACGATCCCCACAATACCGCACATGCAATATCCCCATAAGCCTCTGATAATGAGGCCACTCCTAACGGTTTCCGCTTATTTCTCAATGGCCTCGACGGTCACTTTCAATTTCCGCCGGTTACGCAAAGCTGCTCAAGCCTTCGCCTTCTTGGCCGCCTTGATGGCGAGCGCGCGCTCGCGCAACAGCGTCGCGCGGCCGGGCTTGATTTCCTGACGAGCGCGTCCGAGCGCCAGCGCATCGGCTGGGACGTTGACGGTGATGACGCTACCGGAGGCGATATAGGCGCCGTCGCCGATCGTCACCGGCGCGACCAGCGAGGAATTGGAGCCGATGAAGGCGTTTTCGCCGATCACCGTCTCGCTCTTGTTGACCCCGTCATAATTGCAGGTGATCGTACCGGCGCCGATGTTGCTGCCGGCGCCGACAACCGCATCGCCGATATAAGTGAGATGGTTGACCTTGGCGCCCTCGCCGATCCGGCCGTTCTTGACCTCGCAGAAATTGCCGACCTTCGATCCCATGGCGAGATCGGCACCCGGCCGCAGCCGCGCAAAGGGGCCGACGGTCGCGCCTTCACTGACATGCGCGCCTTCGATATGCGAGAAGGCATGAATGATGGCGCCGCTGTTGATCACCGCGCCGGGGCCGAAGACGACGTTCGGCTCGATCAACGCATCCTGGCCGATGACAGTGTCGTAGGAGAGGAACACCGTTTCCGGCGCAATCATCGTAACGCCTGACAGCATCATTTCGCGCCGGCGACGTTCCTGCCAGAAGCGTTCGATGACGGCGAGTTCGGCACGGTTGTTGCAGCCGGTCATCTCGATTTCAGGCGCGTCGACGGCGGTGACGCGGCCGCCGAGCGAACGGGCGATCTCGACGAGATCGGTCAGATAGAATTCGCCCTTGGCATTGGCATTGCCGATGCGCGAGAGCAGGTCGAGTGCCTTGCGGCCGTTGATCGCCATTAGTCCGCTGTTGCACCATGTCACAGTGCGTTCGGCGTCGGTGGCGTCCTTCTCCTCCCGGATGGCGATGAGTTCGCCGTCCTTGACGAGCAGGCGGCCATAGCCGGTCGGTCTGTCGGTATGGAAACCGATGACGACCACGTCGCTGCCTTCCGCGAGTCCCTGACGGGCGGCCTTGAGCGGCCCCTCGGTCTGCAGCGGCACGTCACCATAGGTAACGAGGATATCGTCATAGCCCTTGGCGATGGCCTCGCGCGCTGCCAGCACCGCATGGCCGGTGCCGAGGCGCTGCTGCTGCAGATAGGCTTCGATCCCGACGCCGTCGATGCTTGCGGCCTTTGCCACCTCCTCGGCGTTGCGGCCGACGACGAGGGCGACGGAGGAGATGCCGGCGGAGGAGACCGCCTCGACGACATGGGCGATCATCGGACGGCCGGCGACCGGATGCAGCACTTTCGATTTTGAGGATTTCATCCGCGTGCTGTCACCGGCGGCAAGGATGACGGCAAGACAAGTACGTTCCATGATCTGCTCCGCGAATCCGCGCGATGAGGCGGCTTTTCTGCCTCATACTGCATAATTCCTGAAATCGGAAATCGATTTCAGGACTAGATTGCGGGCGAAATCGGTCCCAGGACGACAGGAGAGCCGTGGGCCGCGAAAGCTTCGTGCACGTGATCGCGGCCGTCGACGATGACGACTTCCATCGCACGCCGCGCCGCGGCGCTGTCGCCGGAAACGATGGCATCGACGATGCGCATATGGGTATCGGCGATATTGGCGAACCCGTTTTCGGAGGGCGGCGTGCTGATGCGGAACATGCCGACCAGAGCCGCTTCGATGAGGCTGCCGAGGGTGCGCATGAAGGGATTGTGCGAGGCTTCGGCGATCGCCAGGTGAAAGCGCAGGTCGGCGAGCGCCAGGCTGTCGGCCGTATGCCCGCTCGCCGCCATTTCCTGCGCCAGTTCGCGAAGCGTCTCGATCTCTTCGGCGCTGGCCCGCTCGGCGACCAGACCGGCGGCGAAGGGTTCGACGGCAAGGCGGATATCGTAAAGCTGCAGCAGGAATTCTTCCGTCACACCATTATCGAAGTGCCAGGCGATGATTTCGCTGTCGAACATGTTCCAGAGGTTCTTCTCGGTCACCCGCGTGCCGACCCGCGCCTTGGCGACGACCATGCCCTTGGCGGCGAGCGTCTTCATCGTTTCACGCAAGACTGTGCGCGATACCTTGAAGCGCTGCGCCAGTTCCGTATCGCCCGGCAGGATCGAACCGACCGGATAGGTGCCGGCGACGATCGCCTTGCCGAGCTCGTCGACCACCTGTGCATGGCTCGTCCGGGTTCGGCGCCCCGTCTTGCGTGTCTCGATGAATTTGTTGCGCAAGCGAGCCGCCCCCCTCAGGCATACCTCTTGTTCAGGCTGGAAAGGAACAGGATCGCCTTCTGCATCAGAATGAATGCAAACAGCAGCAGGCCGATCAGAATCTTCGTCCACCAGCTCGACAGCGTGCCGTCGAAGGTGATGTAGGTCTGAATGAGCCCCTGGATCAGAATCCCGATCAAGGTTCCCGCCACGAAGCCCGCTCCTCCGGTCAGCAGCGTCCCCCCAATGACCACTGCAGCGATGGCGTCAAGTTCGACGCCGACTGCAGCAAGAGAATATCCGGCAGATGTGTACAGCGAAAAAACGATTCCGGATAGACCGGCGAGAAAACCCGACAGCGCATAGATCTGGATCGTGGTGCGGCCGACCGGCACGCCCATCAGCCGCGCCGTCTGCGGCCCGCCGCCGAGCGCGTAGACGTTGGTGCCGAAGCGGGTACGGTGGGCGATGAAGATGCCGGCGGCAAAGACCAGAAGCATGACGGCGCCGATCAGCGTCAGCCGTCCGCCTCCGGGCAGCCGCCAATAGAGGCTCGTCAGCGTCGAATAATAGTCGTGGTTGATCGGAATGCTGTCGATCGACAGCACGAAGGCGATACCGCGCGCCAGGAACATGCCGGCGAGCGTGACGATGAAAGCCGGCATTTCGAGGTAATGGATGATCGCGCCCATGATGGCGCCGAAGGCGGTGGTGATGACAAGCACCAGCGCGAAGGCAAGCAGCGGATGGATCGAGGTGTTCTGCAGGATCACCGCGAGGAAGACGCCGGTGAAGGCGATGATCGAACCGATCGACAGATCGATGCCACCGGAGATGATAACGAAGGTCATGCCGACGGCGGCAATGCCGAGAAAGGCATTATCCGTCAGAAGATTGCCGATGACGCGCGTCGACAGCATGTTCGGATATTGCAGCGTGCAGCCGGCATAGGCGAGCACGAAGATGACGATGGTCGCGAGCAGCGGCAGATATTTGGAGTTCATTTCGGCTACTCCCTTCCGCCCTGCCGGCGGCTGGCGAAGATGGCGAACGATTGCACCGCCGGCGACTGAATGACGAGGATCACGATGATGATGACCGCCTTGATGATCAGGTTGAACTCGGGCGGGAATCCGGAAGACAGGATGCCGGTATTCACAGCCTGGATGATCATCGCGCCGATCAGCGACCCGACAATACTGAATCTTCCGCCGAGCAGCGAATTGCCGCCGACGACGACGGCGAGGATAGCATCAAGCTCCAGCCAGAGACCGGCGTTGTTGGCATCGGCGCCCTTGATGTCGGCCGCGACGATAATGCCCGCGATCGAGGCGCAAAGCCCGCTCAGCATATAGACCGCCATCAGCAGCACCGGCGTTTGAATGCCGGAGAGCGTGCTGGCGCGGCGGTTGATGCCGACGGCCTCGAGCAGCATGCCGAGCGCGGTGCGGCGAACGAGCAGGATGACGAGCAGGCCGACGAGCAGCCAGATGACAACCGGCATCGGCAGGAGCGCCATCGAGCCGCTGCCGAAGAAGATCAGGCCGTCATCGTTGAATGTCAGGATCGCGCCTTCTGTGATGAGCTGGGCGATGCCGCGGCCGGCGACCATCAGCACCAGTGTGGCGATGATCGGCTGGATGTTGAGGATCGCCACCAGGAAACCATTCCAGACGCCGCAGGCAAGCCCGATCGTCAGTGTCAGGAGAATTGTGTAAGCGACTGAATTTCCGGACACGATCGACGATGCAGCGACGGCGCCGCAAATGGCGATGACCGCGCCGACGGAAAGGTCGATGCCCTTGGTGGCAATCACCAGTGTCATGCCGATCGCCAACAAAGCCACCGGCGCGCCGCGATTGAGCACATCGATCAGGCTGCCATACAGGCGACCGTTTTGAACAACGACATTAAAAAACTGCGGCGACGTTATGAAATTCAACAGAAGAATGACAACGAGCGCGATCAGTTGCGGCGCCAGGCGATAGGCCAGCGCATTGCGAGAGGACTTCATGCATCCTCCTTCTTGTGCTCGGCGGCGGCGATGGCATCGACAATGCCGGCTGCGGTGATGCGCTCGCCCGTCAATTCGGCGATATGCTGCCTGTCGCGAAGCACGATGACACGTGAACTATAGGCGACAAGCTCTTCAAGTTCCGAGGAAATTACGATCAATGACATGCCTTCGGCGCAGAGCTGTTCGATGAGCCGGATGATCTCGGCATGGGCGCCGACATCGATGCCGCGGGTCGGCTCGTCGAGGATGAGAAATTTGGGATTGGTCGCCAGCCAGCGGGCAAGGATCGCCTTCTGCTGATTGCCGCCGGAAAGCAGACGGATCGGCTTTTCGCGGTCGGTGGTGCGGATGTCGAGCGCCTTGATGTAGCGGTCGGCGAGCGCATTCTGCTCGGCGCGCGACAGAGGCCGGGTCCAGCCGCGGCGGGCCTGCAGCGCCAGCGCGATATTTTCCCGGATCGACAGGTCGCCGACGATGCCATCGGTCTTGCGATCCTCGGGGCAGAAGCCGAAACCCTTCTCGATTGCAGCGCGCGGGCTGGAAAGGGTGACGGGCTGGCCGTCGATCGTCGCGCTGCCGCTGTCGGCATGTTCGACGCCGAACAACAATTCGGCGGTTTCGGTGCGCCCGGAGCCGAGCAGCCCGGCTACGCCGACCACCTCGCCGGCGCGGACATCGAGATCAAAGGGCTTGACCTTGCCGCGTTTGCCGTAGCCGGAAAAGCGATACCGGACCTCGCCGGCTGCAATGCTGCGCTCCCCGACCGCCTCTTCAGCCTGGGCGAGTTCGCGGCCGAGCATCATGGCGATCAGGCCCTGGCGCGGCAGTTCGGCGGCGTCGCGGGTGCCGACGAGCTTGCCGTTGCGCAGCACGGTGATGCGATCGCTGATCGCATAGACCTGCTCGAGGAAATGGGTGATGAAGACGATGCCGAGCCCGCGTTTCTTCAGGTCCCCGATGATGCGGAAGAGCAGCGCCACTTCCTGGTTGTCGAGGCTCGCCGTCGGCTCGTCCAATATCAGCACCTTGCCGGAGAGATCGACGGCGCGGGCGATGGCGACGACCTGCTGGACGGCGACGGAGAAACGTCCGAGTTCGGCGGTGACGTCAATATCGATGCCGTAGCCGGCAAGCAGTTCGCGCGCCTTGCGGTTCATCGCGCGCACGTCGGTCATGCCGAAACGCCTCGGCTGGCGTCCGAGAAAGAGGTTTTCGGCGACACTCAGATTGGCGAGGAGGTTGACCTCCTGATAGACGGTGCCGATACCCAGCTTCTGGGCGGCGAGCGTATTGGCCGGATTGATTTCCTCGCCATCGAGCATCAGGCTGCCGCCATCGCGATGATAGGCGCCCGTGATGCACTTGATCAGCGTCGATTTGCCGGCGCCGTTTTCGCCGAGAAGCGCATGGACCTCACCGCGGCGTAGCGTGAAATCAACCTTGTCCAAGGCGACAGCGCCGGGAAAAAACTTGGATATGGCCGAGGCTGCGAGAATATTCTCGTTATTGTGAACCATGAGGGCTGCTGTGTCCTGATATTTGCGCCGTGCGCCCGCACCAAGACCGGGCTGACGCCCGATCCGGCACCGGCAGTTCCGCACCGGCCCATTATGAGCCAGTGCGGTTCCAGGTTCAAATCAGTAGCCCTGGCCCTTCTTCTCTTCGTAGACCTTCATCGGCTCGTCGGCAGGCGTGTAGAGCTTGGACTCGGTCTGGATCCACTTCGGCGGGGCCTTCTTGTCCTTCAGATAGGCTTCGAGGGCATCGAAGGCGGGGCCGGCCATGTTCGGCGTCAGCTCGACGGTGGCATTGGACTCGCCTTCGGACATCGCCTTGAAGATATCCGGAACGGCGTCGATGGAGACGACGAGGATATCCTTGCCGGGCTTCAGGCCGGCTTCCTTGATCGCCTGGATGGCGCCGACAGCCATGTCGTCGTTATGAGCATAGAGAGCGCAGATATCCTTGCCGCCATTCTCGGCCTTCAGGAAGCTTTCCATGACTTCCTTGCCCTTGGTGCGAGTGAAGTCACCGGTCTGGCTGCGAACGATCTTGAGGTTGTCATGGCCGGCGAGAGCCTCTTCGAAGCCCTTCTTGCGGGCGATCGCCGGCGACGAACCGGTTGTGCCCT
Source organism: Rhizobium sp. NLR10b (assembly GCF_019685435.1). Taxonomy (NCBI): domain Bacteria; kingdom Pseudomonadati; phylum Pseudomonadota; class Alphaproteobacteria; order Hyphomicrobiales; family Rhizobiaceae; genus Rhizobium; species Rhizobium sp. NLR10b. The sequence goes on along the minus strand of NZ_JABDWV010000007.1, from coordinate 314,075 downwards.
GCAGTTCGACGACGTTGCACTTCTTGTCGCCGACGGTCTTCACCAGGAAGTCGCCTGCGACCTTGCCTTCGTGAACGAGATCCGACGTAACGGCCGTCAGGTACAGATCGTCCGGAGCCTTGATGGTGCGGTCGAGAAGGATGACCGGGATCTTGGCTTCCTTGGCTTCCTTCAGAACGTCGTCCCAGCCGGTTTCAACAACCGGAGCGATCAGAATGGCATCAACGCCCTGAGCAATGAAGGAGCGCAAAGCCTTGATCTGATTTTCCTGCTTCTGCTGCGCATCGGCAAACTTCAGATCGATGCCGCGCTTCTTGGCCTGTTCCTTGGTGACGGTGGTTTCAGCCGCACGCCAGCCCGATTCCGAGCCGATCTGCGAGAAGCCAACGGTCAAGCCGCCGGCCGAAGCCGAACCGAACATGCAGGCAGCCAAAATCGTGGCACTCAAAAGTGCAGTCTTCAATTTCATGATATCCTCCCAATGCCGCTCCTTCGCGGCGCAGGGTCAAAAAATCATATAGTATTACTTTTGTAAATCGCTTTTTTTAACGTTACAGAAGAAAAAAAGGGCGCCCGCCAGGACGCCCTTGAAAGTTGCAGAAAGCCTGCGGAATTATTGCGCCGGCAGCTTGTCGTCGACGCCTTCGACATAGAAGTTCATGCCGAGCAGCGTGGCGTCATCTGCCTTCTCGCCGGCCTTCAGCCAGGGCGTGCCGTCCTGCTTGTTGATCGGGCCGGTGAAGGGATGCAGCTCGCCCGACTTGATCTTGGCTTCGGTTTCCTCGGCCATCTTCTTCACGTCGTCAGGCATGTTGGTGTAGGGCGCCATCTTCAGGATGCCGTCTTTCAGGCCGTCCCAGCTCTGTTCGGACTTCCAGGTGCCGTCCAGGAGCGCGTGAACACGTTTGGAGTAGTAGGCGCCCCAGGTGTCGACGATCGCCGTCAGCTGCGCCTTCGGGCCGGCTGCGATCATGTCGGACGCCTGACCGAAGGCATGGATACCGCGTTCTTCGGCAACCTGCATCGGCGCTGTCGTATCGGTGTGCTGCGTCAAGACGTCGACCCCCTGGTCGACCATCGCCTTGGCCGCATCGGCTTCCTTGCCGGGGTCGAACCAGGTATTGACCCAGATGACCTTCAGCTTGAAGCTGGGGTCGACCGACTTGGCGCCCTGCTCGAAGGAGTTGATGCCCATGACCACTTCGGGGATCGGGAAGGAGGCGATGTAGGCGGCGCCGTGATTCTTCGAGGTCTTGGCGGCGATCTGGCCGAGGATATAGCGGCCTTCATAGAATCGCGAGTTGTAAGTCGCGAGATTCGGGCCGGTCTTGTAGCCGGTGCCATGCTCGAACTTGACCTTCGGGAACTTGGCGGCGACCTTCACCGTCGCATCCATGAAGCCGAAGGACGTCGTGAAGATCAGCTTGCAGCCGGACCGGGCCAGACGCTCGATGGCGCGCTCGGCGTCCGGGCCTTCCGGCACGTTCTCGAGATAAGGCGTTTCGATCTTGTCGCCGAATTCGGCCTGGACCTGCTGGCGGCCGAGATCGTGGGCCTGCGAATAGCCGCCATCGGTGTGCGAACCGACATAGACGAAGCAGACCTTCGTCTTGTCCGCGGCCTGAGCGGCGGAGGAAATGCCGATCACGGCAGCAGCCGAGGCGGCGAGTGCGAATGCGAACTTCTTCATGGTTACCCCTGTTGGTTTGAAGTTATTCCGGAAACCCGTCTTTGATCTTGTTGCTTTATCGCTCCGGCACGAAGGCTTTTCCGAGCGACGCGGGCGTGTTGATCAACGTCGTGCGCCGATTATGGGAAATGATGATGAGAACCACAATAGTCGCGGCATAGGGCAGCATCGAAAGGAACTGCGCGGGTATCCCGAGACCGAAGGCCTGTGCGTGCAGCTGCAATATGGTCACCGCGCCGAAGAGATAACCGCCGGCAAAAACCCGCCATGGACGCCAGGAGGCGAAAACGACAAGCGCCAGGGTGATCCAGCCGCGGCCGGCCGACATGTTCTCCGCCCATTGCGGCGTGTAGACGAGCGAGAGCTGCGCGCCGGCAAGACCGGCGCAGGCGCCACCGAACATCACCGCAAAATAGCGCGTGCGGATGACACCGATGCCGAGCGCATGGGCCGACATATGACTGTCGCCGATCGCTCTCAGTTTCAGCCCGGCCCGGCTGCGGAACAGGAACCAGCTGACGCCGATCACAAGCGCAATCGACAGGTAGAAGATCAGATCCTGCCTGAACAGAACATGGCCGATAACAGGAATATCCGACAGGACGGGAATGACGATCTCTTCGAGGCGAATGCCGGGAACGCTGACATAGGGCTCACCGAGCATGCCGGATGCGCCGAGGCCGAGAAGGGTAAGCGCCAGTCCCGTCGCCACCTGGTTGGCCACCAGCGTCAGCGTCAGGAAGGCGAACAGCAGCGAGAACAGCGCACCCGCCACTATGCCGCAGATGATCCCGACATAGGGCGAGCCCGACGCTTGCGCGCCGGCAAAAGCGGCGACCGCGCCCATGATCATCATGCCTTCAACGCCGAGATTGAGAACGCCGGAGCGTTCCGCTACCAGTTCGCCGAGCGCGGCGATGACGAGCGGCGTCGAGGCAGTGATGACGGTCAGCAGAATGGCTTCAAAAATACTCATGCCGCACCGCTCCTCAGCCGCGACCAGACGATACGGACTTTGTAGTAGATCAGTGTATCGCAGGAGAGCACGAAAAAGAGCAGCAGCCCCTGGAAGACGCGGGTGACCTTGTCGGAGACGCCGAGCGACAGCTGCGCCGCCTCGCCGCCGAGATAGGTCAGCGCCAGCACCAGGCCGGACGCGATGATGCCGAGCGGATTGAGCCGGCCGAGGAAGGCGACAATGATGGCGGTGAAGCCGTAGCCCGGAGAGATCGCCGGCTGCAGATGGCCGATTGAGCCGGAGACCTCTGATATCCCGGCAAGGCCGGCAAGCGCGCCCGAGAACAGAAAGCTGAACCAGATCATCTTCTTCGATGAGAAGCCGGCAAAGCGCCCTGCCCGCTCCGACTGGCCGAGCACCACGATCTGGAAACCTTTCAGCGTATAACGCAGCATGAACCAGACGCCGATCGCCGCGATGATGGCGAAGATGAAGGCCCAATGGGCCCGGCCCGATTCCTCCCAGATCGCCGGCAGCACCGCTTCCGGCGCGAAATCCCGCGACACCGGGAAGTTGAAGCCCTGCGGATCGCGCCAGGCGCCGCGCACCAGCCAATCGAGGAAGAGCTGGGCGATATAGACCAGCATCAGCGATGTCAGGATCTCATTGGTGTTGAAATGGGCCTTCAACAGCGCCGGAATGGCGGCAAAAAGCGCGCCACCAAGCGCTCCGAGCAGCAGCATCAGCGGCAGGACGAGCGGCGAATGCCAGTCGTAAAAGACAATCGGCAGGTAGGAGCCGGTGATGGCGCCAATGGTGAACTGCCCCTCGGCGCCGATATTCCAGTTGTTCGAGCGGTAGCTGACGGCAAGGCCAACGGCGATCAGGATCAGCGGTGCTGCCTTGATCGCCAGCTCGTGCAGCGACCAGACCTCGAGTAGCGGCTCGACGAAGAATGCATCGAGCGCCTCGACGGGGTTTTTGCCGAGCATAGCGAACATGACGGCGCCGAGGGCGAGCGTCAGGGCAAGGGCCAGGAGCGGCGAGACGAAGGCGAAGAGCTTCGAGACGTCGGGACGTTTTTCCAGTTCAATGCGCATGGGCAGTCTCCGCGGCCGAGCTGCCTTCATGCAGGCCGCCCATCAGCAGGCCGATCTTTTCGCGGGTGAGTTCGCCGGCCGGATAGGGCCGGGAAACGCGCCCCTCGGAGATGACAGCGATATCGGTTGCCACTTCGAAGATTTCGTCGAGGTCCTGGCTGATGACGACGACGGCGGAGCCGGCCTTTGCAAGATCGACCAGCGCCTGGCGAATGCGGCTTGCGGCCCCCGCATCGACGCCCCAGGTCGGCTGGTTGACGACGAGGACGGCCGGCTGGCGGTCGAGCTCGCGGCCGACGATGAATTTCTGCAGATTGCCGCCGGAGAGCGAACCGGCGGCGGGATCGTCACCGCTCTTGCGGACATCCATTGCTTCGGAAATGCGCCGCGCCGCAGATTTTACCGCGCCCTGCCTGATGATGCCGAGCACGCCCAGAAAGGCCTTGCGATCCGACTGGCTGCGGGCCAGCACCAGATTGTCGGACAGCTTCATGGCGGAAACGGCGGCGTGCCCGTGCCGCTCCTCCGGCACGAAACCGGCGCCGAGCAGGCGACGGGCGGTAATGCCCTGAGTGCCCACCGGCTTCTTGCGGATGATGATCGCTTCGGCTGAGGCAACCGGATATTCACCGGACAGCGCGTCGAACAGCTCGCTCTGGCCGTTGCCAGCGACGCCGGCAATCGCGAGGATTTCGCCCGATCGCACCGTCATGGAGACATCGCGCAGCGGCATGGCAAAAGGCGTGCGCGCGGAAACCGACAGGTTGGTAACGGCAAGCTGCACCTCGCCCCTGTCGCTGCGCTCGGGATGGGTGACGGTCGCCACCTCGCTGCCGACCATCATGCGGGCGAGCGAGGCCGGCGTTTCCTGCCTGGGATCACAGGCGCCGGTCACCCGGCCATGGCGCAGCACGGTGGCGCGATCGCAGATGCGCTGCACCTCCTCCAGACGATGGCTGATATAAAGAACCGAACGGCCCTCGGCGCGCAACTTGAACAGCGTCTCGAACAGCCTGTCGGCCTCTTGCGGCGTCAGCACCGAGGTCGGCTCGTCGAGAATGATGAGCTTCGGGTTCTGCAGTAGCGCGCGGACGATCTCGATGCGCTGGCGCTCGCCGACGGAGAGATCGGCGACATGGGCATGCGGATCGAGCGGCAGGCCGTAGGCGAGCGACAGCGCCCTCGCCTCCTCGGCGATCCGATCGATCGGAATGGCGTCATCGAGCGACAGCGCGATGTTTTCGGCCACTGTCAGGGCCTCGAACAGCGAGAAATGCTGAAAAACCATGCCGATGCCCTGCTTGCGGGCTTCGCCCGGAGAGGCGATGACGACAGGGCTTCCTTCCCACAGGATCTGCCCGTGCGTCGGCTCCAGCACGCCGAACAGCATCTTGACCAATGTGGATTTGCCTGCGCCATTTTCGCCGAGAAGCGCATGAATCTCGCCCGGCGCAATGTCGAGATCGATGTCAATGCAGGCGGCAAAGCCACCGAAAAACTTCGTCAGCTTCTGGACGGACAACAACGCACCGGGATCCGGCACATTCAATGCAGACACGTTCCCCTCATTTCTTCTGCCGACCGGTCCGTTCGGATCTCATGGAATCAGCAGCGTCGTTCCTGTTGTTTTTCTTGCTTCCAGATCCGCGTGAGCTCGCCCAACCTCACGCAGCGGATAGGTTTGGTTGACATTGATACGCACTTTGTTGCTTTGCACAACATCAAATAGCGCCTTTGCACTGTCGTCCAATTCCCCCCGCGTGGCGATATAGGTGAAGAGCGTCGGGCGAGTCGCAAAGAGCGATCCCCTCTGAGCCAGCATGGCGAGGGTGAAATTCTCGATCGGCCCGGAAGACTGTCCGAAGGAGGCAAAAAGGCCGCGCGGCTTCAGGCAATCGAGCGACTGTGGAAAAGTATCGCGGCCGATCGAATCATAGACGACATCGACGCCCTTGCCGCCCGTTATATCGCGGACGCGCCCGACGAAATCCTCGCTCTTGTAGTTGATCACATGGTCGTAGCCGTGGGCCAGCGCCAGCTTGATCTTGTCCTCCGAGCCCGCCGTGCCGATAACCGTGGCACCGAGCGCCTTCGCCCACTGGCCGGCGATCAGGCCGACGCCGCCGGCGGCGGCATGGAACAGCAGAACCGTCTGATGGCCCACCTTGAACGTGCGGTTCAGGAGATATTCGGCGGTCATGCCCTTCAGCATCATCGCCGCCGCCATTTCCAGCTCGATGCCGTCCGGCACATGCACCAGATGGCGCGCCTCGATATTGCGCTCGACGCTATAGGCGCCGTCAGCGCTGGCATAGGCGACACGATCGCCAAGCTTGAAATCGGCAACATCAGGTCCGACCGCCGTCACGATTCCGGCGCCCTCCTTGCCGGTGACAAATGGAAGGTGCGGCACCTTATAGGAACCGTTGCGAAAGTAGACATCGATGAAGTTGAGGCCGATCGCCGCCTGCCGGATCTGCACCTCGCCTGTCACGGGTGGCGGAAGATCGATTTCGACGTAGTCGAAAACATCAGGTCCGCCCGTCTGCGAGAATGAAATCGCATGCGTCTTCGTCATATTGCCTGTCCTAAGCTTCGCGTCCAAGGGAGGGGAAGAATTGCAGCACCGCGCCGATGACGTAAAGATAGAGCCCGGTCACGATAAAGAGAATGAGCGCCCATTCCGGCATCTCGAAATGCATCAGCAGCGAATAGACGCCGAGCGCCGACCACAGGAAAAAGACGCCGAGATTGAGCGGGCGCAACCTTTTGACGCGGACGGGATGGAGGAAATTGATCGGCAGGAAGGTCAGCACCACCGAAATCGTCACGACGACTAGCGCCGTCGTGGCGCTCGCATCGATGACGAACAGCGTGAAGACGATCATGTTCCAGACGACGGGAAAGCCGGAGAAGAAATACTCCTCGGTCTTCATGCCCATATCGGCATAATAGATGGCGCTAGAGACGACGATCATGCCGGCTGCGACGAAGGACCAGGGCTCGCCGATCATGCCGCTCTGATAGAGGGCGAAGGCCGGCAGCAGCACATAGGTGACGTAATCGATGATATTGTCGAGCGTATCGCCGGACCAGTTCGGCAGCACTTCTTTGACCCGCACCTTGCGGGCAATCGGCCCGTCAATGCCGTCGACCAGAAGCGCCAGACCCAGCCACCAGAACATGTCGATGAAGCGATGCTCGGCCGCGGCGACGACGCCGAGAAAGGCAAGGAACGAGCCGGACGCCGTCAGGATATGGACGGAAAAGGCGCGCATCTCGGCGTAAGGAACACGCTTGTAGTTGAAGATCTTCATAGTCCCCCGACCGCTTGTCGCGCTCGCCCCGGCAAGCGTGTATTTTTTCGCCATCATCACCGGACCCTGCTCCTGAATCGGGCTGGGTTCGACGCCGTAGGTCTTTGTTGTCGCACCGCTTTTGCCGAAAATCAGCATTCGGCTGCGGTCCGCCGCTCTAATATGCATCCTTTGCCCGGCTTCGCCAGCGGGAAATATGACATTCGCCGCTCGCCATTGAATCCTGACCATGACATGCATATTTCCCTTCTGAAGCGTCGCGTGGAATGGAATGCCTTTAATTCCGGCCGGATTTGTAATATCTCGCTCCCAATCCGACAGTTCATCCGACGAATACGGGATCCGCTACCGAAATGAACGCGCCTGCAAAGACCGAAGACTTCGCCTCGTCCATCCCCGCCGGCGTCTATGCCGAGACGGTGCTGAGCGTGACGCATTACACCGACCGGCTCTTCCGCTTCACGATGACCCGGCCGCAGGGCTTCCGTTTCCGTTCCGGCGAATTCGCGATGATCGGGCTGATGGTCGAGGGCAAGCCGGTCTTCCGTGCCTATTCGATCGCCAGCCCAGCATGGGCCGAGGAGCTTGAATTCTTCTCGATCAAGGTGCCGGACGGTCCCCTCACCTCTCATCTGCAGGCGATCAAGCCCGGCGATCAGGTGCTGATGCGCAAGAAGCCGACGGGCACGCTGGTGCTCGACGCGCTGACCCCTGGCCGCCGTCTCTACATGTTCTCGACCGGAACCGGTGTTGCGCCGTTCGCCAGCCTGATCCGCGACCCCGAGACCTATGAAAAGTTCGAGGAAGTCATCCTCACTCACACGACGCGCGACGTCGCCGAGCTGAAATATGGCTTCGATCTCGTGCACGAGATCCAGAATGACGAACTGCTGAAGGAAGTGGTCGGCGACAAGCTGCGCCATTACGCGACCGTCACGCGCGAGGATTTCGAATATCGTGGCCGCATCACCGACCTGATCTCGTCGGGCAAGCTGTTTACCGATCTCGGCGTTCCGCCGCTCGATCCGGCAATCGACCGCGGCATGATCTGCGGCTCCTCGGCCATGCTGAAGGATACCAAGGAACTGCTCGAAAAGGCTGGCCTCAATGAAGGCGCCAACAGCAAGCCCGCCGAATTCGTCATCGAACGCGCTTTCGTCGGCTGACACTCTTTCAACGATCAAATGCAAGCGGCTCCGGAAACGGGGCCGTTTTTATTTGCGGGCGAGATAGTCGATCAGCACCGCCATCGCCCCACGCGCCTCATCCGGCCTGCCCTGCCGAATGGCGCGGATGACGGCGACATGCAGCGCGATGGCGCGGTCCATGCGCTCGGGGCTTGCTGTGGAATACCAGAGGCGGCGCGCATGCGCCTGCACCGGACCGAGTGCGGCCATGATGAAGCCGTTCGGGCACGCGTTCTCGAGAATTTCGTCAAAGGCCTTGTCGGCGGCGAAGAAGCCGGTGAGATCGCCGGTCACGACGCATTTCTCCATCGCGTCGGCGCAATCGCTGAGGCGCTCACGATGTTCGTCCGTGGCATGCTCGGCAACCAGGCTTGCCGCAATCGGCTCCAGCTCGCGGCGGACCTGCATGACATTGCCATGATCCTCCGGTGCGATCTCGGCAACCTGCAGCCCAACCCGCGGCTTCACCAGGATCAGCCCCTGCCAGGCGAGCTTCTGAATCGCCTCGCGCACCGGCGTGCGCCCGCGGCCCGCCATATCGATCAGCTGCTTTTCGGTGACAAGTGCGCCAGGCTTCAGCGCCAGCGTAACGATCAGGTGCTCGAGTGCTAGATAGGCAAGGTGGCTTTGTGACGTCTGCACTGCCGATAATCCCGTAGCCGGCCTGATATATCACATTCTGCCACGGTAAAAAGTCGAAGACAAGGCGACGCAGACATCCAAGGAGTGAAACCCAAATTCGCAGGTCCGCACGACCGAACCGCGCGTCCGCCCTTCACTCGTGTCGCAACGCCTCGATCGGATTGAGCTGCGCTGCCCGTCTCGCCGGAAAATAGCCGAAGATCATACCGATTGCCGCGGAGAAGAGGAAGGCGACGGCGACCATCATCGGACTGAAGACGAAGGGGACTTTCAGGAGGGTGACCGCCACCAGGCCGAGGCTCAGGCCGAGCACGATGCCGGTGATGCCGCCGAAGAGCGACAGCGCCACCGCCTCGACCAGGAACTGGGTGAGCACCTGGTTTTCGAGCGCGCCGATCGCCAGGCGGATACCGATTTCGCGGGTTCGCTCGGTGACGGAGACGAGCATGATGTTCATGATGCCGATGCCACCGACGAGCAGGCTGATCGCGGCGACGGCGCCGAGCAGGCCGGTCAAGAGTGTCGTCGTGCCGGTCATCGCCTCGGCGATCTGCGTCATGTCGTTGACGTTGAAATCGTCCTGGCGGCCGGGAATGATCTTGCGGCGCTCACGCAGCAGATTTTCGACATCGGCCTGCACCTTGGCTGTCGAGACACCATCGCGCGCCGAAATGATGATCTGCGGCACGTTGCTGTTGCCGCTGATGCGCCGCTGGAACACCTTGACCGGCATGATGACCACGTCGTCCTGGTCGGTGCCCATGCCGGACTGGCCGCGCCTGGCCAGCACCCCGATGACCGGGCAGGAAACCTTGCCGACGCGGATCTGCTGGCCGAGCGGATCGGCGGCTCCGAAGAGTTGCGAGCGCACTGTCTCACCGATGATGCAGCGGGACTGACCGCGCTCCTCGGCGGGGGTGAAATTGCGGCCAAGCGCCAGGTTCCAGTCCTGCGCGACGAAATAATCGTTGGTGGTGCCGGAGACGCTGGTCGAATGGTTCTGGCCGCCAAAAATCACCGTTGCCGTTGACTGGTTGAGCGGCGCCACCGCCCTCAAGCCGCCGATCTGGTCGCGGATGGCGGCGACATCCTTGAGGCTGAAGCGTTTGGCCTCGGAACTCACCCGGCCGGGGCCGAACTGCCCGGGACGAACGAACAGCATGTTGGTGCCGAGCCGCGACAGTTCGGTCGAGACCTGCGCGGTCGTACCGTTGCCGATCGTCACCAGCGCGATGACGGCGGCAACGCCGATGACGACGCCGAGCACAGTGAGGAAGGAGCGCAGCATGTTGCGGTTGATGGCACGCAACGCCAGCTTCAACGTCTCAAAGAACATGATCCGTCCTCCTGGCCTGCTCGACCTCGCTCTCCAGCTGGCCGTCGACGAAGCGCAGCAGCCGCCCGGCATAGGCGGCGATATCGGACTCGTGCGTGACCATGACGATGGTGATGCCGTGCTCGCGGTTCAGCCGCGTCATCAGTTCCATGATCTCGAAGCTGGTCTTCGTGTCGAGATTGCCGGTCGGCTCGTCGGCGAGGAGCAGCGCCGGCTCGGTAACGATGGCGCGGGCGATGGCGACGCGCTGCTGTTGACCGCCTGAGAGCTCCTGCGTCTTGTGATGCTCGCGGCCCGACAGGCCGACCAGCGCCAGCGCCTCGCGCGCCTTTTCGCGCCGTTCACGCACTGCCATGCCGCGATAGATCAGCGGCAGCTCAACATTCTCTGCGGCTGAGGTGCGCGACAAGAGGTTGAAGCCCTGGAAAACGAAGCCGAGCATGTGGCGGCGCAATAGCGTCAGCTGGCTGCGGTCGAAGCCGCTGGTCGGGATGCCCTGGAAGATGTAGTCGCCCGATGTCGGCACATCGAGGCAGCCGAGAATGTTCATCGCCGTCGACTTTCCGGAGCCTGACGGCCCCATGATCGCGACGAATTCATGGGCATCGATCGCAAGATCGACATGGTCGAGAGCGCGGATCGCCGCCTCGCCCTCGCCGTAGATCTTCGAGACCTTCCTGAATTCGATGAGCGGCGGGCTTGCCATCCGTCTCTCCGCCTAATTCGTCCGCACCGTGGCGTCAGTCACCAATGCGTCATTTTCCTTGAGTTCGCCGGAGACCACCTGAGTGAACTGGCCGTCGGACGAACCGACCTGGATGACGACGGGCGTGGCGCGGCCGTTGCGCAGCACCCAGACGCGGCGCTGCGCTCCCGTCAGCACCTCACCGGAATTACCGCCGCGCCGGCGTGGCGGCCCGAAGATCCCGAGAATGCCGCGGCCGCGCCGTTCCGCCTGCGGGGGGGCATAACGCAGCGCCGCGTTCGGCGCCATCAGCGTATCCTTGACGGCCTCGACGGTGATATCGGCGGTCGCCGTCATACCGGGGCGCAGCAGCAGGTCGGCGTTGTCGACCGAGAGCACCGCCTTGTAGGTCACCACGTTGTTGACCACTTCGGAGGCGAAGCGGATCTGCTCGATCTCGGCCGGGAAGGACCGGTCGGGATAGGCATCGACGGTAAATATCGCCTTTTGGCCGACGGCGATCTTGCCGACATCGGCCTCGTCGACATCGACCTGCAGCTCCATCTTCTTCAGATCGCCGGCGATGGTGAAGAGAATGGGCGCCGAAAGCGAGGCGGCAACCGTGGCGCCCGGATTGACGGACCGGGTGAGGATCACGCCGTCGATCGGCGAGACGATCTTTGCCTTGGCGAGATTGACCTCGGCAAGCTGCAGGTCGGCCTCCGAGGCCAGCACCTCGGCTTCGTTGATCTGTTTGGCGGCCACGGCGGAATCATATTTGTAAGTGGCATCGTCGAGGCTCTGCTGGGTGGAGACGTTGCTCCTGACCAGGCTCTTCAACCGCTCGAGCGAGGTGCTCGCCGATTCGAGATCGGCATTGGCCTTGGCGACGTTTGCCTTGGCCGAATTGACCTTGGCGCGCGAGCTCTTCACATCCGCCTCGAGCTTGTTGGTGTCGAGCAGCGCCAGCACGTCGCCCGCCTTGATCATGCTGTTATAATCCACGTTGACGTCGCGTACGGTGCCCGAAAGCTCGCTCGATATGTCCACCTGCTCGGTCGGCTGCACCGAACCGGTGGCGGTGACAAGCACCGTCAGGTCGCCGCGTTTTGCCGGCTGCGTGGTGTAGCTCACCTCACTTTGCCCTCGGCCGATGTAGAAGTAAGCGGCCGCCGCGGCGGCAGCGAGGAGGATCAGCACAACGAGCAGGCGGGCGCGCCAGCGGCTCCGCCTGTTCTGCCGTCCCGAAGCGGCAAGCACCGCGGCGAGATCGGGCGTCGCGCCGGCCTTTGCTCCGGTTTCGTCGCCGCTTACGATCTTGTTCATGTCATCCTCGATCAGTCAGTGGCCGCATCGGCCTGCAATGAAATAATCACACCGCAGATGAACCGGGAATTAGCGTTGCCGCCGAACTGGCACGGAATTGCGGACAGGTGAAATGAAATATTGGTAAGAAAACTCAAGTTTCCGCCCAGCGGCGCCTCTCGCGCAAAAATCTGCAGCGCTTTCGCGCTCCCGACAGGCAGCAATTGCCGACCGTCAATCGGCATCCTCGGCATATTGCCCGGCACCCGGCAGCGGATGCAGCCACGCTTCGCGCCGCTTGATCCAGACTTCATGGTCCGGCTCAAGATCCGTCGGCGGGCTATCGAGCGAGCCGAGGCGGATTTCCACCGCCGCCTCCTGAAGGCAGAAAAGCCTGCTGCCGCAGGTGGGACAGAAGCTGCGGCCAGCGAAAGTGGCAATCTCGCCGCTTTGGGAGAAAGCCGAGCGAGACCAGAGCGCGAAGAAGACGAAGGCGGAACCACTCGATTTGCGGCAATCAGCACAGTGGCAGAGGCCGACGCGAAGCGGCTCGCCTTCCACCCGGTAGGCGACCGCTCCGCAAAGGCAGCTTCCCGTCCTGATCCTCATGGACGGCCGTCAGGAGTCGAGCTTGGTGGGGAGCCGCGGCGGACGGCGCTTGGCAGCCATCAACAGGTCGAGCTCGGTGGCGGAGGGGCCAAATTTGTCATAGAGGCGCTTGGCCTCCTTGTCGTCCAACCGGTATTTTCTGGCAAATTCGCTCATGCTGTAGGGGCGGCCACGCAACACTCTTCGCGCCGGGGTCGCCGTTTTCGGTGCGTCGGTCATGGTTTTCTCCTTTCCTCAGCTCCCCTGTAAGTTAGAGCGGACCATTTATTTGAAAAGAGTCGAGCGGCCTCAACAGAGCCGTGAACCGGAACGGATGCGGCTGATTTCCTGGAACCTTTTTGTCGAGGGACGGTTGTCGAAGCGAGGCTGCGGGCCGCGCCAAGCGGACGCGGCGGCGCTGGAGAACACCGGGATTTTTCCGCTTTCTCCCGATGGCCAACGAAATGGCAGGCGAGCTCCCGACCCGCCCGGTCCGCTTCCTCATCCTCATTTTCCGGCGAGATCACGAAATATTAAAATGCGGAACGCATGCGCCGGAGCGAGGTTGTGAACTCGAGGTCGACGTGGCCTCAGTTCAAAACCAAGGAGAAACCAAATGGCAAACCAAGGTGGAACGCATGAACAGCACGTCAAGGCTGGGCAGCAGAGTCACAAGAACGACTCCAATTCCCGCAGCGCCTCTTCAGGCGGCCGTGACGCGCAGTCCAGCGGATCCCGCGGCGGCAGCCATGAGCAGCATGTAAAGGCTGGTCAACAAAGCCACAAGAACAGCCACTAAGGCTGTGATGACATTAAACTTGGCCCGCGCCCTCCATTCCGGCGCGGGCTTTTTTGTGACCTTGAAGCTGGTCGGCATTTAGATAGCATCATAGACTATAACGCGACTCGAACACGAATATGAAGAAACTCAATCTCGGAATGCCTCAGAGAGGCCTGCTCTTTCAATCGTATTTTGTGGGCATGACTTTGGCCCATGTCCCTATGTTTTTTGGAAACATCGGACTGATAACATTATTTTTAAAATTTGTTTTTTCCATACCAGTCATGGCCGGGATATATTTCTTATATATTTTAAAATATAAACAAGTACATTCACGTCCATTTTTCTGGTCAGCGCTAACATTTGTTTTTTCTTTGGTTTTATCTTTATTATATTGGCCAGATTGATCTTCGTCTTTTGTCTGTTTTTTTCATTTTTGCCGTGCCGTCATCGCTAATTGCCTGCGCTTACTTCGCTCTGAGACTTTGGCTCTCTTGCGGACGGCAGAGCGAAGCTGCGATTTGACGAATGGCGCCCTTGTGGACGGACGCTGAAGCATCAAGACAGACGCCGGCCGTCCTCGCCGAAAAGGTGCAGAACCTCGGGGTCGAGATGGAGCGGCAGGCTGTCGCCCGATTTCATCTTCTGCTGGCCGGCAAAGACGGCGATCAGCTTCTTGCCGGCGGCTTCGGTATGGACGACGGTTTCAGAACCCAGCTCCTCGACAAGGGTGATCCGCGAGTCCAGCCTGCCTGCGGCGGCTGCATCCGCAAGTGTGATGTGCTGTGGCCGGATGCCGATGCTGACCCTCTCGCCCGCCGGGCGCGCCTCCCTGGCGACGACGGAAAGGCGATGGCCGCCCACGGTTTCGACTTGCGCGAAACCGCCGTCATGGCCGACGATCGAGGCTTCCAGAAAATTCATGTGCGGCGCGCCGATGAAGCCGGCGACGAAGCGGTTTGCCGGCTTGTTGTAGAGTTCAAGCGGCGTCCCCACTTGTTCGATCCTGCCGCCTCTCAGCACGACGATCCGGTTTGCGAGCGTCATCGCCTCGACCTGATCATGGGTAACGTAGATCATCGTCGCCTTGAGGCGGGCGTGCAGAGCGGCGAGTTCGGCGCGCATGCTCACCCGAAGTTCGGCATCGAGATTGGAGAGCGGTTCATCGAGCAGGAAGGCATCCGGCCGGCGCACGATGGCGCGGCCGATCGCGACGCGCTGACGCTGGCCGCCGGAGAGCTGGCCGGGGCGGCGCTGCAGAAACGGCTCGATCTCCAGCATGCGCGCGGCGTCAGCGATGCGTGCTTCGATCTCGGCCTTGGCCACCTTGGTGTTCTCCAAGCCGAAGGCAAGGTTTTCCCGCACGCTCATATGCGGATAAAGGGCATAGGACTGGAAGACCATGGCAAGGCCGCGGTCGGCCGCACCGATCGCGGTGACGTCCTTGCCGTCGATGGCGATGCTACCGCCCGTCGGCTTGTCGAGACCGGCGATCAGGCGCAGCAACGTCGATTTTCCACACCCGGACGGGCCGACGAAAGCGACGAACTCGCCGTCGTTGACCTCAAGCGAGACATCGCGGATCACCTCGACGACGCCGAAATTCTTGACGATGTTCCTGAGCTCGAGTCCGCTCATGCGCTCTCCTGTTTCCTATTATTTCAGCCCCGAGCCGGCGATACCCGTCGTGATGAAGCGCTGCAGGAAAACGAAGATCAGCACGACGGGGATCATCGAGACGACGGTCATGGCGAGGATATAGTGCCACTGCACATTGAGCTCGCCGGCATAGACGTTGAGGCCGACCTGCAGCGTGTAGAGTTCCTTGCGCGACAGCACGATCAGCGGCCAGAGGAAATCGTTCCAGCGCCAGACCACCGAGAAGATCGCCAGTACCGCCAGCGCCGGTGCCGACAGCGGCAGGATGATGCGCCAGTAGATCTGCCATTCGCTGGCCTTGTCCATGCGCGCGGCGTCGATCAGCTCGTCGGGGATCGTCAGCATGTACTGGCGCAACAGGAAGACGCCCGTCGGCGTGGCGACGGTCGGCAGGATGACGCCCCAGAGGCTGTCGAAGAGGTTCAAGCTGCCGATGACCGAATAGAGCGGCACGACGATCACCGAGAGCGGCACCATCAGCGTTGCCAGGATCATCAGCATGACGGCGGTGCGGCCGGGGAACTGGTATTTCGACAGCGCGAAGGCGGCCATCGAATTGACCAACAGGGTGATGGCCGTCGCCACCACCGTCACGAAGACCGAGTTGCGCAGGAACAGGAAGAAGTCGAAGCGCTGGAAAGGCTCGGTGTAGTTGTTGGTCGCGAATTCGACCTCACGCACCGGCGTGCGGTCCTTGATGTTGACCTTGACGATTTCATCAGGCTGTTTCGGATCGACCATCTGGCCCATGATGCCAATGCGGCGCACTTCGGCGAGCACACGGGTGCTGCCATCCGGCATCGTCACGTTATAGAGCGGCAACGGCTTGTCGTATCCCGGCACCACGGCCTGCTCGGTGACATAAGGCAGGACGGACGGCGGGAACTCGGCGAGCGCCGCCGGCGTCTTGAAGGAGGAGAAGACCAGCCAGATGGCCGGGCCGAACATCAGGATGACGCCTGAGATCAGCCAGATCCAGGTGACGACATCCGTCCAGTGCCAGCCGCGGCCACGGCGACGTAGCAGGAAGGCGCCGACAGCGCTCATTGGCGTTTCCCCTTCTTCTCGTTGCGGCTGCTTGCGGCAAGCTGGATCAGCGTCAGGATGACGAGCACGATGCCCATCAGGATCGAGGCGGCCGATGCGAGCCCCGGATTGCGCAGCGAACTGGCAAAGCCGGTCTCGTAAATAAACTGGGTGATGTACATGGTGCTGGTGCCGGGCCCGCCGCCGGTGAGCACGAAAACCTCGTCGAAGATCTGCACGGCGCGGATCAGCGCCAGGACCAGGACGACGATGAGGTTCGGCATCAAGAGCGGCAGGGTGATGCGCCGGAAAATTCGGGTGGGGCTCGCCTTGTCCATCGCCGCCGCCTCATAGAGATCCCTCGGAATCGCCTGCAGGCCGGCGAGCAGGATCAGCGCATAAAAGCCCATGTGCGCCCACACCGAGACGAAAACGGCGAAGAAGAACGCCCAGAAACGATCGCTGAGCCAGGAGAAGGGCTCGAAGCCGAAGGGGCTCAGCGCATAGTTCAGCAGGCCCTGGCGCTGCAGGATCCACTTCCAGATCAGGCCGACGACGACGGGCGACAGCAGCACCGGGAAGAAGAAGACGGCGCGCCAGAAGCCACGATTGGAAAGCTCGCGGTTGAGAATCAACGCCGTTGCGAGTGCCGCGACCAGCATGGCCGAAACCTGAAAGACGACGAAGACCGCGGTGTTGCGCACCGCGGCCCAGAAGGTGTCGGCCGCACAGGTCGAGGGGTCGAGATAGGAGCGGCAATCGAAGAGGATGCGGTACTGCTCGGCGCCGACATAGGTCCTGTTTGGCAGGAAGATGGCGCCGCCGCTCGTCGTCGAATAAATGAAGTTGATGACCAGCGGCAGGAGGACGAAGATGGAAAAGATCAGCATGTTGGGCGCCAGGAAGACACCGGCCATGCCGTTCACCCCCGTCAGCTTCTGCCAGGCGCGCATCGGGATATCGACGATCCCCATGGCGAGCCTGACAGGCGCAAGGAGCGCCTGCTGCAGACCGGCTTTCGCCGCAGGTTCGGAAGAAACCGTCTTCTCCGCCATTCGTTCGTCCGTCAGTTGCCGCCGACCTTGGCCTTGATGTCCTCGTCGATGCGGGCGTAGGCGTCGTCGAGCTTCATCTCGCCGGCGATCACCTGGCTGATGCGCGCAACGATGGCGCTGTAATAGGCGTCAGACCACTTCCAGCCCGGCAATTTCATCGCAGCAGGGGCCGTCTGGCCGGCCGATTCAACGAAAGCTTTCAGCGCCGCCTTCACATGCGGATTATCGGTCTTGAAGTCCACCTGGCCGGCGGCCACGCCCTTGTGCGCCGGAATGAACAGGCTGCGCTCGGCAAATTCCTTCTGCACGTCGGCGCTTGCCAGGTAGTCCATCACCTTGGCGACGTCCTTCGGGTTCTTGGTGTATTTTACGGCGACGAGACCGGCGCCGCCCTGCATGCCGCTGCAGGCCACCGTGCCGCAGGGGCTTCCGGCCATGATCCAGTCGAAACTGTCGCCGATCTTCTGCGCGAAGCCCGAAACCTGCCAGCTGCCGGAATAATAATAGGCGAGACCGCCATTGATGAAGTCCTCGGCCGCAGCGCGATAGGTGCTTCCGGCAGCACTGACCCAGACGTCCTTGTTGACGGTGCCGTCCTCGTTCCATTTGACGAAGCGGCTGAGGAATTCCTTGGCGCCCTGATCGATGGGCGCCGGCTTGCCGTCGGCGGCGATATAGTTGGCGCCATAGGAGATATTCGGGCCTGAGACGCGGTGGCCGGAACGGTCGATCGCCATGGCGAAGACCTTCTGGCTGTCGGCGACCTTTTTGGCCGCCGCCGCCCAGTCGTCCCAGGTGGCTTTCGGGCCGGGAATTTCGACGCCGGCCTGCTCGAACAGCGTCTTGTTGACGAAGCCGCCCGTGAGCGTCAGCTGGGTCATGAAGCCGGTGATGGCGTTCGAGCCGTCAGGACGCATCCAATCGGCCTGAGCGCCGAAATTCTCGTCCCAATATTTCGCATCGGCGAGGAGCGGGCGAAGGTCGAGCCAGTGCTGCGCCTGCGCCTTCAGATTGGTGACGCGGGCGATGTCAGGTCCCTTCCCGGCTTCCAGCTGCACCGGCAGCTGTTCCTTGACGACGTCGTAGGAGACTTCGTCGAGGATGACGTTGACATCAGGATTGGCCTTGGAGAAACGCGCCAGCAGATCCTTGATCACCTCGCCTTCGCCGCCATCCGAATACCACATGATGCGCACGTCGCCGGCTTGGGCGGCAACGGAACTCAAGAGAACCGCAGCAAAAGCTGCGGCGATCGATTTCATTCTGGTCATAGTCTCCTCCTCTTGACCGCTGAATTCCTGCGCCGGCCGGGTCCTCCACCGGCCGGACATCTCGTCTACGAGGCAGCGCGCCGCCGCTGCCTGCCCGCTATCTCCAGATGTACCGCTTCTCCCCGCACCGACCAGTCCGAGGGTCTCAGAATACGGCCTTCGGCGCGCACGGTACCGTCCTCTTCGAAGACGACCTGACCATATTCCGGATCGACGATGATCAGCGCACCCTCATTGTTGCGACGGGCTGTAAGCGTGGCGAAGCGCGCCCGCATCCCTTCGAGGCCGTCTTCGCGCCCGAGATCGGAGAGACGGACAATCCAGCGCCCCGTGCGGCCGGCCAGGCGCAACTCGACATCCGTCGTCGGCCCGTGTTTCACCGGTTCGAGCAGGCCGTTGCCGATCAGCATCGCAAGCCCATTGCCGGAGCGGGCGAGCGCCAGCTTGCCGTCGACCAGCTTCTCGTCGAAGGCCTCGAGCGGGAACCAGGCATGGGTGAAATCCGGCTGGCCCTCGTGGATGTCGAAATCGAGAATGGCGAGGTCACGATATTGATGCACGCGCGGCAGCGTTCCGCAGCCGCCCCAGAAGCTCGGCCGACCGTAGCCGAACTGGATGGTTTCGCCGGGATGGTTGATCCAGATCTGCGCTTCCGGCCGCTCGCCCAAACGCAAATGCAGAACCGTCTCCTGATAACCCCAGGCGCCGGGGCGGTAGTGGGCGATGGTGCCGATCGCGGTGTCGCGTGTCTTATAATGGTAGAGGGCGGCAAAACGGTTCTCGCCCTGAGAAAAGGTCCATTCCTGCGCGTCGTCGGAGTGGTGCGCGGCGATTTCAGCAAGCGCTTCCGGGAAACGGAGGCCATGATCGCGGATGCAGACGGCAAGCTGCGGCAGCGCGTGGACGCGACGGCCGTACCAGCCGCGCCCCCAGAGCAGCCGAGCAATGGCCGACAGCTCGACCGAGCGCCCCGGCCGCAGTGTATGTTCATAAGAGCGGCCCTGGCTGCCGGTCAGCATGCCATGATGGGCCGAGCGGGCGACGATCTCCATCAGCCGGACGATGCTGGCATTGGCGCGAGCACGGATCGTCTCATCCGGCGCGCAGGCGGCAAGCGCCGTCAGCCCCTTGAGGTCGATCGGGAAATAGGGAACGGAATTCCACTCAGCCATCTCCCAGCGCTCGAAATGATCGAGCCAGGCGCGAACCCGCTCGTCGCCGACCTTCATCTGCTCGGCGCCGGTACGGCCGGAACGGACGAAGACGGCATCAGGGAACAGCCTGCCGCCGAGATAGGCGGCGGTGTGGAAGAGCAGCGCGTGGTTTTCCGAAAAATACCACTGAACGTCGTTGCCGGGCTCGTCCATCCAATAGCGGTAATTGAGAACGGCGTGCTCGATCCGCTGCTGCAGCCCTTCCGACAAGAGGTCGCTCCAGCGGGTATAGGCAAACAGCAGCGGCACCAGCACGAAGTCCGCGCAATCGTGACAATCCTCGATCACCGGCAACATCGCCGATATCATCGCCTCGGTCTCTTCGCCGCCCTGCCCCAAGGCCAGCCGCGCGAAGGCGCAGACCGTATCGGGCTCGGAATGGGCGGCGACCTCGGCAAGCGCCTCGGCGACGCGATCGTCTAGCGCGGCGGGCGCCTGCCCCTGGCGCTGGACGTGACAGATTTCGACGCCGAGCGTGCGGCCGAGCGATAGGCCGCCCGTTTTAAACGTGATCCGGAAATGGCGGAAATCAGCGGGCATATCAGCCGAGGGGCCGAGTTCCAGCTGGGTCGCGCCTTTTTCCAGCGCGAAATCATAGTCGAAGCGCTCGACCGACATGAAGTCGCCTTCGATCTCGACATGACAGCTCAACGCCACCGGCAGCGGCGCGGGAAACAGGATCGTCACGTCCTCGCCGAGATAGGCGGCGCGGTCGAAGCGCATGCCTTCGAGGATTGCCTCCAGCCCGTCCGCGTCACCGGCGGCGATGGGAACAGGCACCGATGTTTCGACCTCCGGTCCATCGAGATAATCCAGCTGGAAATAGAAGCGGGCGTCGCGCTCGGCGAGATCGTCGAAATAGATGCGGATCTCGTTGAGCCCCGCCGTCAACTCCACTTCGAAGGTCTGCTGGGCTTCCAGATTGCGCACGTAAGGCGCCATGAAGCCCCGCTCGGCCCCATTGACGAAGAGGACGGCGCCGCCGCAGGTCGACAGGCGCAGCGTGGCTGGTCCCGCCGACTGCGCATCGAGGAAGGTGCGCGCCCAGCAGCCGATGCGCGTCGGGCGAAACCAGAAGCCGGAGAGATCGACGCGCGGCGATGAAAAGGGAAGCCACCAGCGGACGGCCTCGAATTCGGTCGCCGGCTGCGGTCTTCGGCCGGAAAAGGATGCCTTGAATTCGGTGCGGCAGGGATATTCATGCGGAATGAAATTCTTCGTCTTGGTGACGAAGAAAAACGGATCCATGCTCCCTTCCATCGGCCGGTCGGCGACATCGTAGCGTGCCTGCGCGAGGGGGCCGAGTTGCCAGTAGACGATCGGGCTCTGTTTCCCGGTCTTGCGGCGGAGATAGGATTCTTCGGCGGCCATGCTTCAGCCCGCTTGAGCTTTAACACGCCGAGCAAAACGCCGACGCGTGGACTTGCCGTCAAACCGCATCTTCAAAGCCTCCCTGCTCTGCGCCTGTCGCTGACACGTCAATTGTGCATAGCCATTCCGTTTGCGCAATCTGAAAGATTTTTGCATACTTCGTTCGAGCGAGGAGATGAGATGGCTGCGGAGCAGAAAAAGGGCAGGCGCACACGCCTGGACGACATCGCCGCCCGGTGCGGCGTGTCGATCAGCACGGTGTCGCGCGCGCTCGCCGGCGAAAAGGGCGTCAGGCCCGAGATCCGCAAGCTGGTGCTGGAAACGGCGAGCGCTGTCAGCTACGCGCTGCCGGCGAGTGTCGCCGGCAAGAAGGTCATGCTCGTCGCATCCGGCGCGGCAATGATCGACTATGTCCGCAACCAGTTCACGCTCCACGTGCTCGAAGGATTGAACGCGCGCGCGTCCGCCCTCGGCATCGAAATGGCAATGCGCCCGGTCACCGACAAGGCTGATGAAACCCGCGTCATCGCCGAGATGCGCAATGATGCAAGTTTCGGCGGCATGCTGATCCTGACAGTCGACGAGGAGGACATGCTGACGGCGGCCGCCAATCTCGGAAAGCCCGTCGTGCTCGTCAACAGCGACGACCCTTACATGCGGCTTTCGAGCGTGACGCCCTGCAACCGATCGGCCGCGTTCATTGCCGCCGAGCGGTTGATCGAGGCCGGCCATCAACGCATCCTGTTCATGCTGCGGCCGGGACGGCGGACCATCGAGCGGCGCCTGGAGGGCTGGCGCGACGCGCTGCAGCATCATGGACTGACGGCCGATGCCGACCTGGTGCTCGAGGTCGAGGACTGGTTGCCGGAACTCGGCGCCGAGGCGATCACCCGTCTCGTCGGCGACAAGGGCCTTTGCTTCACCGCCGTTCTGACGGCGGGCGACAGTCTCGCCAACGGCGCCGTGCGCGGGCTGCAGGCGATGGGTTATGCCGTGCCGCAGGATGTCTCCGTCATGGGCATAGACGACCTGCCGCAATCGGCCTTTCTCAATCCGCCATTGTCGACGGTGCACATCCCGATGCGCGAACTCGGCGCCACCGCGCTCGACCTCTTGCGCGACATGATGCTTGGCCTCGCCTTGCCGTGCCGCCGTGTCGAGCTTGCCTGCCATGTCGTCGAAAGAAGCAGCGTCGCAGCCGTCCACCATCCGGCTGCCGCGGATCACATCAAGCCAATCGCGTGAGGTTATGCCGGTCATGAAATTCCTGGCAATATCCGGAAGCGCCCGCAGAGCCTCGACCAATACCGCCGTGCTATATGCCCTCCAGTCGGCTGCCGGGCCGGCGCATACGCTCTCGGTCTATGATCGTGTTGGCCAGCTCCCGGTCTTCTCGCCCGATCTCGAACTTCCCGAGCCTCCTTCCGAAGTGGCGGCTCTTGCAAAGGCGATCACGGATGCGGATGGACTGATCCTGGCGAGCCCCGAATATATCAGGTCAATCCCCGGCGGGCTGAAGAACGCCATCGACTGGCTCGTCTCCCGTAACGAAGTGATCGGCAAACCGATCGTGCTTGCGCACGCGTCGCATCGCGGCGACGACATGCTGCAGCAGCTTCGCACCGTTCTCGCCACGCTGAGCGAGCGCTTCAACGAGCATCTCTTCCTTCGCTTCCATCTGATGAAGCTTTCCCCGGAAGAAATTGCCGAGCATCTTTCCGCGCCTCGGCATCAGCAGGAGATGCGCCGTTTCCTCGAGGCTTTCGCCCGCTATTGCAGCCCAGCGTGAGTCTCGGCGGCGCAACGACCCGTCAAGCCTCCAAGAAGCTCGCCTCGAACAGCTCCTGCGCATAGGCATCATGCGTCGTGCCGGCCTGCAGGTCCGCCTTTGTGAGTTCGTCGACGAAGCCGCCGTGTTTCATGATCAGCACCCGGTCGCACATATGGGCGATGACCGCGAGGTCGTGACTGACGAGCAGATAGGTCAGTCCCTTCTCCTCGCGCTGGTCGGCAAGCAGGTTGAGGATTTCGGCTTGGATCGAGACGTCGAGCGCCGATGTCGGCTCATCGAGCAGCAGGATCGGCGGCGACAGGATCAGCGCCCGGGCGATCGCCACGCGCTGCCGCTGGCCGCCGGAAAGTTCGTGCGGGAAACGGTTGGCGAAGCTTGCCGGCAGGCCCACCTGGATCAAAGCCCTTTCGACCTTCGACCAGATGTCGGAATGGCGCATGGCGCGCAGCGGTTCGGCAAGCGCGGTGCCGATGCGATGGCGCGGATGCAGGGAGCCGTAAGGATCCTGAAACACCATCTGGGCTGAGGTCAGTTCCTCGTGGGAGCGCTTCTTGCGGATCGGCTTGCCGCGAAGCTCAATCTGACCGGTCCAACCAGCCTCCATGCCGGCGAGGCAGCGCAGCACCGTCGATTTGCCGCAGCCGGATTCGCCGACGATACCGAGCGTCTCGCCCTGATTGACTTGAAAACTGATGCCCCTGACGACATGGTTGCTTGATTTGCCCGAGGTGAAGACAACATCGAGGTCACGGACTTTGATCATTGCGCCGCCTCCGGATCGAATTTCGCCCGGTCGAGAACGGCAAGCCGGCGAACCGGATTTTTCGGATCGGGCAGCGCTGCTATTAGCCCGCGCGTATAGGGATGACGGGCCTCTGCAAGGCTGGTCAGCGTTTCGACGATCCGTCCGGCATACATGACGATGATACGCTCGCAGAAGGCCGCGACCATGCGAATGTCGTGGCTGATCAACAGCAGGCCCGAATTGTTCTCGCGCACCAGCTCGTCGAGCAGCAGCAGCACGTCCTTGCGAACGCTGACATCGAGCGCCGAGGTCGGCTCGTCGGCGATCACAAGCTTCGGCCGCGCCAGCAGCATCATGGCGATCATCACCCGCTGGCCCATGCCGCCCGAGATCTGGTGGGGATAAAGCGCCATGACCCGCTCGGGATCGGTGATGCGCACCCGCTCGAGCATGGCGCGAGCCGCATCCTGCGCTGGCTTGCCGCGCAGGCCGAGATGAAGGCGGGCGGCCTCGGCGATCTGCTTGCCGATCGACAGCACCGGATTCAAGGAATAGCGCGGATCCTGCATGATCAGCGCGATGTCCTTGCCGCGCAGCGCGCCCATCTGGCGCTCGGTCTTTGCAAGCAGCGAGCTGCCGGCAAGATCCATGCGCCCGGCGGAGACGATGGCGGCCGGCGGCAGAAGACGCATGACGGCACGACCGGTGGTCGACTTGCCGGAACCGGATTCGCCCACGATTCCCACACGTTCGCGCCCGACGTCGAAACTGACATTGGAGACGGCGGGCACGGCGCCGCGCCCGAAACGGACGCTCATCTCCTTGACCGAAAGAACGGGCTGCTGATCACGATCTTGCATGTCACGACCTTGCATGGCGGGGGTCCAGAATGTCGCGCAGAGCATCTCCGGCGATGTTGAAGGCAAGGCTCGTCAGCAGGATGGCGATACCGGGCATGACGGCGACCCACCAATAATCGAGCATGAATTTGCGGCCGTTGGAAATCATCGCGCCCCATTCCGGTGCCGGCGGCTGGGCGCCGAGGCCGAGGAAGCCGAGCGAGGCCGCCGTCAGGATGATGCCCGCCATGTTGAGCGTCAGGCGCACGATGACCGACGGAATACACATCGGCGCGATATAGAGAAGCAGGATGCGGAGGGGCGAAGCGCCGTAAAGGCGGGCGGCGACCACGTAGTCGGCATTTCTGACGACAAGCGCCTCGGCGCGGGCAAGCCTTGCAATCGGCGGCCATGCGGTGAGCGAGATGGCGATGATGGCCGTGCCCAGGCCGGCGCCCAGGGCGGCAGCAAAGGCAAGCGCCAGAATCAGCGATGGAAAGGACAACACGATATCGGTGGCGCGCATCAGGAAAGCATCGGTATTGCCGCCGAAGAAGCCGGCGACGACGCCGATCAGCAGCCCGATCGGGCCGACGATCAGGGAGACCGACAACACGGTCTGGATGGTGATGCGCGTGCCGAAGATCAGGCGACTCAAAATGTCCCGGCCAAATTCGTCCGTGCCGGCGAGATGGGCAACGCTCGGAGGCTGCAAAGCATCGCCAAGCGACTGAATAGTGGGATCGTAGGGGGCCAGAAGCGGCGCGAAAATCGCAACTACGCAAAGGAGCCCGAGAATGACGAAGCCGGCAAGGCCGAGCGGCTCGTCGGCCAGCTTGCGGCCGGCGCGCCCGAACGAGGCGGCAACGCGGCTTGGGATGCTCGGCGGACGGATGCGGATCTCGCTGTGGACGGCGCCACTCATCGGGCTGCCTCCCGCATGCGCGGATCGAGCAAGGCGTAGGCAACATCGGCCAGGAAGTTCAGGAACATGAAGATGAATCCCACGATGATGGTGGCTGCGACGATTGCGTTCATGTCGCCGATCATCAGCGCGTTCGTCATATATTGGCCGATCCCCGGCCAGGAGAAAACGATCTCGGTGACGACTGCGCCTTCGAGCAGCCCGCCATAGGAAATGGCAAGGATGGTGATGAGCTGCA
The DNA here is from genome assembly GCF_019685435.1 of Rhizobium sp. NLR10b. Lineage (NCBI taxonomy): Bacteria > Pseudomonadati > Pseudomonadota > Alphaproteobacteria > Hyphomicrobiales > Rhizobiaceae > Rhizobium > Rhizobium sp. NLR10b. The sequence goes on along the minus strand of NZ_JABDWV010000007.1, from coordinate 288,351 downwards.
CCGCGATATTCGGCAGGACATGGCGCAGGATCGTGCCGATCGGGCTGACACCCTTGGCGCGGGCGGCGATGACATAATCCTGGCTCAACTGCTCGAGCGTGAAACTGCGGGTCATGCGGGTGATGTAGGCCATCGCGGCATAGGCGAGGATGATGGCCGGAAGGATGATATGGCCGAGCGCATTCCAGAAGATTTCCGTCTCGCCCTGCAGGAGGCTGTCGACCAGCAGCAGGCCGGTCTGCGGGGTGACGAGGCCTTCGTAAAACACATCGATCCTGCCGGGCCCGCCGACCCAGTTCAGGCCGGCATAAAAGATGACGAGGCCGACGATGCCGAACCAGAACACCGGGATCGAATGACCGACGAGGGAGACGACGCGGGCGACCTTGTCGATCGGGCTGTCGCGAAACAGTGCCGCGACCAGGCCGAGCGGAACACCGACAAAGGTCGAAATGATCACCGCCAGCGTCGCAAGTTCGAATGTCGCCGGAAAGGCCTGAGCGAGGTCCGAAGAGACGGGATTGCCGGTGAGCACGGCCGTGCCGAAATCACCATGCGCCAACCCGTTCAGATAGAGGAAGAACTGCTGATAGATCGGCAGATCGAGCCCCAGACGCGTCCGCATCGCCGCATAGGCGGCGGGATCGGCGAGTTCGCCGACGATCGCGCCGACGGGATCCGTGGGCAGGACGCGGCCGATCACGAAGGTCACACATAAGAGGATGAACAGGCTGACGAGCAGATGCGCCAGGCGTCGGCCAAATTCGGCTACAGAGAGTTCCTTCATGATCGGCTGCCTCGGGAGTATTACTGGGCTTCAGACTTCGTGACGTTCTCGAGACGCGTCAGCTGGGTCGGATGCCCTACATATCCCTGCACCTTGCTCGACAGGACGATCGGCTCGAAGCGTTCGAACATCGGCAGCACCGCCGGCTTCTGTTCGACGAACATCTTCTGCATCTCGACATAGAGCTCGCCGCGCTTCTTGGCGTCCGGCTCCACCGACGCCTTGGCCGTCAGAGCCGTCAGCTCCGGGATGTCCCAGGCCGAGCGCCAGACGAAGTTGCCGGCGTTGTTGGCTTCCTTCGAATTGTCGGGATTGGAGGAGAACTGCTCCATCGAGCCGAGCACGTTCGGCATGTAGGCGCTGGTCTGCGGGATCAGCAGATCGAAATCCCTGGCGCGGTGGGCGGCAATGATTTCCGAGCCGTTGCCCTGCTGGATGTCGATCTTGATGCCGACCTGGGCAAGCGACGCCTGGATAGCCGTGGCAAGATCGATGCGCGGCGTCTGCGCGATCGTCTTCAGCGTCAGCGAGAATCCGTCCTTGAACCCTGCTTCGGCCAACAGCTGCTTGGACTTTTCGACATCGAGATGCCAGTCGGGGTTCGGGATCGCAGACTCAAAATTCTCCGGAACCGGAACGTTTCTCGCCCGCCCGTAGGGCCCCATGATGGTCTTTTCAATGCCCTTATAATCGATGCCGTAGGCAATGGCCTCGCGAACCTTCGGGTTGGACAGGTACTGGTTGCCGGCATTCATCGACAGCACGTAGAAGCCGCCCGTGGGAATGCGCTGGATGGTAAAGCCCTGCTTGTCCTTGAAGGTGGCGAGATCGGCTGCGGTCATGGCGCTGGCGATATCGATGTCGCCGCGTTCGAGCATCAGCCGCTCGACCTGGCTTTCAGGCACATGGCGGACGATGACGCGCTTCATCTTCGGAGCGCCGGTGACATAATCCTTGTTGGCGTCGAGAATCACGAGTTCGTTCGGCGACCACCGGTTCAGAGTGAACGGGCCGGAGCCGGCCGAATGCGTGCGCATCCAGGCATTGCCGTAATCATTGTCAGCGACATGTTTCTCGACTTCGACGCTGTCAACGACGCTGGTGGTCGAGGTCGTCAGCCGGTAAAGCAGCATTTCGGCGGTCACCTGGCGGGAAAAATCAATGCGCACCGTCTTATCGTCGACTGCCGTGACGAGCTTGTCGACATTGGTCTTGTCGTAGCCGACGCGCTTGAGGTTGGCGGCGGCAGCCTGGTCGAGCTTCAGGAGCCGTGCCAGCGAATAGACGACGTCCTTCGCCGTCACCGGATTGCCGGAGGCGAAGTTGGCCTGGCGCAGCGTGAAGGTGATGCCCTTGTCATCGACCTTCCAGCTTTCGGCCAGCTGCGGCACGATCTTGCCATCCGGCGTGCTGTTGACCAGCCGGTCGTAGAGATTCGACATGATCTCGACCGCCTTGCCCTCGGTCGCCTGATGCGGATCGAGCGACAGGACCTGCGCCAGCGATGTCCCGAGCACAAGCTGGTCCTTTGGGGTGGCGGCGTACGAGAGCGGCGCAGCGATCGTCAGCGCGCCGATGACGGCGCCGACGAACAGGCCTTTCGAAAAATGCTTCATTGTAACTCCTCCCTGGATTACTATAGGAGACATATTATGTCGTCCGTATGTCGTATTATGATTTATCGAAGTCCGATTTGATTTGCAAGACCCGTGCGGAAGACGTGAGGCACAGAAACTGGGGAAACGAGAATGACGACACTTGGCCGTGGTCGGCAAAGACTGGCGCAGCAGGTCATCGATCAACTGCGAGCACAAATCGAGACGGGGAAATTGCGCGTTGGCGACCAGCTGCCGACCGAGCCGCAGCTCGAATCGACCTTCGGCGTCAGCCGCACCGTGGTGCGCGAGGCGATTGCGGATTTGAGGGCTGCAGGTTTCGTTAGGCCGATCCAAGGCAAAGGCGTGTTCGTTGCGGATCCGAAGGTTCATTCGGTCATGTCGCTGACGCCGGTGGAAATCAAAAGCATCCCGGAAACCTTGGAATTGCTGGAGTTTCGCATGGCCACCGAGGGTGAAGCGGCAGCGATTGCCGCCTATCGCCGCACGGCCGAGCAGGAAGCGGCGATCCGGGAGGCCAACCGCCGAATGGCGCAACTGATCGAAAGCGGACAGCAGACCGTCGAGGCGGATTATGCCTTTCACATGGCGATCGCCGCCGCCACCAACAACCGGTTCTATGTCGATGTTCTCCGTCATTTCGGCCCGCGCGCCATCCCCCGTGGGCAGTTTCCGACGCTGCCGGACGCCAATGACCGCGAGTATCTGCAGAAGGTCTATGCCGAGCATGTGGACATCCTGTCGGCGATCGCCGATCAGGATCCCGACCGTGCCCGCCAGGCGATGCGCGCGCATCTGATGGCGAGCCAACGCCGTTATCGGATGCTCGCCGAACAGCAATAGGGCTCGACACCCTCAGGAATTCATATTATGTCATATGACATTGTTGAATCTGGAGAGGTCTCTGATGTATCTTGGAACACAGGTGGCGGCGCGCGACGATGACGATTATCGGATCTTCGCGCAATTGGGAGTGAAGCATATCAGCGCCGATCCGCCGGGAGCGCCGAGCAGCTGGACGCTTGCCGATATCGAGCGTCATCGCGACAAGGTCGAAAGCTTCGGCCTGATCCTCGACATGATCCAGCTGCCCCTGCCCTCGCAGCCGATCGAGAAGGCTTCCTATCCCGACATCCTGCTTGCCGGGCCTGAGCGTGTCCGGCAGATCGATGCGGTCTGCCAGATGATCGAGAATGTCGCGGCCGCCGGCATTCCGGCCGTCAAATATAATCTCAACCTGATCGGCATTCCCCGCACGCCCGACGAACCGGGACGCGGCGGCTCGATGAATGCGAGCTTCCGCTGGGAGAAGACCGATCAGCAGGCAGCCCCCGGTCTTGCCGGCGTGCTCTCCGAGGATGAAAACTGGGAACGGATCGATTACTTCCTCGAGCGGGTCGTGCCAGTCGCCGAAAGCAATCGCGTCAGGCTCGCCTGCCATCCGCACGACCCTTACACGCCGCCCGGCTATCGCGGCGTCACGCGCGTGCTCGGCACGGTGGAAGGGCTGAAGAAATTCGTGCAGATGCGCGAAAACCCCTATCACGGCCTCAATTTCTGCCAGGGCTCGGTCGGCGAGATGCTCGAAAATCCGCGCGAAGAGATCGACGACATCATTCGCTGGTTCGGCGAGCGCAACAAGATCTTCAACGTCCACTTCCGCAATATTCGCGGCGGCAAGCTCTCCTTCATGGAGACCTTCCCGGACGAGGGCGACATGGACATGGTCCGCTCGGCCAGGATCTACAAGGAGGTCGGATACAAGTACATGCTGATGCCCGACCATGTGCCGACCGTCAGCGGCAAGGACCCGTCCGCCACCGCATTTGCCTTTTGTTACGGCTACATCGCGGCACTTCTGCAAGTGCTCGAGAGCGCCTGACACGATTCTCAACACCTAAGGAACAGGACTTGAAGATGAACCCGATTGAATTGAAGAAGGCCGTCGGCAGTGGCCTGCTCTCGTTTCCGGTCACGCATTTCGACGATCAGCTTAAATTCGACGAGGCGAAATACCGCCGCCATGTCGAATGGCTTGCCGGTTACGACGCCGCGGCTCTGTTTGCCGCCGGCGGCACCGGTGAATTCTTCTCTCTCAATCCGAGCGAGATCCCTGAGGTCGTCAAAGCCGCCAAGGCATCGGCTGGCAAGACGCCGATCATCTCGGGAACCGGCTACGGCACGTCGCTCGCCATCGAGATCGCACAGGCGGCCGAGAGGGCCGGCGCGGACGGATTGCTTCTTCTGCCGCCTTATCTGATGTTTGCCGAACAGGCCGGACTGATCGCCCATGTCAAGGCGGTCTGCCAATCGGTCGGCATCGGCGTCATCGTCTATAATCGCGACAATGCCGTGCTGACCACCGACAGCATCGCCCGCCTGGCCGCCGAATGCCCGAACCTGATCGGTTTCAAGGATGGAGTCGGCGACGCCGACAAGGTGATCGAGATCACCACCCTGCTCGGCGACCGCCTCGTTTATGTCGGCGGCATGCCGACCCATGAAGTCTACGCCCAGGCCTATTTCGCCGCCGGCGTGACGACCTATTCATCGGCCGTCTTCAACTTCGTCCCGGCGCTCGCCCAGCGCTTTTACGGCGCCTTGCGCACCGGCGACCAGGCGACCGTCGACGAAATCCTGAAGGGCTTCTTCTTCCCCTTCGTCGCCCTGCGCAATCGCAAAAAGGGCTATGCCGTCTCGATCATCAAGGCCGGGCTTCGGGTACTCGGCCAGAATCCGGGGCCGGTGCGTCCGCCTTTGACGGATCTCACGCAGGAAGAGCTGGCGCTGCTGGAGAAGATCATCCAGGCCAACGGCGTGGAACGGATCGCGGCGGAATAATAGGTTAATGATTGAGGACGTGCCTGGACCGCATGGCACGTCCCCTCGCGCCGTTCACGGGGAGAGATCTAGGATAAAGGGCTGTTCTCGGCGATCTCCTGGGCCGAGGATTCGCTACAGCGCCACACCAGTCCCGCGGTCGAAAATGTGCACCTGGTCGCTGGCGATGCTGGCCTCGAAGACGGCGCCGTAGCGGGCGGGATATTCGCCGTCGACGATCGCGGTCACCTGTTGTCCGGCAAGGTCGAAGACCACGTGGGTCTGGGCGCCTGTCGGTTCCACCAGCATGGTTCGGCCGGCAAGCGGCGTGCCGCCCGACAGGCCGGGAACCAGATGTTCGGGGCGCAGGCCGATAGTCACGGCCTGGCCGGCCTTGACCTTGCGGTCGGGCGCGATGCGGATCGCCGTGCCGTCTTCGAGGCGGGCAGCGGGCTCGCCATTTTCGCCGTCTACCGTGCCCTCCAGCATGTTCATCGCCGGCGATCCGATGAAGGCGGCGACGAAGAGATTGGCCGGCTTCCGGTAGAGTTCGAGCGGTGTTCCCTGCTGCTCCACCTTGCCGTGATTGAGCACGACGATGCGGTCGGCGAGTGTCATCGCCTCGATCTGGTCGTGGGTGACGTAGATCGACGTCGTCTTGACCTTCTGGTGCAGCGTCTTGATCTCCGAACGCATCTGCACGCGCAGTTTCGCATCGAGGTTTGACAAGGGCTCGTCGAACAGGAAGACGGCCGGGTTGCGGACGATGGCGCGGCCCATGGCGACGCGCTGGCGCTGTCCGCCGGAAAGCTGGGCGGGCTTGCGGTCGAGCAGCTTGGCGAGATCGAGCATGCGGGCGGCTTCAGCGACACGAGCCTCGATCTCGGGTTTGGCAACGCCGGCGAGCTTCAGATTGAAACCCATGTTTTCGGCCACCGTCATGTGCGGATAAAGCGCATAGGACTGGAAGACCATGGCGATGTTGCGCTCGCGCGGTGTCATCGCATTGACGACATTGCCGCCGATGGCGATCTCGCCGTCGGTGATCTCCTCGAGGCCGGCGATCATCCGCAGCAGTGTCGATTTTCCGCAGCCGGACGGGCCGACCAGGGCGACGAATTCACCATCCTCGATATGAAGCGAGATGCCGTGGATGACGTCGACGGCGCCATAGGCCTTGCGAATATTGTTCAGCTCAACGGATGCCATGATGCAGCTCCAATGGTTCGGCTCAGGACTTCACGGCACCGGCGGTCAATCCGGCGATGATGTGTCTCTGGGCGACGAAGAAGACGATGATTGTGGGAAGGATGGTGAGGGTGATGAAGGCGAGCACCAGCTGCCATTCCGTCCCGAATTCGCCGCGATAGACCATGATGCCGAGCGGCCAGGGATATTTGGATTCCGAGTTCAGCATGATCAGCGGCAGGATGTAGCTGTTCCAGCTGCCGACGAAGGAGATGATGCTGACGGTGGCGACGATCGGGCGGGAGAGCGGCAGCGAGATATGCCAGAAGAATCTCATATAACCGCAGCCGTCGACGAAAGCCGCCTGGAACAACTCTTCCGGAAGATTGCGGAAATAGTTTCTGAACAGAAGGATGCTCATGCCGAGGCCGAAGGCGACCTGCGGCAGAACCACGCCCCAATAGGTGTTCAACAGGCCGAGATCGCGGATGCGGATGAACAGCGGCAGGATCGCGGTGGCGGCCGGAAACATCAGCCCGAGCAGGAAATAATTGAGCAGGAAGGACGAGCCGAAGAAGCGGACATGGGCAAAGGCGAAGGCCGCCATCGACGAGACGATCAGCGTCAAGAGCACGGTCAGCGCCGCGATGACAAGCGAATTGCCGATCTGCAGCCAATAGCGCTCGCCGAAGAGGATGTCGGTATAGTTCGCCCATTGCCACTCCGTCGGCAGGCCGAAGGGATTGGTGCGGAGATCCCCCAGCGTCTTGAAGCCGCCGAGCGCCGTCGTCAGCAGCGGCACCAGCACGATCGCCGCGATCAGGCTCAGCGACACATAGAGATAGATGCGGGTGGATGTCCTCATGCGGATGGAAGAACTCGTATCAGTCATGGCGCATGAAGATCCTTTTGTAACCGAAGGCGAGTGTCACGCAGATGATGAAGAGCACCACGCCGACGGCGCTTCCCAAGCCGACCTGCATGCGCATGACGCCGTAGGTATAGAGGAAGGTGACCATCGTCTGCGTCGAGTTCGACGGGCCGCCGCCGGTCAGCGGCATGATCATGTCGAAGAGCTGCAGGGAGCCGACGACCGCGAAGAAGATGGACAGGCGCAGGGTCGATCCGAGCAGCGGCAGCGTGACGTAACGGAATTTCTGCCAGCCGGTGGCGCCGTCGATCTCGGCCGCCTCCAGCACGCTCTTGTCGACCGATTGCAGGCCGGCGATGAACAGCATCATGTGGAAGCCGAAATACTTCCAGACGATAACGCCGAGGATGGCATAGATCGCCACGTCCTTGTCGGCGAGCACGTAAGGATTGGCGAAACCGAAGAAGTTGGAAACGGCGGCAAACAGACCGTAGTCGCCATCATAGACGAAGCGCCAGATGAGGCCTGCGGCAACATCCGCCAGCACATAGGGCAGGAAGAAGATCAGGCGGTAAGCGACGACACCGGGAATGCGGTGCGCCAGCATGGTGGCCAGCCAGATGGCGAGCGGCACCTGGATGCAGATCGAAATGACGATGATCAGGCCGTTATTGACCAGCGCCTGGGTAAACGCCGCGTTGCGGAACAGGACCTGGAAATTGCGGAGCGCGATGAACTCCGTCGGCGCGCCGTAACCGTTCCACTTATAGAGGCTGTACCAGGCCGCCTCGCCCATCGGCATGATGACGAAGAGCGTGAAGAGCAGCAACGCCGGTGGCAGAAAGAGCAGCAGCACGGTCAGGCGGTCATGGGCGACCGAGCTCTTCCGGTTTGCGGCTCGTCTTGCCGGCCTTGCGGCGCTCGGTGTCGATAGGACTGAGATATTGGCCATGGTTCCTGCTTTCGCATCTCGTCGGCAGCGATGCCGGCGCTCCCGATTGGCAGGAGCGCCGGAAGGTTCTGCGGGCGCTGGCTATTGTTCCAGTTCGAAAGCGTCCTGGATCATCTGGGCGCCGTCCTTCGAATTCATCTGTCCGGAGACGATTTCCACCGAGACGTCGTTGACGACACGGCCGACGGCCGCACCGAGATCCTGATCGAAGAAGTTCTGATGCCAGGTCGAACCGGCAAGCTGTCTGGCCGATTCGGCCAGCAGCGGATTGACGACCCCGTCATCGGCGCCGACGGCGACGGGCAGCAGCATGCCTGATTTGGCCATGGCGCGCTCGTTGTCGGCGTTCGTCAGGAAAGCAAGGAAATCGATCGCTTCCTTCGAGGCCTTCTTGGTAAGCGCCCAGCCGTTCAGGCCGCCGAGCGTATCCGTCGGCTTGCCGGCGCCGCCTTCAACCGTCGGGAAGACGAAACGGCCGATATTGTCGGATGAAAGCCCCTTGCCGTCGCCGGCATTCTTGCGCTGGTTGGCCTCGGTCGCTTCAAAGCCGAGAATCATTGCCGCCTTGCCGTCGCCGAAAACGCCGAGCGTCTGCGGCCAGGTCGCGCCGAGATAGCCGGGCTGGAACGGTTCGAGCTTGCCGAGCTCGGCGAGATCTTCGCCGGCCTTGATGACGGCCGGATCGAGGAAGCCTTCGCCCTCGCCCTTCTTGGCCGCTTCAAAGACCTTCTGGCCGCCCTCGCGCATGACAAGATAACTCCAGTAGAAGTGGATCGGCCATTTCTCGCCGCCGCCGCCGGCGATCGGCACGATACCGGCCGCCTTGATCTTCTTCACCGCCTCAAGAAAATCGGTCCAGGTCTTGATGTCTTCGGCCTTGACGCCTGCCTTGGCAAACAGCGCCTTGTTATAGAAGAAGCTCACCAGGCCGACTTTGTACGGGATTGCCCAGGTCTTGCCGTCGAAGGTCAGGCCGTCGACCGAGGCCGGCGTATAGGCCTTGCGCAGCTTGCCGCCATCGGCGTCGAGGGCTGTCGTCACATCCTGGAGCGCGCCGGTCTCGGACTGCTGCTTCAGGACGCCACCGCCCCAGCTGAAAAAGAAATCCGGCACATCGTCGGACTGCAGCAGCGTGGGAAGCTTGGCCTTGAAGGCCTCGTTTTCGAGAAACTGCATCTGGATGTCGACGTCGGGATGCTGGGCCTCGTATTTCTTGACGATGTCTTCCCAGGCCGCGACGTTCTTCGGATCTGTTTCGAGATGCAGCCACTTGACCACCGTCGTCGCCGAGGCGGCCCCGGCTCCGGCCAGCAACATGCCGGCTGCCACGGCCATGGATACGATGCGCCTGCCGCCGAAAGCGGCGTTCTTCAGCATGAAATTCATGATTTTCCTCCCAGGGGACCTATCCTCACAATTTTTCCCCTATGCGGATTAATTCAGCGGACCTTGCGCCGGATGTCAACCCGATGCGTTAATTTTTGCCGAAATCGCTTGACAGCTCCTCGTAATTGCCTGCTATTTATTTCGTAACCCGTTATAAATATTGGCTTCCGCCCAACCAAACGACTGCCGGCACGTTTTCATGAAGACTGCAGATCCAGAATTGATGCGCGCGATCAATCGCTTGAACGTGCTCGACACCATCAGGCGCCATGGTCCGATCTCGCGCATCGAAATCAGCGAGCGGACGGAGCTGTCGACGACAACCGTCTCGGCCATCACCGCCTCGCTGCTCGATGACGGGCTGATCCTGCCGCGGCATGAAGGCGATATCCGCAACGAGGCGGTGCGTGGCAGACCGCGCGTGGCGCTGGAGCTCAATCCCGATGCCGCCCGCGTCGTCGGCGGCAAGATCGCCGCCAGCCGCATGGTCTTCGTCGTCACCAATTTTCGCGGCGACGTGCTGTCGAAGCTGGCTTTGCCGATCCGCATCGACCGGCAGCCGATCGGCGTCATCGCCGATCTCGTCGAGGACGGCGTCCGGCGTTGCGTCGTCGATGCCGGCCTGTCGCTCGAAGATGTCGACAGCATCTGCCTCGGCTTTCCGGGCGTTATCGAGCACCGCACCGGCTACATCAGAAGCAGCCCGATCTTTCGCGACACCAATGTCGATTTCGCCGCCGAGATGTCGACGCGGCTATCGACGCCGACCATCGTCGAAAGCGACGCCCACGCCATCACGCTCGGCCATCACTGGTTCGGGAAAGCCCGCGATCTCGAGGACATGGTGCTGATTTCGCTGGAACAGACGCTCGGTCTCGGCGTCTTGCACGGTAACCGCCTGTTTCGCGGCGCCGGCGGCCTCAGCCACAATCTTGGCGACCTTGTGCTCGGCATGGGACCGAACGGCGTGGTGCGGCTCTTCAGCCAGGCCGGCGAAAGCGCCATCCTCGGTGAACATCAGACCGACGGCCGTTTTGCCGAAGCCATCCGCCTCGGGCGCGGCATGACCCACGCCCAGGCGCTGATCAAGGCCGACGACGACCGGCTGATCGCCTCTGCCATCCGCGCCGGCGAAGCTGTCGGATTGACCATCGCCAACATCGTTACGCTGTTTGCGCCGCCGCGCGTCATCCTCGTCGGCTCGAGCCTGGCGCTCGGCGAACCCTTCTTGAACAGCCTGCGCGACGCCTATGCGCTCGCCATTCCGCCGTCGCTGAAGGGGGTAAGCGAACTCGTCTTCGATGATTCGAGCGATGATTTCTGGGCTCAGGGCGCTGCCGCAGTTGCGCTCTACGAGCTCTACGAATCGCCCTGGAGCACGACCGGGCCGGCCCTTTGACGGCCGAGACAAGCAAGATCAAATGGAGGAATTCATGGACAAAGTCGGTATCGGCATCATTGGATGCGGCAATATTTCGGGCGCCTATCTTACAGCGATGGCCTCCTTTCCCATCCTCGATATCCGCGGCGTCGCTGATCTCAACCGGGAGCTCGCAGAGGCCAAGGCGCGCGAATTCAACGTTCCCGTCAAATCAGTCGAAGAGCTCTTCGCCGATCCCAAGATCGAAATCATCGTCAATCTGACGATCCCGAAAGCCCATGTCGCCGTCGCGCTCCAGGCGCTCGATGCCGGCAAACACACGTACTCCGAAAAACCGCTCGGGATTAATTTCGCGGAAGGGAAAAAACTGGCCGAGGCGGCGCGCGGGCGAAATCTGCGCATCGGCGCGGCGCCCGACACCTTCCTCGGCGGAGGCCACCAGACGGCCCGCGCCCTGATCGACCAAGGCGTCATCGGCCAGCCGGTCGGCGGCTCGGCCACCTTCATGTGCCCGGGCCATGAGCGCTGGCATCCGAATCCGGCCTTCTATTACGAAGTCGGCGGCGGCCCGATGCTCGATATGGGCCCCTATTACATCACCGACCTCGTCAATCTGCTCGGGCCGGTTTCCCAGGTCGCCGGCTTTGCGACGACGCCGCGGGCCGAACGGCTCATCACCAGCGAGCCGCGCAATGGCGAGCGCATTCCCGTGCATGTGCCGACCCATGTCGCCGGCATGATGGCTTTTGCCAACGGCGCGGTCGTGCAGATCGCCATGAGCTTCGACGTCGCCGGCCACAAGCATGTGCCGCTCGAAGTCTACGGAACCGAGGGCACGCTTATCGTCCCCGACCCCAATAGGTTTGCGGGCCCTGTCGAATATCTGAAGAAGGGCGGCGCCTTCGAGGACCAGCCGGTCACCGCCCCCTATGCCGAGGGCAATTTCCGCTCGCTCGGCGTCGCCGATATGGCGCATGCGATCCGCTCGAACCGGCCGCACCGTGCCAATGGTGATCTGGCACTGCATGTGCTCGAAGTCATGGAAGCCTTCCATACAGCGTCCGAGACCGGCCGGAGGGTGACGATTACCACGGCGGTGGAGCGCCCTGCCCCCCTGTCCGATTCCATCGTCGACGGACGGCTGGCAAAATAATTTCAGGAGGAAAGAGAATGCGTGAAGCACTGATCGTCTGGGGTGGCTGGAGCGGGCACGAGCCGCAGGAATGCGCCGAAATCATCAAGACCATGCTCGAGGAAGACGGTTTCAAGGTCTATCTCGAACACGGGACCGAGGCGCTTGCCGACCCTTCGGTCCACGATCTCAGCCTCGTCGTGCCGATCATGACGATGTCGAAGATCGAAAAGGAGGAGGTCAAGAACCTCGCCGCCGCGATCGAAAGCGGCGTCGGCATCGCCGGTTATCACGGCGGCGCGGGCGATGCCTTCCGCGACTCCGTCGACTACCAGTTCATCATCGGCGGCCAGTGGGTCGCCCATCCCGGCAACATCATCGACTATACCGTCAACATCACCCGGCCCGACGATCCGCTGATGGAGGGGATTGCCGACTTCCCCTATACGTCGGAGCAATATTACATGCATGTCGACCCCTCGAACGAGGTGCTGGCGACGACCAGGTTTACCGGCGAACACGCCTACTGGATCGACGGCGTCGTCATGCCCGTCGTCTGGAAGCGCAAATACGGCAAGGGCCGCGTCTTCTATTCCTCACTCGGCCATCAGGCCAAGGAGTTCGACGTGCCTCAGATGAAGACCATCTTCCGCCGCGGCGCCAATTGGGCGGCGCGGTAGCTTAGCGATTTTCGGTTCACGGGTTCGGCTTGCCCCTCATCCGGCTGCCGCCACCTTCTTCCCGTCAAAACGGGGAGAGGGTTAGGGCAAGGGGCAAGCGTCAATCTCACCTCAAAATCAACGCCGTACCATAAAGTCCTAATGCAAACACCATATGCGCTAGCAGATTGAAACCCCGGACTTTGTTCGGCTTCGGATGTTTCGAAGCAGCCCAGCCGAGGCCGAGGCCCGGCTGCAGCAGGAACCACCCTGCCCCGACGGTGACGATGCCGAAAATCCAGGCGGGAAGAAATGTCGGGGCTGCCAACCAGGCCGACCCCATGATGAACACGAAGATCAAACCATAGAGAATGCCGACAACGTAATGGCTGATCCAGCCGAGAGCGAGTTCATTTGCATACGGCTCGGCATCGGCGATGTTCTCGTGAAAGACCTTGCCGCGGCCGAGATGCCAGAACCAGCGGCCGACCGGCGCCCAGTTCGGCGGCGTCTGGCCGAAGACCTTCGTGAGCACAATTGCCCAGAGGTCCATGAGGATGGTTGCGCCGGCGCCGATCGCCAGGCCGCGCCACAGAATATCGAACATTGGGAATCACCGGAGAGCGTTGTCATAGAAGAAGCGCCAGAAAACCATTGCAGACGCGCTAGCGCAATGGTTTCGGCGAGACATTCGCGGAAACATTGCGGCCAAGAGGCGCCCTCGACGGCGCCGTTGTTCCATCATCCGCAAAAAGGCATCGGTGCGGGCGCAAATTGATGCTTTTCGCAGGTAGCGTTATTCCCTACTCACTGTCTCGAACGGCAATGGGAGGCGAACGGTATGACGGTGCCATTTTACTGGAACGAATTGGTCAGCGACGACTTCGCCGGACTGTCTCCCGACACCACGATCGCTGTCCTGCCGATCGCCTCGACCGAGCAGCACGGGCCGCATCTACCCGTTGCCACCGACGTCGCTATCGCCAACGGCATGCTCGCCGAATTACGCAAGCAGAAACCGGTCGATCTCAATTGTCTGGTGCTGCCGACGCAAGAAATCGGCAAGGCCAATGAACACGTTTACGGCCCGGGAACCTTGTCGCTCGGCGCCGAACTGCTCATTCCGGTCTGGACCGCAATCGGCGGAAAGGTTGCCGAAGCCGGCATCCGCAAGATGGTGATCGTCAATTCGCATGGCGGCAATGTCGATATCATGAGCATCGTGGCTCGCGAGCTGCGCGTGCGCTATGCGATGGCCGTCGTCTCCACCCAATGGAGCCGCTTCGGCCATCCCGAGGGCATGATCGGCGATAATGAGCTGAAATACGGCATCCATGGCGGCGAGGTGGAAACGTCGCTGATGCTGTATTTCCGACCTGATCTGGTGCGGATGGAGAAGGCGCAGAATTTCGCCTCGAAGGCGGAATGGATGCGCGGGCAATCGAAATACATTCAGCCGCTGCCGCCGCATTCGCTCGCCTGGATCGCCCACGACCTCAATCCCCACGGCGTCGTCGGCAACGCCTCACTCGGGACAGCCGAAAAGGGCGAAGCAATCTGCCGCCATCAGGTCAGGGGCTTCATAGAGCTGCTCTATGACCTGAAGCGCTACCCGCTTTCCAATCTCTACTCGAAGTAAGGCGGTGGCTCACATCGCGGCGGAAGCATAGGCCGCAATGTGGCCCTTCGCCTGCAGCTCCTGCACCAGGCCGGCCAGTTCAGCCAGGAGGTACTCGACGAACAGGCTGGTGGCGGAATCAAGCGGCGCGCGGGCGCGGGCAAAAAGCTTCATCGGCTGATGGCGCGCATGCGGCTCCGCGATCGGGCGGAAAACCAGTTCGCCCTGCCTGCATTCGGTGATGACATCGAGCGGGTTCAGGATCGTCAGCCCCGCCCCCGATTTGACCAGCTTCTTCAGCATCTCCGAGGCATTGGTTTCGAGCACCGGTTCGACATGGACGTCGAGGCGCGCCAGGGCCAGATTGATCACGTCGCGCAGGCTGGTCCCCTGCTGCGCCAGCACCAGGCGCTCCTGGACGATATCCGCGAGATTGATTGGACCGGGGCCGATCAGATGATGGCCGGGCGGCAGAACCACGCCGATCGGTATGTCGAAATTGCCGAGGGTGCGGATGCCGGGCGTTGCCGGAATATTGAATCCGAGGCCGATATCCACCTCACCTGAAAGCACCGGGTTGACCGTCATCGTGCCGGCGTCGTTGCGTAATTGCATGAAGACGCGCGGATGTTCCGATTGGAACCGGGCGATAATTTCCGGCAGCGGCCCTGCCGCAAGGCCGACCGTCGTCACCAGCCGAACCTTGCCCGCCTGCTGCATCTTCAGGCTGCGGATACGCCCCTCCAGCCGCTCGTAATTCTTCAGCACGTCGCGAATATGTTCGATACAGAGCTCGCCGGCGGCGGTGAGCCGCAATCCGCGCGGCAGGCGTTCGAAGAGCGGCGCGCCCATTTCCTCCTCCAGCGCAAGGATCTGCCGGTTAATCGCAGAAGAGGCCACGTTCAGCCGTGCCGCCGCCTTGCGGATCGAGCCCGAACGCGCGATCTCGTTGATATAGAGAAGCTTTCTGGAATGCAGCATCAGAACCTCGTTGCACAAATATCAGGCACGCAGCGTAAAATGGGCACAGGCTTTCGGTGAGATGCCGAAAAGGCATCATTGCGCACGAAATTTGATGCTTTTCAAAGAGCAAAGCAACGGCTCCTATGAAGAAAATCGGACGTCGCCGCGACGGCTGCGAACTCAGAAGGGGAACGTCGATCATGCCCATGACAAAGAAGAACAGGGTCTTTTCCGCATTGGCCGGGCTCGGCGGCATGATTGCCTCCATCGCGTCCGCTCAGGCGGCCGACAAGGTCACCTATGGCACCAACTGGCTTGCGCAGGCCGAGCATGGCGGCTTCTACCAGGCGGTCGCCGACGGCACCTATGCCAAACACGGCCTCGACGTCACCATCGTACAGGGCGGCCCGAACGCCGCCAACAGCGCGCTGCTGATCTCCGGCAAGATCGATTTCTACATGGGCGGGCCGCAGGGCGAGATTTCGGCGGTCGAGCAGGGCATTCCGCTCGTCGATGTCGCTGCGATCTTCCAGAAGGATCCGCAGGTGCTGATCGCGCACCCCGATGCCGGCATCGAAAAATTCGAAGATCTCGCCAAGCTGAAGACGCTGTTCCTCGGCAAGGACGGTTATCTCACCTATTTCGAATGGATGAAGGCTAACTTCAAAGGCTTCCGCGACGAACAGTACAAGCCCTACAATTTCAGCCCGGCGCCCTTCCTTGCCGACAAGGATTCCGCGCAGCAAGGTTATCTCACCTCGGAACCCTACGAGATTCAGAAGCAGGCCGGCTTCGAGCCGAAAGTCTTCCTGCTCGCCGACAACGGCTACTCTCCCTACTCGACGATGATCACCACCACGCAGGCGATGATCGACAGCAAGCCCGATCTCGTCCAGCGCTTCGTCGATGCCTCGATCGAAGGTTGGTACCACTATCTCTACGGCGACAACACCAAGGCCAACGAACTGATCAAAAAGGACAATCCCGAAATGACGGATGGTCAGATCGCTTATTCCATCGCCAAGATGAAGGAGTACGGCATCATCGAGTCCGGCGACAGCCTCGACAAGGGCATCGGCTGCCTGACCGAGGCGCATTACAAGGGCTTCTTCGACGAAATGGTAGCGATCAAGGTGTTCAAGGCGGAGACGGATTACACCAAGGCCTTCACGACGAAATTCGTCTGCAAGGGCACGGGAATGGCGATGAAGAAGTAAGCCGAAGATTCCGTCGGCGATCCGCCGCATACGGCGGATTCCATTCCCTGATGAACGAGACAGCCAATGCCCCCAGCAGAAGCTCAGGCCCTATCCCCGAAAGAGATGCGCAAGCGGCCGTTGGTCGTCATGCAATCGGTCTCGAAAGCCTTCTCCACCGGAACCGTCGCCCTTTCGGAGATGTCGCTCACAGTGGAGAGCGGCGAGTTCATCAGCCTGCTCGGTCCTTCCGGCTGCGGCAAGTCGACGGCGCTGCGCATCATCGCCGGCCTCGGCGATGTCACGTCAGGCGCGATCGACTGGCCGAGTTCTCGGATCAATTCCAAGGGCCTTCCGGAGGGGGATATCGGTTTCGTCTTTCAGGAGCCGACGTTGATGCCCTGGAAGACCGTGTTCGACAATGTGCATCTGCCGCTGAAGCTGAGGCATATTTCGAAGATGGCGGCGCACGACCAGATCTTGGACGTGCTGACAACCGTCGGCCTGCAGGATTTCGCCAAGGCCTATCCGCGCGAACTATCAGGCGGCATGAAGATGCGCGTTTCGATCGCCCGGGCGCTGGTGACCAAGCCGAAGCTGCTGCTGATGGACGAGCCCTTTGCGGCTCTCGACGAGATCACCCGCCAGAAGCTGAACGACGACGTGCTCCGGCTCTGGAAGATGACCGGCATCACAGTCATCTTCGTCACTCATTCGGTCTTCGAATCCGCCTATCTCTCGAACCGCATCGTCGTGATGAAGGCAAGGCCTGGGCGCGTTCATGCCGACCTACCGCTCACGACCAGCCTTGAACGCGATGCCCATTACCGCACCTCGGAAGAATACCGCAGAGCTTGCGAGACGGTGTCGCATTCGCTGATCGGGGCGATCAACGCGGTGGAGGACCATCGATGAGTGATGAAACGGCCGCGGCGCCGCTGCTTGTCAAAACCACTGCAAGCGCCCGAGGCCGCGATCTGGCGCTGCGCATAATGATCCCGCTGCTGGTCATCGCGGCGCTGATCCTGATCTGGTATGCCTATGTCCGACTGTCCGGCGTGCCGCCCTATATTCTGCCGGGTCCGGCGGCGGTCGCCAACGCTTTCATCACGGATTGGGGCACGCTTGCCCCTGCCCTGTGGGTCACCACCAAAATCACGCTGATGTCGCTGATGCTGGCGCTCGTCGGCGGCGTCGGCTTCGCAGTCTTCCTCGTGCAGTCGCGCTGGATCGAACTCGCTTTCTATCCGCTCGCCGTCATGCTTCAGGTCACGCCGATCGTGGCGATTTCGCCGCTGATCCTGATCTATGCGCCGTCAACGCAGGTGGCGCTTCTGATCTGCGCCTTCCTCGTCGCCTTTTTCCCGATCCTTTCGAATATGGTTCAGGGGCTTAAAAGCGTCGATCACAATCTCATCAACCTCTTCGAGCTCTACGGCGCCTCGCGCTGGCAGACGCTGCTCTTTCTCAAGCTGCCGGCCGCCCAGCCCTATTTCATGACCGGCCTCAGGATAGGCGGCGGCCTTGCGCTGATTGCCGCCGTCGTCGCGGAATTTGCCGCAGGTTCGGCGGGGGCAGGCTCAGGACTCGCCTTCCGGCTGCTCGAAGCGCAGTACCGGCTCAACATTCCACGGCTATTCGCGGCGCTGCTGATGCTCTCGCTGCTTGGCGTGGCGATTTTCGCCGTCACCTCGTTCATTTCGTGGCTTGCCCTGCACCGCTGGCACGAAAGCAGCCTGAAACGGGAAAACTGATGACCTATTCGCTCATCTCCCCGCCCAACGCCGGCCGCTTCGTGCTGAGCAATGCGACCCTGCCCTCCGCCGCCGTCGCCGGTTACGAGGCGCCTGTTATCGAGGGGCTCGTCCGAGCCGATATCGTCATCGCCGACGGCATCATTGCTGGTGTACTGCCGCCCGGGGAAGCGCCCGTGGAACTGGCGAAGTCCGACCTGAAGGAGGGCATGGTCTGGCCCTGCTTCGCAGACATGCACACCCATCTCGACAAGGGCCACATCTGGCCGCGCAACGCCAATCCGGACGGCACATTCCCGGGAGCACTGGAGGCCGTGCGCGCAGACCGCGAGGCGCACTGGTCGGCTGCCGACGTCAGGAAGCGCATGGAGTTTTCCCTTCGATCCGCCTACGCACACGGCACCAGTCTCATTCGAACCCATCTCGATTCCCTTGCGCCGCAGCACCGCATTTCATTCGAAGTCTTTGCCGAAATGCGCGATGTCTGGAAGGACAGGATCGCCTTACAGGCGGTGGCGCTGTTTCCGATGGAAAACATGGCGGACGCGGCCTATTTCGCCGATCTGGTCGCCGTGGTGCGCGAAAAGGGTGGGCTGATCGGCGGCGTCACCCGGATGAGCGGCGATCTCGACAGCCAACTCGACACGCTGTTCAGCGCTGCGGCCGAGAATGGCCTCGATGTCGACCTTCATGTCGACGAGACCGACGATCCGGCTGCGGAAACCCTGAAGGCGATTGCGCAAGCGGTGCTGCGCAACCGATTCGGCGGCAAGGTAACGGCAGGCCATTGCTGCTCGCTCGCCCGCCAGGACGAGGAGACGGCAAAACGCACGGTCGATCTCGTCGCGGAGGCCGGTGTCGCCATCGTCTCGCTGCCGATGTGCAACACGTATCTGCAGGACCGCTATCCCGGCCGCACACCACGCTGGCGCGGCGTCACCCTGTTCAAGGAACTGGCCGCGGCCGGCGTTGCCACCGCAGTCGCCTCCGACAATACTCGCGATCCCTTCTATGCCTACGGCGATCTGGATCCGGTGGAGGTGTTCCGCGAGGCGGTCCGTATCCTGCACCTCGACCATCCGCTGGATACGGCGGCACGCGTCGTCACCACCTCGCCCGCCGATATTCTCGGCCGGCCGGATATGGGGCGTATCGCCGTCGGGGCCGCGGCCGATCTCGTACTCTTCAGCGCCAGGCGCTGGAGCGAATTTCTTTCCCGTCCGCAGTCCGACCGCGTCGTCCTTCGCCGCGGCAAGGTGATCGACCGCAGCCTGCCGGACTATCGTGAA
The DNA here is from genome assembly GCF_019685435.1 of Rhizobium sp. NLR10b. Classification (NCBI taxonomy): domain Bacteria; kingdom Pseudomonadati; phylum Pseudomonadota; class Alphaproteobacteria; order Hyphomicrobiales; family Rhizobiaceae; genus Rhizobium; species Rhizobium sp. NLR10b. The sequence continues at coordinate 268,739 of NZ_JABDWV010000007.1, read as the reverse complement.
CTCGACAGCGTCGTTGGAGCCTGACATGCCGGATTATCAGACGATCAAAAAGGAACTCGAAGGCATCGCCATCGAGGATAATCCGGCACTGGTGCGCCAGAAGAGTCGTGATTTCTACTGGTATTCGCCGATCCTGAAGGCGCAGCTCGACAATGTGACGGCCGATCTCGTCGTTACCCCGAAAAACGAAGAAGAGGTCATCCGGACGCTGAAGGTCGCCTTCGCGCATGGCGTGCCGGTCACGCCGCGCGGCGGCGGCACTGGCAATTACGGCCAGGCGATGCCGCTTTCCGGTGGGATCGTGCTGAACCTTGCCGCCATGGACAAGATCAAGGAAATTCATCCCGGCCGGGTGATCTGCGAGCCGGGCATCATCATTGCCCAGCTCGACAAGCAGACCAAGGCGCATTCCGGCCAGGAACTGCGGTTCCACCCCTCGACGGCGCAGATGGCGACCGTCGGCGGCTTCATTGCCGGCGGCTCCGGCGGCGTCGGCTCGATCACCTGGGGCGGCCTGCGCGATCTCGGCAATATTCTGCGCCTGCGCGTCGTCACCATGGAGGCTGAGCCGCGCGTGCTCGATCTCACCGGCTGGGACCTGCAGAAGGTCAGTCACGCTTACGGCACCAACGGCGTCATCACCGAGATCGAAATGCCGCTGGCGCCTGCCTATGATTGGGTGGACGTTCTCGTCGGCTATGACGACTTCATGGCTGCCGTGCGCTTCTCCGATGCGCTCGCCAAATGCAACGGCATTCTCGTCAAGGAAATCGCGCCGATCGCCGCTCCGATCCCGCACGACTATTTCACCCGCCACAAGCCCTACATCCGCAAGGGGCAGTCGGTGGTGGTGCTGATGATCGCGCCGCATGCGATGGACGCTTTCCTGGCCTTCACCTCGGCCCATAAGGGCGAAGTGATCTTCCGCTCAGACAAGGTCGAGAGCATGAAGGGCATCCCGCATGCCTATGAACTTGCCTGGAACCACACGACGCTGCGGGCGCTGAAGGTCGATCCGGGCTTCACCTATCTGCAGGTCCAGTATCCGGGGCCGGATCACGTGACCAAGGTCGCCAAGATGGTGGAAATCTTCGGCGACGAAGTTCCGGGGCATCTAGAGTTCATCAAATTCGACGGGCAGATCCAGTGCTCCGGCCTGCCGCTGGTGCGCTACACCACCGAAGAGCGCCTCGAAGAGATCATCCGGATCCATCAGGATCACGGCTGCCCGATCTTCAACCCGCACCGCTACACGCTCGAGGAAGGCGGCATGAAGCGCACCGACAAGGTGCAGCTTGCCTTCAAGCAGGAAACCGATCCGAAGGGGCTTCTGAACCCCGGCAAGATGATCGCCTGGGAGAACCCGGACTTCGATTTCAATGCCGGCAAGAACTATCTCTTCCCCGGCCTTGCGGGCCTCATGGAGGCCTCATGAGGGTTCTCGTGCTGCATTCGCATCCGGTGGAGGAAAGCTACGGCAAGGCGCTCTACAAGCAGACGCTGGAAAGCCTGCGCAAAGCCGGCCATGACGTGGACGGATGCGATCTCTATGCCGAGAATTTCGATCCCGTTCTTTCCCGGCATGACCGGCTCAGCTATCACGACTATCCCTCCAATACCGAGCTGGTGAAATCCTATGTCGAGCGGCTGAAGCGGGCCGAAGGGCTGGTGCTGGTCACGCCGGTCTGGAATTTCGGCTTCCCGGCGATATTGAAGGGATATTTCGATCGCGTCTGGCTTCCCGGTGTCTCCTTTGAACTGGTCGACGGCAAGGTGGAATCGCGGCTGCGCCATATCAGGAAGCTTGCCGCCGTGCTGACTTATGGCGCGACGCCGTTCCGCGCCTTCGTGGCTGGCAACCCGCCGAGGAAGATCGTCAAGCGCGTGCTGCGAGCGCAGATCAACCCGCTGCGGCCGGTCACCTTTCTTGCCCATTACGACATGAATAATTGTACCGAGGAAACGCGGACACGGTTTCTGCAGAAGGTGAAGAGCGCGATGGAGCGCTTCTGAGCATGCGGAAGGACTGTCCGCCGAAACACCTGGTTCAGGCAGGGATTTCCGATGAAGAAGGTTTTTAACCCGATCTCCGTCCGCCGCCCATTCGGGCATTACAATCACGGGCTGCTGGTGCCGCCGGGCGCCTCCCTGCTCGTGACCTCGGGCCAGCTCGGCATCGGCCCCGACGAGGCGGTACCGGAGGATATCGGCGCACAGGCGGAACTCTGCTTTGAAGCCATCAAGGCAATTCTCGCCGAGGCCGAGATGAGTTTTGCCGACGTTATCCGCATCTCCGCCTTCGTGACGAAGCGAGAGGATTTCCCAGCCTACATGGCCGTGCGGGATCGTTACACGCTCGATCCGAAGCCGGCCTCAACACTGATCATCGTCGGCGGCTTCACCCGCCCGGAATTCCTCGTGGAAGTCGAAGTCACGGCCGCCAAGGTGTTTTGCTGAAGCGAGCCGAACGCCTGCGTCCCCGTCAGTCGCTGCTTCAGTTGCCTGCGCCCGATTGCTAAAGCGCGTCGCGCTCGTAACGCGGCGTCCAGCCGCGCGCCATGCCGCGGCTCATCACCCGTTCGGCCAGCGCCAGTTGCCGGCGCAGATGCTTGCAGTCATCGAGCAGCGAGCGGATCGCCGCCTTGGCATCATCGTCATGCCAGGCGAGCACAGCTTCCACTTCCCAAGCATCATCGGATTCCAACTGATCAAGCCTGGCCTGACGGGATTTCAAGCTCGGCTGCATCAGTTTAGCGCCAGCGGCAATTGGACCGGACGCGGCAAGGGCGGCAGCGGTCGGCTGAGTTCCACCTTTCTCTGCCAAGCGGCGCGGCGCTGCTGGTCCCGCTCGCGGGCCGCCCGGGAGGCTTCGACGAGGGCAAGGGCGTTGGCGATCACCTGTTCGGTATGTGTCACGACCATCTCCAATGTTCATGTTCTGTTCTACTTTAGACCTTCGCTCGAAGAAGTCAAGCGCGACGACGAGCTTGTCATGAAAACGGAAAGAGAAACGGGAGCTAGGATGCTGCCGCTGGTCAGTCGGCGGCTTCTATGACGGCGATGCCCGCCTCCTGCGCCGCCCTGATGAAGACGGCGCGCACATGATCCGGCGGGAGATCGCCGGTAATCGCATCCAGGCAGGCTTTGACCGCTTCGAAATATTCTTCGCCGTCATCCACCGGCCAGTCACGGAGCAGCGTGCGCGCGGCATCCCACACAGAGTTGATAACGGCATAATGCCCAAGCCCCATTGAGGCCAAGCCGACCGGTCGAAAATTTGCCGTCTGTCTCACTTTGCTACAGCTTTTCCTAATTTCGGCGAGCTAACCGATAATATGCAATTAGCATGCCGTTGGCAGCGGCCTTCGATCCTTGGCACCATGACCGTGACAGACATATCTCTCACGGCGGGATCCGGCAGGCGACGCTTGAAACAGGAAATGTCTGAAGCTTCTCGAGGGGGTTCCGGAAATCTGGCTATCAGCATTAAACGACCGATTATGGTAAATATCAGACAGAACCCACCACGCCTACTCATTAAAACCGCCGACATCCATGCATATTCTACTGAATGTGCAGCAACACGTTGCCTTTCCGGAAGCAACGCCTTGCAACGATCTGCCATTGCTTGTCCCGAAGGTGGACGGGAATGCTTCCTGATCGTACAATGCCACTACCTGCACGCGGCGGATCTGGGAGAACACGCGATGCCTATCTTCATGGACCGGCACTACCTCAAAGGAACCTCGGCCGCCGAGGTTGCCCAGGCGCATCGCATGGATATCGACATTCAGGATCAATACGGCGTCAAGTTTCTGACGTATTGGTTCGACGAGCGGCGCGGGACGGCCTTCTGTCTGGTGGATGCGCCCGATGTCGAAACCGTCCACTGCGTACATCGCGAGGCGCACGGTTTCGTCGCCAATGAGGTCGTCGAGGTGGCTCTGTCGGCCGTCGAGGCCTTTCTCGGTCGCATTAATGACCCCGATCCGGCGCCCGGCCAATCCGCGCCGCAGATGGATCCTGGCCACCGGGCGATCCTCTTTACCGATATTGTCGGCTCGACCGAGATGACGGCGCGCCTCGGCGACCGCATGGGGACAGAGTTGGTCAGGGCTCATGACGCGATCGTGCGCCGGTGCCTCGGCAAAAATTCCGGCCGCGAGGTGAAGCACACCGGCGACGGCATCATGGCGGCCTTCGCGGCGACGACCGCGGCCGTCGAATGCGCCATGGCGATCCAGCAGGAATTCCAGCATTACAACGGCAGCAAGGCCGAGCCGATCCATGTTCGCATCGGGCTCGATTGCGGTGAGCCGGTCGAGGACAGCAACGATCTCTTCGGCTCCACGGTGCAGCTCGCAGCCCGCCTCTGCGCGGCCGCAGCCAGCGACCAGATCCTCGTGTCCGAGAATGTATTCCGGGAATATGGCGCTGGCGACCTCTTTGCCCACGCGACGCGCCGGCGCATCAAGGGATTTTCGAAGCCCATGCTGGTCTTCCGCTGCGATTGGGCGGCTGCCGGCCCTGGCTGACCGGAGATTCGCGACCGGACGCGCCGCTTATGACGTAGCGGCACGCCGGCTCAGATCGTTACGAACAGACTCGGCTCTTCAAGCATTGCCGACGTTTCGATCGCCCATCCCCTCGAATTTGGGACCGCTGTCGAGCATGCCCGACATCTTCAGAAAACGGCGAAAATTCTCGCGCGCAGCGCTGAGCGGAAAATGCCCCTTGGCGGTATCCCTGCACGCCTTCAGCAGCGTGTCATATGCCAGACCTCGCTTGTCCTGCGGCCACTCATCCAGAAGTTCGAAGATTTCGTCGAGACACGTGATCTCGGCGACGAAATGCTGACGATGAAGAAAAACCGGCTCGAACCGAGCTTCCGACATAGTAACCTCCCATTTATATTACTTTTTTATGCGATAATACTACTGAAAATCGTCGATTTGTTCAAGACAAAATCGGGAATCATTCGCTTGCCAACACTGCGGACTTACTTCCATAATCGCAGAATAGTCCGAGAAAATTACCCCTGAATTTCCCATGGAGCGAAGAGCGGTCCCTTCATCATCGAAGCCATTTCCTATCAGATGAGCGTGATTGCCCTCTCCGGTTCTCGCATCTGTTTGTGCCGGCATGATAGATTGCCGAGACCACCCTCAGGAGAAGCTCAGATGACCCGATTCCTCACCTTGTTCGCGACCAGCGCGATGATCGGCGCGTCCACGCTCGCGGCTTCCTGTACCTCGCCCGCGAGGCTGGATCGGGAGGATTATCAATATCAGCTGGATACTTCGAGGAACCCGGCCTGTGCGGGCGGTTTCAGACCCGGCAATGCTCGCTCGTGCAGCTACTGAAAAGTCCGCTTATGGCAATGGGAGGTTTGGCGCATCAGGAGCCGCGATAACCGTTGCAGAGCGGTCGATCGGCTGCATAGCCAAGAGAAACATTGGAAACACCGTGGATCCTACGCTGAACAGAGATTTCCTTGAACTCCACTCACTGCCGCTGGACACTGTCGCTGCGATTATCGACCGAGCCGGCCAGCTTGCGAAGCATTGGGCGGGCCGCACCATGCCGCAATCCCTGCATGGCAAACGGGTGAGCCTTATCGTCGATGACACGGGATGGCGCAATACGGCCGCCTTTGACCTCGGTGTGAAGGCCATGGGCGGCGTCTGCGTGCAACCGCAAATCAGCTTCAACGCCCGCGAGACCACCGCCGACCTTGCGGACTATCTCGACAATTGGTTTGATCTTCTCGTCGTCAGGACGAAGGAACTGCTACCCTGCAAGAGCTCGCGGCGGTCATGGATGCGCCTGTCATCAATGCCCGGACAAGACTAAATCATCCGTGTGAGACGCTCGGCGATCTCGCCTACATCAAGAGCGTCAGGGGATCGCTGCAAGACCTGAAGGTTGTCGGGATCGCGCCAGATGCCAACATTCTTCGTTCCTGGGTCGAGGCAGCGAAATCCATGCCCATCCGCGTCGTCCAAGTCTATCCGGAGCGCTGGCACGTAGCCGATCCCCATCTCCTGAATCCGAATTTCGAAATCAGCCGGGATATCAGTCATGCCCTCGATGCGGACGTCGTCATCACGGACTCGTGGCCGAAAGACGCGGAGGAAAGCGAGCTGACGGAATATCAGGTGACGGCAACGCTCCTCGACAAAGGACGGCGTGACACGATCTTCTTGCCCTGCCCGCCCGTCGCAAGGGGACAGGAAGTAACGGCCGACGCGATGTTGCACCCTGCCTGCCAAAGCCGTCCCGCAAAAGCATTCCTGCTTCACGCCCAGAATGCGCTGATGGAGTGGGTTTTGTCTTGACCGTTGGTCCCAGCCACTGGCAGGCCGTGGCTACGAAACAAAGACTAACAATCATCCGACAGCCCAAACAGACCTGCGCAAAGGCCTCGGCGGCGCCACGAGTTTTCGCAGCCCATAAATTGTGTCGTTTTCGCATCACTTTCCGTACGGTTGTAGATTCCCTCTTGGCAACGGCGAATTGCTTCGCTACAAAACGCTACCGCTTCAGATCGAACAAAAGGGAGGCGTTGAATGACATCAGCAATCATCGAAGCCTTCCCGTGTGGTATGTCCCGACGATAGGTCATATCCATTCGCGCCCCGCCTCAAGCGCGCGCGACATGCGGTTTTCTCTTCCCTCAGCCCGATTGATCTGACGGCATTACTTCGTCTTCCGCGCGGGCTGTGCCTTTCAACTCTCGATTTTGAGGACCGGTTTCCGATACGGGCCGGGCTTGTAAAAATGACTCGCAAGAAGCTCGATTTCCGCGCCGATGCCTATCGTCACGTGCTCGGCTTTGTTCTTCATCATTGGAGCCACCGTGCTGTTTTGGTGGGCGTTATCATCGTGTTGGTTGCCGCCAGCACGCTGGCCGAGGTCATGGTGCCGGTATTTTCCGGCCGCATCGTCGACGCCATTGCCGGCGGCAACGCGGCCGACGGCGCACTCAGCGCCTTTGCCGTCGTCGTCGTTCTCGGCTTTATCAGCGTGGCACTGCGCTGGTTCATCTTCAATGGCATCATCCGGCTGACGTTGCGCATCATGGCGGATGTGGTCAATAACGGTTTCCACAAGGTGCAGCGGTTCTCGACCGACTGGCACGCCAACAGCTTCGCCGGTTCGACGGTGCGCAAGATCACCCGCGGCATGTGGGCGCTCGACTCGCTCAATGATCTGCTGCTTGTCGCGCTGCTGCCGTCCATCGTCATGCTGGTGGGCGCCAGTATCGTGCTCGGCAGCTACTGGCCGGTCATGGGTCTGATCGTGGCTCTCGGATCGCTGGTCTATATCGGCGTCACCGTGGCGCTTTCCATGGGCTTCGTATCGCCGGCGGCAAGGCTCGCCAACGCCTGGGACACCAGGCTCGGCGGCGCGCTGGCGGATGCGATCAGCTGCAATTCGGTGGTCAAGGCCTTCGGTGCCGAATCCCGCGAAGAAGCCCGCCTGCGCCATGTGCTGGCGAAATGGGACAGCCGCACGCGGCGGACATGGAAGCGCGGCACCTTGAGCGGCACCATCCAGGGCTTCATGATGGTATCCATGCAGGCCGGCATTCTGGGGACGGGCCTGATCATGTGGCGGCAGGGGCTGGCGAGCCCCGGCGACGTCACCTTCGTGCTGGCGATGTTCTTCGTTCTGCAGGGCTATCTGCGCAATGTCGGCCAGGACATCCGGAACCTCCAGCGCGCTGTCAACGACATGGAGGAACTGGTGCTGCTCGACAGGATGCCGCTCGGCATCGAGGACAAGCCGCACGCCAAGCCGATTGCGATCGGCGCGGGCGAGATCGTATTCGATTACGTCACCTTCCAGTATGGCGCGCATCCCGACCCGCTCTACGAGGACTTCTCGGTCACCATTCGGCCGGGCGAGCGTGTGGGGCTGGTGGGGCATTCGGGCTCGGGCAAAACCACCTTCGTCAAGCTCATCCAGCGCCTCTATGACGTGAACTCGGGCGCCATCCGGATCGACGGGCAGGATATCGCCGAGGTCACACAATCGAGCCTGCGCGGCCAGATCGCGATCGTGCAGCAGGAGCCGATCCTGTTCCACCGCACGCTGGCGGAAAATATCGCCTATTCCAGGCCGAACGCCTCGCGCCGCGAAATTGAGCAGGCGGCGAAACAGGCCAATGCCCACGGCTTCATCGTGGACCTGCCGAAGGGCTATGAGACGATGGTGGGCGAACGCGGGGTCAAGCTGTCGGGCGGCGAGCGGCAGCGTGTCGCCATCGCCCGCGCCTTCCTGGCCGATGCCCCGATCCTGATCCTCGACGAGGCGACGTCGAGCCTCGACAGCGAAAGCGAAGTGCAGATCCAGCAAGCCATGGAACGCCTGATGGACGGCCGCACGACGCTTGTGATCGCGCATCGGCTCTCCACGGTGCGGGCGCTGGACCGGCTGCTGGTGTTCGACAAGGGCAGAATCGTCGAGGAAGGCGATCACCAGGCGCTGATCCGGCTTAATGGTGGCATCTATCGCCGGCTGTTCGAGCGGCAGGCGCTGGAACTGACCAAGGGGCTGGTGGCGTAAACTGCCTTCTCCTTCGTCATGTGCCTCAGTTGTCGGCTTGGCGCCGATGGCTGCCCCTCTCCCCGTTCCAACGGGGAGAGGGAACGTGCCAAACGCGGCGTCGAGGTCGTGAGATGCCGATGCAGAAGGCTCGATGCTCCGCAGTGAAGCCTGGTCGGTGGATGAGGCTCACGACAGGGCGAAGATCCTGACCTCCCTGCCGATGCCCTGAAGCTCCGCCATTCGTGAGGCCGATGTGACGCCGCTGTCGCGCAGGATCTCCGAGACATTGGCATCTTCGACGATCGCCTCGGTCGTCATGATCACATTCGGGTCGGCAAGGCCCTGGACGCGGGAGGCGATATTGACCGTCTGACCGAAATAGTCCTGCCTGTCGTTGAGGTTGACGGCGAGGCATGGCCCCTCATGGATGCCGATCTTCAGCAGGAGGTCTTCGCTGCCGTGTTCGGCATTCAGCCGCCGCATCGCCTCGCGCATCCTCAGCGCCGCCGCCACCGCCCGGTCCGGGCTCGGAAAAGTCGCCATCACGGCATCACCGATCGTCTTGACAACCGCTCCGGCCTCGGTGGCGACGATCTCGTGAAGAACCCTGAAGTGCGCCCGCACCAGATCGAAAGCGGCAAGATCGCCGACGCGCTCATAGAGAGCGGTCGAGCCCCTGAGATCGGTGAACAGGAACGTCAGGCTGGTGATCTTCAGGCGCTGGTCGACATCGAGCGTATCGGTCCGGTAGATGTCACGAAAACTCTGGTTCGTCAGCAGGCGCTTGGCCGTCAGAAACTCCCGCCTGCGGCCCAGGAGGTCGTGCAGGTCATCGCCGGCAATACAGACATTCGGGACCACCCGGCGATCGGTGTGATTTTCGAGCGTGAGCCGCAGCGAGCCGGGACGCAGCGTCACGGTTTCGTTCAGCGCATGCCCTCGACTGATGACCATCGAGAGGTTCTGGCGCTCGTCGGTCGGCTCCCCCTGCACATCGACGAACTGCGCCGAATGGGTCACCGCATCGAAGATGATCACGAATTGCGCCGGCAGCTGAAGCGACACGAAGGCCTTCTCGCCCGGGGCCAGCTCGATCAGTTCCAGCAGGATGCGGTCGAACCTGGCTTCCAGATCCTCCGGCAGGTCGACGCCGGAGCTGAAGAAAATCTGGCGGTAATATTCGAGCGGCGGCAGCCGGTCGGGTTCGTGCGCGGCAATCCGGCGCACCCGCGGACTGACCGTGAAGGTGACCTCGACCATCTCGTCAAGGGTCGGCTCGTATCCGGCGGCGCAAAGGGCGCAATGATAGCTGTCCTGGTTGACCCCTTTGAGGGTTGCGCCGCTGTCGAGGACGCCGCCGCAGCCCGGGCATAGCACATTCCAGGTCATCTCGAATGCGCCGATGCGGGCCGCATGCAGAAAGGCGGCGATGGTCTTCTCTTCGTCAAGATGGTGCTTGGCGGCGAAAGCGAGCGCATTGACGCGGTTGAGATCCCGATCGGCGCCGTGCTTGACGACATTTTCGATGCACTCGACCGTCTGCGGGTCAGCCGCCTGTCGCAGGCTGGCAAAAAGCACGTCCACTTCGCTCATCGGACAAGTCTCTGTACTGACAATACGGCTGATGACGTCAGGCCGGGCATGATAACACGGGACGTTCCCAATAGAAATCAACGGGGCCCGGGATCCCGCGCAGGACCAACCGCAGGCGCCCGGGAACCCCCGATCACATCCTATTTCTGCAGCGTCGAGATCTGCGTCGTGTCGTACCGCTCCCTCAGTTCAGCGATGGCGCCCGCATCCGGAGGGCTGCTTTGTTCGACAAGTTTTGCGAGCTCCTCGAAATAGTGTTCGTGTCCGGGCGGCGAGACCGTCATGATCATCCTTGCCGCCTTGCCGCTGGCATTGCCGATATTGTGGGGAACGCCTGGCGGGATGAAGACATAGGTACCGGGTTTCGCCGTGATCTTCCGGCCGCCGACCTCCCATTCGCATTCGCCTTCAAGAACAAAGAAGGTTTCCTCCTGGACGCGGTGAACATGAAGCCCGGTGAAGAAACCCGGCGGCAACGTCCAGTCGAACATAGAAGTATGCCTGGTGTCTTCCCCCGCCACAAGGAACCTCAACGGCTTGCCGGCCAGGCTCAGTTCCTTGCCCTCACCCGGCATTCGAACAACGGCTTTCGCACTCATTTCACTCTCCTCCACTTTCCGAAAACATGCGGCCTTTTCAGCCGCTTCAACGATGCCGCCTTCCCGCCTCGAAGTCGCAAAGGTCTTGCGAAATTGTTGCAAAATTTCTGCGAATGATATTTCCTCGACACATGGCTGCGATGCACAAGTTCGGCTCGTTTTGCCTCGACGCGGATGCCGAAATCCTGTTTTGCCGAGCAGAGCCGCTGGGGTTGGGGCGACGCGCCGTGGCGCTCTTGCGGGTGCTTCTGGAACGGGCGGGAACGCCCGTCGGCAAGGAGGCGCTGATCGAAGCCGCATGGCCCGGTCTCGCCATCGAGGACAGCAATCTTACCGTTCAGATGGCGGCCATACGCCGGGCTCTTTCTACGGGCGGAGGGCCGGACTGGATCGAAACCCTGCCGCGGCGGGGCTACCGCTATATCGGGCCGGCGGTCACCAGCGAAAGTTTGCCCGCCATCGCGGCCCAGCCGACACTGCCCGTGTCTGCCCTTCCATCCAGACCGTCCGTTGCCGTGCTTCGCTTCTCGAATTCGAATGGCGACGAGGAAGACGAATATTTCGCGGACGGTGTCATTGAGGACATAGCGGCGGGGCTCTCCCGGGTGAACTGGCTGTTCGTGGTCGCGCCGAAATCGAGCTTCACCTACGACCCCCAAGCTCTCGGCGTGAAACAGATCGGCCAGGAGCTCGGCGCGCGTTATATTCTGCAAGGCAGCGTGCGCAGGTCCGGCGGTCGTGTGCGGCTATCGGCGCAGATGATCGAGGCCGAAACGGGAAACCTGCTGTGGACGGAACGCTTCGACCGCCCGCTCGCCGACATTTTCGATCTGCAGGACGAAATCGCCCTCAACGTCGTCAGCGCCATCGAGCCGCGCCTGCGCCGGGCGGAACTGGAGCGCGTCAAGCGCAAGCGGCCCGAAAACCTCGACGCCTACGACCTCGTTTTGCAGGCCCAGCCCGACGTCTATTGCGGCATGCCGACCGAGGCAGCAGGGGCATTGGCGCTGTTGGAGCGGGCGCTTGCACTCGAACCCGGCTATGCGCTGGCCCATGCCTTCGCGGCCATGTGCCATCACTGCCTCTTCCTGCGCGCCGGCTTGCTTGAAGACCATCGTCTGGCATCGGTCCGGCATGCGCGGGCGGCCATTCTCTACGGCCAGGACGATGCGCTTGCCCTGACATTTGCAGGTTTTTCCATCGGCATGGACGAACATGATCGTGACGCCGCCTTCGCCGCGGCCGAGGCGGCGCTCGCCGTCAGCCCATCTTCGGCGATCACCTATATCGTCGGCGGCGTGATGTTCGGCTGGGCTGGAAAGGCTGATCGCGCCATCGAATGGGGCGAGCGGGCTCTGCGTCTCAGCCCTTTCGATCCCTGGGCGTGGTCGGCTTTCCATGCGCTGGTGCTCGGTCACTTCCAACTGGGACAATATGAAGAGGCCGTCACAGCTGCCTACAGGGCGGTTCAACACAATCCGCGCCACAGCATTTCGCACATGCTCCTGACGGCCTCGCTTGCAAAACTCGGACGTCTCAGCGACGCCAGAAGTGCGGCGGCTCGCGTTCTGGAACTGCAGCCTGCTTTTCGCTACGGCATGCAATTTTCCGGCGTCGACTGCGACCCGGCCTTGGCGGCGTCTCTCGGCGCTGCGCTTGATATCGCGGGGCTGCCGGGATAGCGGGAGCTTCGCTTAAAATAACTGAGAGAATAACGCAGAAAAAGCGAGCTTCACCGCCCCCACTTCCGCTACGATCACGCGTTTCGGCCTCTCGGGCCTGGTCGCAAAGGAGAAACGATGGATCGTCTCGTCGGCGCGGATGAAGGGGCTCGCTCGGCAGATCCGGCTGACGAGGCCGGGCGTGCGGAGGGTCTTGCGCGGGACGTTACCGCGATCAAAATCGGCGACTGCCTGCTCGGTTACAAGGCCGTGCAGCGCCGCATGCGAGGCGGCCGCTGGAACCATTTCCGCGGAAGGATGCGCGAGATCGAAAAATTGATCCGCCATCGTCATGGCGCCATCGTACCCGAGGCGGATGACGCCTTCATTTATGTCGAGGTGATCGCCGGTCTCGCCTTTGTCGAGTTCGGGGAAGACTTTGTCGAGGTGGTTCTCGGCTGGGCGGCGCGATGGCTGCCCTGGGCTGAGAAAGCCGCGATCGAGGTGATCATCTATGAGCGCACGAAACTGCGCTTTTCTCCCCTGACCGCCGACGCGCTCGGTCACGCCCTGCATCTGAGCTTTGCCGAACGCAGCGCGCTCGACATTCGCACCATCGGCGCCTTCGACGTGCCGAAGGCGAAAAGAGCGAGGCTGCAAAAGGAAAAGCGGCGCCAGCGCGACCGAAACCGAAAGGAAGAGCGGCGGCGGGCCGCCGGCGCCGTGTCGAGGGCCGATTATCTCGACAATTCGCTCAGCGCAGCTCGCCCCTGGGAGGCCTTCGGCATCAGCCGCCGCACCTGGGAGCGCCGCGGCAAACCGATGCCGGAGCCAATGCCGGACGTCGCGCCGATTTCGCTGGCTGCCTAGCTCAGCGGCTTTTTAGTCTGTCAGCGGGGCGGCCCGAACCAGGTGTTCATCGCGGCGTCGAGGCCATCCTGAGACCCCTCGCCCACCCAGGCCACATAACCGTCCGGCCGGATCAGCACCGCGGTCGGGGCTGCGACCGCCCCCACCGCCGGCAACTCCCATGGCCCGTCATAGCGCGCATCGACCAAAGGCACGCGGCCTGACCATGGCCCGCTGTCGAGGCTGCCGCGCGGTCCGAGGTTCAACAACACCGGCCTCGCGTTTTTCAACAGGGTAAAGAGACGCAATGGGCCGTCCGGCGTGACCAGGTCGAGGTCGGGCATGCGGCGGCCGAGCAGCGGATGCCCCTCGCCGAGGTCGTAGCGGATGCCGAGCCCGGACATTTCGGCGGCGATCTTCTTGCGCGCCTCCTCCAGGCCAAGCAGTTCCAGCACGACCTCTCTGAGAGCCTCGGTGCGATCATCGGTCCGCTGCAATGCGACCTGCGCCATCGTCGTGCGCAGCACGCGGGCGGCAACCGGATGACGCTCGGCGTGATAGGTGTCGAGCAAGGCCTCAGGCGATACGCCCTTCACCACCGGGGCGAGCTTCCAGCCGAGGTTCACGGCATCCTGCACACCGGTATTGAGCCCCTGCCCGCCGACCGGCGAATGCACATGGGCGGCATCACCTGCCAGCAGCACCCTGCCCCTGCGGTAGACCTCCGCCTGGCGCGACATGTCGGTGAACCTGGAAATCCACCTCAGGCCGTGGATGCCATAATCGGTTCCGCAGGCGGCGATGAGCGCTTGCCTGAGATCGTCAAGCGTCGGCTCGCCTGCGCCGCCGGCCGTCTGTTCCGTCACCATGATGTTGATCGGACCTTCGCCGGCAAACACCACCTTGCCATCGCGGATTTGATATTCCTCGCGGCCGAAGGCATGCATGCCGAGCGGAGTGCGGTGGACACCGAGCGGCGGCTCCTCCTCCATCTCAGCCTCGGCGAGAATATTGCTGGTCGTCGCATCCCATCCCGGAAAGGCAATGCCGGCCAGCTTGCGAACCAGGCTGCGGCCGCCATCGCAGCCGACGAGATAGCCCGCGCGCAGCGACGACCCATCGGAGAGGTCGAGGGTGACGCCGGCCTCATCCTCCCGGAAAGTGGCCAGTTCGCGGCCGCGATAGATCGTCACCGGCAGCTCGCCGACCCAGTCGGCCAGAATGCGCTCGATATGCTTCTGCCGCAGCGCCAGCCCGTAATTGTGCCGCGTCGGGAAATCACTGATATCGAGCCGGCTAACCGCAAATCCTGTGACCTGGGCGATCTGCCCTTCCTTGAGGAACCGGTCGACGATGCCACGCTGGTCGAGGACCTCGAGCGTGCGCGAACTCAGACCGCCGGCCCGCGAACCGACGATCTCCTGATTCTCGCGCCGTTCGATGACGGCGACGTCGACGCCCGCGAGGGCCAATTCGCCCGCCAGCATCAGCCCCGTCGGCCCTCCTCCCGATATCACGACCGCATGTTCTTTCATCCGCGAACTCCTCTGTTCACATTGTCCGAGCGCAAAATCCGCCATAGCGGGCCGACCCGCCGCGTTGACCCTCCCCGATTTCGGGATGCCTGTTCGGGTGCCGATTTCCCCCTGTCGCAGGTTGTTCCCCCTATAAACATAAGCTCTCTAATGGTGGGAAGGACTTGCGGCAGAATTTCTGCCTTGCCTTCCGAAGCCCTGTTGGTTGCCGCTTGCGCGGCGTTTCGCGGTGGAGCGCAGGCGTTGCAACACGACCGGACCGGGTGGGGCGCCGGATCCGGCAGAGCGCCCCTCTTTCACCATTCGTTCCGGAGGGCGATCAATCAAAAAGCTGTTGTGGGGCCTCTCACTGCGGAGCTGTCGCCTTCTGCGGAATGGTCTCAGTCGCTGGTTGCTCGGACGGATCGGCGGGATGGCCGTAGAGCGTATAAACGGCGCCCGCCAGGATGCCGAGGACAAGAAGCGCGAGCACATAGGACATCATTCCGCGGATGGCCGTTTTCGGTGTTCTGTCCATCAGGGGACCTCCAAGATAACTCAGGGGTGAAAGTCGATGCGGGCGCTTTTGGTTCCGAGAATGAAAGCCGGGGACCGCCCGTCAGCGTCTGCGCGGAAGGCAATGCAGATCACCAATCTCGATTTGATTTGCAGCCCTTGGAAATTCTTCCAATCCGAGGGAAGATCATTCCGCTCTAGCTGTGGGGGGTGTCATGGAAAATCACGAGCCGTTTCTGCGCGAGGCAATTGCGCTCTCGAAATCCGCGATGGCAAACGGCGACGAACCGTTTGGCTCGGTCCTGGTCAAGGATGGCGAAATCATCTTGCGCGCCGAAAACAGCGTCTTCACCGGCCACGATATGACAAACCACGCCGAGATGAACCTGGTCAAACTGGCGGCGCAGCACTATGACCCCGCTTTTCTCGCCGACTGCACGGTCTACACCAGCACTGAGCCCTGCGCGATGTGCTCCGGGGCGATTTACTGGTCGGGCATCGGACGCATGGTGTTTGCGTGCTCCGAAACGCGGCTTGGCGAGATTGCCGGGATCGGGTTGAACGTGCCCAGCCGGGCGGTGTTGCAGACCGGCGCGCGTGCCGTCACGGTGGTCGGCCCGACGAACCTCGAAGGGGAAGCCGCCGAAGTCCACCAGGAATTCTGGCCGAAGCATCTGGGCAAGGTTTAGGCTCAGGACGCATTGATCAGAGCCATAGGATGACGGCGACTGCGATGCAGATGGCCGAAGAGAAGGTGTGGGCGCATCTAACGCAGCGGTGAGCGATGCGCAGCCAGTCCTTGAGCCTCACGAATGCTCTCAGCAAAGATATCACCCGTCGCAGCCTCCTTTTGAGGGTGTTCGTGGGCGAGATGCGTGAACTCGGCGGAGAACGAGCGACCGGCAAATCGAGACCCGCGCCGCCATAGTGCCGCCATAGAATTCAACCCAATCATGATCGGACACCAAGCGGATACGAAGAATGAGATTGCTGGTTCTCCTTGCTGCAGCCCTGTTTCTGATAGCGGTGCAGGCCCAAGCCCAAGTTTACGCGCCGTATGATGGATACGATGAATACGACGGCTACGGTTATGATGACCCTTACAGCCCCTATCCCCCTCCCTATTACGAGCCGGATCCTGGTTATCAGGAACCCTTTCCAGAACGTCGGCAGCCATCGACGCGCGTTGGAAGAGGAACCATCGTCATTGCCACGCGTGAGCACACCCTTATCTACACGACGTCAGCGGGTGAGCAGTTTGCCTACCCCATCGCCGTCGGCCGCGAAGGCAAACAATGGTACGGGACAACGCGGGTCGTGTCGAAACGACTGCATCCCGAATGGCGGCCAACCGCCAGCATGCGCCAGAAGAACCCAAGACTCCCGGCAGTCGTAGAACCCGGACCCGCAAATCCGCTTGGAACCCGGGCGATCTACCTTGCCGACGGACTGCTCCGCATCCACGGCACCAACGATCCCTCCTCCATCGGCACCAATGCATCAAGCGGATGCTTCCGGATGTATCGCGAGGATGTCGAGGAGCTTTATGATATGGTCCAGCCGGGGACCCGCGTGATCGTTCAGCGGTGATCGCGTCGCGGCCCTGGGCGTTCCTCGCCAGACGAGAGCGAACATTTCACAGCTAGGCGTTCGGACTGTGGCGGCCGCCAAAGTTTGATGAAGGCTATCAGCGGAGATGAGCTACATGGGCGTGCAATCTCATCTGGAGCTCATGCTGACGAGACTTGGGAGGGACATAGCGACTGCCACCATCTCGGTCATTTATCGTGCTGCAACGGCGATGTGACTTGGATTTGCGACGCCCGCTGCATCTTTGCCTCGTGGCGATTCCAGAGCGCCAGAAACAAAGTCGTCGCGATGAAGAAGGCGAGCGCTGCCAGATGGATTTTGCCTGTGCGGCGCACGAAATAGGACCTGGCCTTGGCCTCGACAGCCTGGGTCACGGCCCTATTCCGCCTGTCGCCTTCGAGGAGATGCCGGACTATGCGTCCATGTGACCGAGCCTGCGCGCGGGACCGTTCATCGTCCTTTGGTTCTGCATTCAACCCGTGACGCACGCCGCTAAAGATCAGGATCGCCGGCAACACCCAGAGCATCAGGAAGGACAGGCCAAAAAGGCGTTCGCTGAGGGTGGTCGCATCCATCGCAATCTCCGCTACTGAGCAACGATCGCCCTGCCATCAAAGAGGAACTGACGCATGATTTCAATCTCGGGGCGCAACCGTCACTTCGGGGATGATGTTCAGCCGCTCACCTCGCTGATGGCAGTTGCTATTCACTTGGGCATATTTCCCGTCCATGCATGAAGCGCCCGAAAATCACCCCGGTCGCCCTCCGCACCACCCTACGGACAGGCAGCGCCGTCTTGTCCAAGTGCTTGCCGCCGAGGGCATTCCGCAACGCGAAATCTGCCGCGCGCTAGAGATCGATCCGACAACGCTGAGGAAGCGCTATCGCCGCGAGCTGGACATCGGCGCCGCGAAGCTCGAATGCACCCTCACTTTCCACCTCCTCCGTATCGCCGGAGGTAGAGGCGCCGTAGCGTTGAAGCCGGTCCGGTTCGCGTTGCAGGTTTCGGTTGGTCGGAATTCGCGCCACGGCCGCCTTGCTGAAGCTGAAGCCAAACCAAGTCCTTGCGCCAGCCGTTGTATTCGACCGGTGGCCTACCGGCCTCGCTGTCTCTGGAAGCACTTAAGAGGCACGCAGCTTCTTTTGTGCGTTCAGCGCCGATACAAAGTGGAAAACAGACACCGGCACGGCAGCGAATGCAAACTGCCGCAACGTCGAAAGAAAGCTGGACTGCAGCTCGGCTTGCATAAAGTCGCCGAACATCGATATAAATGCTGCAAAAACCAAGCCTTGGAGGATAGCGTATTCAGCTATTCGGGCAACGGATCGGTCCCGCAGGTTCTCGGGCGGAAAGAAACCAGCCAGTCCCTTCATCGCAAGCAAAAAGAGCGGAAACAGCAAGCCAAGCTTGAACAGTGTGGTCGGCGAAGTGGTCTCATCAGTGAGGTACAAGCCTAGGGGGATGACAAACGCGGGCACGAGAAAGATAAGGTAGTCCTTGAGCACCTGATTTTTCACGGTGAGCCTCCATACCTCGTCAATCAAAGATTGTAGTTTTCAGGAGGTTGATGTCAACGAGCTCTGTGCTCGATTCGCAGATTGTGCAGCGCCGGCCCCATGCCCGTGCGCAACGCCATCTCGATCGCTCGCGACGAATATACCGAAGAGGCCCTACGGAATGTCTTTCGCGAGTTGGTGCTGACGCGCGACGACGCTATCAGGTATATCGTCCGTGAGTGGATGGAGAAGAACACCTATCTGCCGGTGCGCGAATTGGACGAAGATGGCGATGTTGATGGGAGTGCCTAAGCCGCGCGATTTCCTACGAAGTGCAGCGCTCGACGGAATTGAGGATTCGCTGAACAAGATGCGAATGAGCGCAAGAGTTTACATTCTGAATGCGGTCCTTTTTTCATTCTGAATGTCTGTTTCCAGTACGTTCTTTCACGTCGTCTGATTCTCGTTGTTGATGGAGCCGAATCTCATAGACTGCCTGCCCAAAAACATTGGCGAAGCTTCCAGCAGTAGAGTGGTTGAATGACCGAATATGAATTTATCCCTCGGATCGGATCCCGGCTTATCAAGGATGGAGGACAGATAACGATCCGCGGCATGGCCACGTTCAATGAGGGACTGACGGATGAGGAACTTGTTTCCCTAGGCGCGACATTGAAGGAGTACCTCTTATCAATTGAGGAGGAAAACGATGGGCTGCCGGAAGTATCAGAAGAAGAGCACGATCGGCGGTACAAGGGTTGGATCAGTCGCTCGAAGATCATGGACGTGCCGCAGTGATACACTGCTGGCGCGGTCTACAAGTTCATGTCCGACGGCGCGCTCTCGCACTGGTTGGCGGGGCGAGCGCAGATATCGCCGGTGTCTGATTATCGAAAGACAGAGAATGCGTTTGCACGAGATGAACAAGAGGGCTTTGGAGCCTTTTATCTCCACGACGGACGGACAGCGGCATACTTCGAGGGCGCAGCACCTTCGAACTGCGGCGTGATGTGCTTCACAGCGTCGACCGAGAATCGAACCGAAATGAAGGGGAATTTGGAGAGAGGCTTGTTCGTTTTCCGGATGCTAACGCACTTTTACAAGTCATCGCTGCCCACCTGGATGTGGTCGATTACGAACTTAAGGATGTTCAGTACTCGGATGTCAAAGTCTACTCTCATGAGACCGCCCTCGCGTCCGAAATCTGTGAGCTTATCGGCGACAGTGGCAAAATAGATCCACAAAACTTGGTTACTCTTTTTGAGAGGCACTCCGACGAGTTGTTGAGATTGGCGGAGCTTCCTTCTGTTTTTTGTAAGCCCAAATCTTTCGAGAGTGAGTCAGAGCGACGGGCTGTCTTCCGTTTTCGCCATGCCATTGGCAGTCCTATCGTCGTAACCGATAGGCGAATAGCCGACCTAGTTGAGGTGATCGAATGAATTTCTCTTCGCTCCTATAGACCATAAACCACAGCGTCGTCTTCTTTTTCGCGCAGCCCCTTATACGACGCATGCCGCAGCTTCCCGTCATGCGTCTACGGCGCGGGCATGGGGGAAGGATGCCACAACTTCGGGGAAAACCGGAAGCCAATTTTCCCCCAATCCGATTCACCGGAGCGATCGTCCCGCATTCGAAACTTTAGGCATTTGTTTTTCTTGGAGTTTTTTGGTGAGAGCGTCGGGGTTCGAACCCGAGACCTACTGATTAAAAGTCAGTTGCTCTACCGGCTGAGCTACGCTCTCCCTCTCCGCGGGTGTGAAGCACCCCGGCTGGAAGTGGGCGGAACATAGGCAGGTGACCCATTGCGGTCAACCGAAAAATTCGGCTTTTTGCGAAGGTAAGGCACATTTCTCTGGCGCGCAAAGGCAGATTTGTCGCCCACGCAAAAAGGTGATTGGCAATCCCGGGCCTGCGACGCTAGGAACAGGGCGCAGATTGCAGCCGGAGAGAATGCGTGTCGATTGCCGATATTTCCCTGTGGAGCGCGTTATTGGCAGGGGCGCTATCCTTTCTTTCGCCCTGCGTGCTTCCCCTCGTCCCACCCTATCTCTGCTATATGGCCGGCATTTCGGTCGAGCAGTTCCGCGGCGGCGGGGCGGTGGCGGTTTCGCCGACGATCAGGCGCGGCGTGCTGTTTTCGGCGCTGCTCTTCACGCTCGGCTTTGCCACCGTCTTCGTGGCGCTCGGCGCCGGTGCGTCGAGCATCGGCATGGCGCTTCGCCAGCACCTCGATCTGCTCTCCAAGATCGGCGGGCTGGTCATCATCGTCATGGGGCTGAATTTCCTCGGCCTCTTCCGAATCGGGCTGCTTGCCCGCGAAGCGCGCTTCCAGGGCGGCGGCAAGCCGGCGACGCTGACCGGGGCCTATGTCATGGGCCTTGCCTTCGCCTTCGGCTGGACGCCCTGCATCGGCCCGGTGCTCGGCGCGATCCTCGGGGTCGCCGCCTCGCGCGAGACGGTCGGATCCGGCGCCGGGCTGCTTGCGATCTATTCGCTCGGTCTTGCTATCCCCTTCTGGATCGCCGCCGGCTTTTCCGGCGCCTTCATGCGCTTCCTGTCGCGCTTCCGCCGCCATCTCGGCACGGTGGAAAAAGTGATGGGCGTCTTCCTTGTCCTCACCGGCCTCGCCTTCCTGTTCGGCTGGGTCAGCGATGTGGCGATCTGGTTCCAGCAGACCTTTCCGATCCTGATGCAAATCGGCTAGAAGAGATTCTTCCCCGCCGACCTTCCCGCGAAAACCGGACTTTCCCTTGGCCGACATCATCAGCCTGCTGCTGCCGTTCTTCGGCCTGATCCTGATCGGTTATGCCGCCGCCAAGGCGACGAAGCAGCCGGCCGTAGCGCTCGGCTGGCTGAACACCTTCATCATCTACGCCGCCCTGCCCGCTTTGTTCTTAAAGCTCGTCTCGCGCACGCCGATCGAAGAGCTGACGCGGCTCGATTTCATCGTCACAGATATCGCCGCGACCTATGCGGTCTTCATCCTGCTCTTTGTCATCGGCCGTTTGGTGCGCGGCAATCCGCTTGATGAATGCACCATCCAGTCCTTTGCCGGCGCCTATGGCAATATCGGCTATATGGGGCCTGGGCTGGCGCTGCTGGCGCTCGGCGAAGGGGCTGCCGTGCCGGTGGCGCTGATCATCTGCTTCGAGAACGCGCTGCATTTCATCGTGGCGCCGGCGCTGATGGCGGCAGCCGGCGACGACAAGCGCTCGGCCGGTCGGCTTGCCGCCGATATTGCCCGCAAGGTGGCGCTGCATCCCTTCATCCTGTCGACGGCGGCGGGCTTTGCCGTCGCCGCCTTCCACATCGATCAGCCGCTGGCATTCCAGCGCCTCGTCGACTACCTCGCCCAGGCGGCCGCGCCCTGCGCCCTCTTCGCGATGGGGGTGACGCTGGCGCTGAGGCCGCTGAAGCGGATTCCGGCTGAGATCGGCTACATCGTGCCGGCGAAGCTGATCCTGCATCCGATCGCGGTTTTCATCGCGCTGACCGCTGTGGGCGGTTTCGAGCCGGTCTGGATCCAGGCGGCCGTGCTGCTGGCCTCGCTGCCGACGGCGACCAATGTCTTTGTCATCGGCCAGCAATATGGCGTCTGGCAGGAACGGGCCTCGGCGACGATCCTGATCACGACGGTGCTTTCGGTGGCCAGCGTTTCGCTCTGGCTGATCGCGATCCGCTCAGGCCTTCTTCCGCTTCAGCTTTTCCCTTAGCGAGTCCGGAATATCGCGGAAGCCCCGGCCCGGCTCGATGCCCTCGCGCATCACGAGGTTGCGCAGCGGCGGAATGGCCGAGAGAAGATGCAAGCCGGCAGCGCGCAGCATCTGAACGGGGAGGAAATCGGAAAGCAGCGAGCGGTTGAGCAGATCGACGCTCGCCGTGCGCGTCATGATGTCGGCGCGGCGACGGCGGTCGAAGCTTTCGCCGGCATCGGCCGGCAGCGGCAGTTCCGCCCTGTCGCAGAGAATGTCGGTGAGCGCCATGATATCGCGCAGGCTGAGGTTCAGCCCCTGCGCCCCGATCGGCGGGAAGACATGGGCGGCCTCGCCGATCAGCGCGATGCGCCCCTTGCCGAAACGATGGGCCATCATGCCAGACAGCGGCCAGACCTGCACACCTTCCTCAATGCTCACCTTGCCGAGCATGGACTGCATCTGCGCCTCGACGAGAGAGCCCAGTTCGGCCAGCGGCAGTTCCATGCGGGCGGTCGCCTCGGCGGGATCCTGCACCCAGACGAGGCTGGAGCGGCTTCCCGGCAGCGGCACCTGGGTGAAGGGACCATGCTTGGTGTGGAATTCGCTCGATATATTCTGGTGCGGCAGCGAATGGGCGAAATTCAGCACCATGGCCGATTGCGGATAGGACCAGTTGCGCACGCCGATACCTGCCGCCTCGCGCAGCTTCGAGCCGCGGCCGTCGGCGCCAACGGCAAAATCGGCCGTCAGCGTCTCGCCGCCGGCAAGCGTGATCGACACCCTCTCGGCGGAGATGTCGATCGATTCGGCCATTTCGGTGAAGCGGGTGATATTGCCCTCGCCTACCGTGGCCGCTTCGAGGATCTCGGTCAGCGCTGTGTTGGGGAAATTGTAGCCGAAGGCATCAAGGCCGACCTCGGCGGCGCGGAAAGTCGTGGTCGGCGCCCGCAGCAGCCGGTCGGTGCTGTCGATGATTCGCATGCTGGTGAGAGGTGCTGCCGCCGAGCGCAGCTTTTCCCAGAGCGTCAGGCGGTCGAGGAAGCGGATCGACTGATCCATCAGCGCCGTGGTGCGCCGGTCCTCCTTTGCAGCAACGGGAGCCACCAGCGCCACACTGCGGCCGCCGCGGCCAAGCGCAATGGCGGCGATCATGCCGGCGAGGCCGCCACCGATCACCGCGATTTCGAATGTCTTCATGCTATATTTCCGCCATCGTAAAGAGGCGGACCGGCCGCTTATGCGGCCGGCTTCGCCTGACGGCGCCAACTATAGCCCTTGCCGGCTTCGGCGTCACGCACCGCCGGCTGATAATGATGGGGAATGCCGGGAAGACGGTTTTCGGCGAGCCGCTTCAGCGCCGTCGCGTTGGTCACGGCAAAGCTGTCGATGCCGACACGCAGCATCAGCGGCACCTGATCGATCAGCACGTCGCCGACGGCGCGCAGCTCGCTGGTGTAACCGAGCCGCTGGCGCAGCAGCGAGGCATGGCTGAAGGCGCGGCCGTCGTTGAAGGCGGGAAAGGCGACCGCCACGATTGCAAGGCGATCGAGATATGGCTCGAGGCGGCGCACGTCATCGGCCGGCTTGATCAGCACGCCGAGGCCGACATCATTGCTTTCACCGGCCCTGGCGATCAGTTCGTCGAGGCCGAGCAGCGGCTTCTGCGCGCCTGTTGCCTTCACCTCGTCGGTTTCAACAACCCAGGGATCGTTGTCGACAAAACCGGTTTCTCTCCAGATCTTCGTCATCATCCCCTCCTTAAGCCGCTTCGGCGGCCGAGCCGTAGAGCGCATCCTTGAACGGCTGCGGCCCGACGCGGCGATAGGCGGCGAGGAAGGTTTCGGACGGATCAAGCCGCAGGCCGAGATAGGTGTCGACGATCGTCTCGATCGCATCCGTCACCCGGTCCGGCTCGAAGCCGCGGCCGATGATTTCGCCGATCGAGGTATGTTCGTCGCCCGAACCGCCAAGCGTGATCTGGTAGAGTTCGGCGCCCTTCTTCTCCACGCCGAGCAGACCGATATGGCCGACATGGTGATGGCCGCAGGCATTGATGCAGCCGGAGATCTTGATCTTCAGCTCGCCGATCTCGGCCTGGCGCTCGGGACTACCGAAGCGGCGGGAGATTTCCTGTGCGACCGGAATGGAGCGCGCATTGGCAAGCGCACAATAGTCGAGCCCCGGACAGGCGATGATATCGGTGATCAGGCCGGCATTGGCTTCGGCCAGATTGATGGCGACGAGGCCGCGATAGACAGCTTCGAGATCGGCCAGCGCCACATGCGGCAGAATGAGGTTCTGCTCATGGCTGACGCGGATTTCGTCGAAAGCATATTCTTCGGCGAGATCGGCGAGGGCCTCCATCTGCGCATCGGTGGCGTCGCCCGGAATGCCGCCGATCGGCTTCAGCGAGATCGTCACCATGCCGTAATCGGGGTTCTTGTGCGGCTGCACATTCTGCTGGACCCAGCGGGCGAAAGCCGGATCGGCCTTCTTCCAGCGGGCGAGGTTCTCCCAGCCTTCGGCGCGCTCAGGCAGATCAGGCAGCGCGAAATAGGCAGCGATCGCCTCGACATCCTGTTCCGGCAGCTTCAGTTCGCTATCCCTGAGCGCGGCGAATTCGGCCTCCACCTGCCGCGTCAGTTCCTCGGCACCGGTTTCGTGCACCAGGATCTTGATGCGGGCCTTGTACTTGTTGTCGCGGCGGCCGTGCAGATTGTACACGCGCACGATCGCCGTGGTGTAGGAGAGCAGATCCTCCTCAGGCAGGAAGTCACGGATCAGCTTGGCGATCATCGGCGTGCGGCCCTGGCCGCCGCCGACATAGACGGCAAAGCCGATCTCGCCCTTGTCGTTCCTCTTCAGGTGCAGGCCGATATCGTGGACCTGGATCGCGGCGCGGTCGCGCTCGGCGCCGGTCACGGCGATCTTGAACTTGCGCGGCAGGAAGGAGAATTCCGGATGGACCGACGACCACTGGCGCAGGATTTCCGCATAGGGCCTGGGATCGGCGATCTCATCGGTGGCGGCACCAGCGAAGTGGTCCGCGGTGACGTTTCTGATGCAGTTGCCCGAGGTCTGCAGCGCGTGCATCTCGACGCTCGCCAGATCGGCCAGCGCATCGGGAATGTCAGACAGCTTCGGCCAGTTGAACTGCAGGTTCTGGCGCGTGGTGAAGTGGCCATATCCGCGGTCATAGGTGCGGGCGATATGGGCGAGCATGCGCAGCTGGCGCGCGCTCAGCGTGCCGTAGGGAATGGCGATGCGCAGCATATAGGCATGAAGCTGCAGGTAGACGCCGTTCATCAGGCGCAGCGGCTTGAACGCATCCTCGGCAAGCTCGCCCGAAAGGCGGCGCTGAACCTGGTCGCGGAACTGCTCGACGCGCTCGCTGACAAAGGCATGATCAAATTCGTCGTAACGGTACATCGTCTTCCTCAGACTGCAATGAATTCGGGATCGGCAGGAGCGTAGCCCGGCGCATATTCCATGGTCGGCCCTTGCGCGCGGATGCGCTCGCGAAGGCGCAACGGCCAGAGAATGCCGTTGGTTTCCTGAACATCGACGACGGCGACGTCAACGACCTCGTTCTCGGCATAGGACTTTTTGCCAATGGCTTCCAATGCTTCGACGGCTTCGTTGTGACGGGCGACAAGCGCCTCCTGCAGCGAGGTCGACCATTTGCCGTTCGCATCCAGCCAGACGGCAATGCCGTCCGTCAGCCGGTTGGCTGTCAGAACCTTGTCACCCATATTCAGCTCCTTGCAAGTTCCTCGAGCCGGGCGTTCTCGCGCACCAGCGGCTCGGACAGTTCGAAATTGGCGCCGGCGACAGCATCGCCGATAATGACCATGACCGGCCCGGTCAACTCGTCGCGATGCTGCAGATCGGGCAGATCGGCGAGCGTGCCATGCAGCAGACGGCGCTCGGTGCGGCTGGCATTCTCGATGACGGCGACCGTGGTCTCGGAGGGAATGCCGGCCCGCATCAGCCGCTCGGCGACCGAGGCGGCGACCGTGCGGCCCATGTAAACGGCGATCGTCGCGCCGGAGACGGCAAGGCTTGCCCAATCGGGCAGCACGTCGCCGGTGAGATCGTGGCCGGTCGTGAAGACGAGCGAGGAGGCAACGCCGCGCAGCGTCAGCGGCAGCTCGAAATCGGCAGCGGCAGCGAAGGCCGAGGTGATGCCGGGCACAACCTCATAGGTGACGCCGGCGGCGCGCAACGCGGCCATCTCTTCCCCTGCCCGGCCATAGACCAGCGGATCGCCGGATTTCAGGCGGACAACGCGCTTGCCCTGGCGGCCGAGCTCGACGAGCAGTTCGTTGATCTCTTCCTGGGACTTCGAATGGCAGCCCTTGCGTTTGCCGACGGAAAGCCGCTCGGCATCGCGGCGGCCCATATCGACGATCGCCTGCGGCACGAGCGCATCGTAGACGATGACATCGGCTTCCATCATCACGCGCTGAGCGCGCAGCGTCAGCAGATCTTCAGCCCCCGGACCGGCGCCGACAAGCCAGACATGGCCGGCGACCCGATCCATGGAATGCAGCAACCGGTCGGCGGCGTGGCGAGCCTGCGGCAGATTGCCATTGGCGATTGCGTCGGCAACGGGGCCGGAGAAGAACCGGCGCCAGAACACCCGGCGGGAAACGCCGCGGGGGACCAGCTGTTCAACTGATCTGCGGTAGTTCGTCGCCAGTGCGGCCAGGCGCCCCAGCGAGGGGGAAAGAAGCTGGTCGATCTGGGCGCGGATCATCTGCGCCAGAACCGGTCCCGCGCCTTCGGTGCCGATCGCAACGGCGACGGGGGCGCGGTTGACGAGCGCCGGCGTGAAGAAATCGCAGTAATCGGGCTGATCGACGGCATTGGCGGGGATATTCGCGGCGCGGGCGGTGTCGGCGATGCGGCGGTCTTCGGCCTCATTCCCGGTGGCGGCAAAGACAAGGGCCGCACCCTCGACCTGGCCGGCGGAAAAGCCGGCGCGCACCGTCTCGATGCGGTTGGCGATCAGAAAGGCATGATAATCGGCTTCCGGCTGGTCGGCATAGGCGATAATCCGCGCCCGCGTGTTCAACAGCAGCCGCACCTTGGCGAAAGCCTCGTCACCATTGCCGAAGACAGCCGTCTTCTGGCCTTCCACGCGAAAGAAGGCTGGAAATACCGAAAGCTGCTCAGTCCTGGAAGACATTATCAATCCACTTCGAAGTTGCCAGAATATGCCCGTGATCGACAAGGGATTGAAGGAACAGAAATCCGAAAGCCCAGGCAAGCGCGTATTCTTTTGCTCGCCTCATCGGCGATTTGAGAAAAGTCAACCGTGCTGACGACAACCACCTGTTCCCACCCTCTTTGTTGCGGTGCAGTGTAAAGCCTGTGGCAAACGACGTCCACCGGCGTTTGCCGCATTTCGCTCGTGCCGCCAAGGCGATAGACTGTGGCAAAACCGGAGACCATCAATGCCCGACAAGACCATTGCCGCCCGCCTTCTTTCGGTTATCGAGGATGATATCCTGCCGCTGACGGAACGCGGCGTCTCCTTGGGCAACAAGGTGTTCGGCGCAGCGATCCTGCGCAAATCCGATCTGTCGCTGGTCGTCGCCGAGACCAATAACGAGCTCGACAATCCGCTTTGGCATGGCGAGGTGCATACGCTGAAGCGCTTCTACGAGCTTGGCGACAAGCCGGCGACCAAGGACCTGATCTTCCTGTCGACGCACGAACCCTGCACCATGTGCATGTCGGCGATCACCTGGGCCGGCTTCGACAATTTCTACTATTTCTTCAGCCACGAGGATTCCCGCGACGCCTTCGCCATTCCGCATGATCTGAAGATCCTGAAGGAGGTCTTCGGGCTTGAACCCGGCGGCTATCGCAGGCAGAACGCCTTCTGGAACAGTTTTGCCATCGCCGATCTGGTCGAGACCGAGGAAGTTTCTCGGAAAACGGCGCTGAAGGCGCAGACCGCCCGCATCAAGGCGCGCTACGACGCGCTGTCTTCCACCTACCAGTCGTCGAAGAGCGCCAACGACATTCCGCTTAATTGAGGCACCATGGAACCTTCCAAAGACATTTCACGGCTGATCGAGATCATGGCGGCGCTGCGTCATCCCGAAACCGGCTGCCCCTGGGACATCGAGCAGAATTTCCAGACGATCAAGCCCTACACGATCGAAGAAGCCTATGAAGTCTCCGACGCGATCGAGCGCGGCGATATGGACGATCTCTGTGATGAACTCGGTGACCTGCTTCTACAGGTCGTCTTTCACGCCCGCATGGCCGAGGAGGCCGGCGAATTCTCCTTCGGCGACGTGGTCAACGCCATCACCACCAAGATGATCCGTCGCCACCCGCATGTCTTCGCCCGCTCGGAAGCGGACACACCCGACGCGGTGAAGATCCAATGGGACGAGATCAAGCAGGCTGAAAAGCGCGAGCGCGCCGAGCGCCGGGCCAGGCGCGGGATCACCGAGGATTTCAAAGGCGGCTTCCTGGGCTCTGTGCAGCGCAGTTTTCCAGCGCTGACCGAGGCGCTGAAGCTGCAGGAACGCGCCGCCAAGGTCGGCTTCGACTGGTCAGCGCCCGAGCCGATCCTCGACAAGATCGAGGAGGAGATCGGCGAACTCAGAGTGGCACTTCGCGAAGGCGACCGCGCCAAGGTCAGCGACGAACTCGGCGATCTGATCTTCGCGGTCGTCAATATCGGCCGACATGTGAAGGCTGATCCGGAACAGGCACTACGGGGAACGAACACGAAATTCAGACGCCGATTCAGCCATATAGAGCATGCTCTTGAAGCGGAAGGCGAGACGCTGGAAGGCGCGACGCTGGAGCGAATGGAGGAAATCTGGCAGGCGGCGAAGGCGATCGAGAGGGCTGTGACGGCAGCCCCACCCTCCGTCATGCTCGGCCTTGAGCCGAGCATCCACTCCGCATCCACCAGCGCCAGTGGCATGGATCCTCGGCTCAAGGCCGAGGATGACGGAGACTGAGGTTGGCTTCTCGCCAAACTAGCCGGCCTGAGGAGCTAACGCATTGCCACGAGACTCTTCTCCCCAGCGGGGAGAAGATGCCGGCAGGCAGATGAGGGAGCGAGCGACAATAGGAGCGAGGCACCGAGCGCAACCGAAGGGCAACATGGATGTTCTGCCGTGTGTCCCCCTCATCCGACCCTTCGGGCCACCGACCGGGATCGAGCCGCGGGTCTCGACCCGTCCTTCGGCCCCCTGGCGAGAAGGAAAAAGCTGCCTTACCGCTCCCAATCTTCCTTCGAAGCCTTCGGCCCATTGCCGATGCGGCGCTCGAGTTCGGCCGCCTCGGTTTCCGACAAGCGCAGATCGAGCGTGATCGAGCCGTCCTCATTGTCCTCGCGGCCGTCGACGATCGCGTGGTCGTAGAGCCAGGGCAGCAGCGCCAGCTTGTCGACGGAAAGGCGGATCGTCGTTTCGGTCATCACGCCGGAAAGCCTGCGGCTGATCTCCTCCATCAGGGTATCGACGCCCTCGCCGCTGACGGCCGAGACGGCGACAACGTTGCTGGCGCCCGCCGCCCTCTGCACCATGGCATCGTGGACCTCAGGCTCCAGCCGGTCGATCTTGTTCCAGACCTCGATCAGCCGCTTCTCCGCTTCGGCCTCATCAATGCCGAGGTCGCCGAGGATGCGCATCACATCGGAGCTCTGCGCCTGGTTGTCTGGATCGGACATGTCGCGGACATGCAGGATGAGATCGGCTTCCAACACCTCTTCCAAGGTGGCACGGAAGGCGGCGACGAGGTGGGTCGGCAGGTCGGAGATGAAGCCGACGGTGTCGGACAGGATGACGGTGCGGCCATGCGGCAGCTTCATGCGACGAAGCGTGGGGTCGAGCGTAGCAAAGAGCATGTCTTCGGCCAGCACGCCGGCACCGGTGATGCGGTTGAACAGGGTCGATTTGCCGGCATTGGTGTAGCCGACGAGCGCGACGATCGGATGCGGCACCTTGCGGCGCTTGGCGCGATGGAGCTGGCGGGTGCGCACGACCTGTTCCAGCTCGCGTTCGAGCTTGATGATGCGGTCCTGCAAGAGCCGCCGGTCGGCTTCGATCTGGGTTTCGCCGGGGCCGCCCATGAAGCCGCCGCCGCCGCGCTGGCGTTCAAGGTGGGTCCAGCTGCGCACCAGTCGGCCCTTCTGATAGTTCAGATGGGCGAGATCGACCTGCAGCGTGCCTTCCTTGGTGGAGGCACGGCGGCCGAAAATTTCAAGAATTAGGCCGGTCCGGTCGATGACCTTGGCGTTCCATTCTTTTTCGAGATTGCGCTGCTGCACCGGGGTCAGCGGATGATCGACGATGACGAGACCGGAATCGCGCTCGTCGAGCAGCGCCTTGATCTCCTCGATCTTGCCGGTGCCGAGCAGGGTCGCCGGTCTCGGATCATTGACCGGCACGATCGAACCGTTGACGACATCGAGGTCGATCGCCTGGGCAAGGCCCGTCGCTTCTTCGAGCCGGCTTTCCGGCGTGCGGGTCGAGGCCGATTCCGTCTGGCCGCCGCGGCTGCGCGATTTCAGAACCGGCACGACGACAGTCGCGCGCATGTCGTCCCTGTGCTTGGCGGCCTCAGGGATGATCGAATCGTTCTTGGTATCGCGTGTCGAAATGACGGCTGATCCTGTTAGGACGCGGCTTCTTCACTCTCGAACATCTGCATCGGCTGACCCGGCATGATCGTCGAGATCGCATGCTTATACACCAGCTGCGAGTGGCCGTCACGGCGAAGAAGAACACAGAAATTGTCGAAAGAGGTAACAACACCCGTGAGTTTCACGCCGTTGATCAAAAAGATTGTCAGGGAAATCTTTTGCTTGCGAACAGTATTGAGAAATAAGTCCTGCAGATTCTGAGAACGTTCCGCCATCGCGCCGCTTCTTTCTTTATTGCCGACCCGAGTTGGCCGGTAGAATATCAATCAACCTCTCCATGCGAGACCGGCAGCACCCTCATTCCACCGGTCCAGCAAATCTTGGTATCAAATCGCAATCTTTTCCGCAACGTCGAAAAAGGCTTCGCGGACTTTCTGCGAGATGCTGCCGGGATGGCCGTTGGCGATCGGCAGGCCATCGACGGAAACGACCGGAAAACAGATACTTGTCGCTGCCGTCAGGAAGACCTCGCGGGCTGCGAGCATTTCGGAAACGGAGAAATTCCGCTCGGCGATTTTCAAGCCCAGCCTGGCGGCCACGTCGATCAATGTGGTGCGGGTGATGCCGCGCAGGATGCCGTGTTCGGCCGGCCGCGTCACCAGCGTTCCACCCGAATCGACCATCCAGACATTGGTCGCCGCCCCTTCCTTCACCATGCCGTCGCCATCGACATAGATCGCCTCCTGGGCACCGGCTTCCTTGGCCTGCTGGCGGGCCATGGCATTGGGCAGCAGGCCGACGGATTTGATGTCGACGCGGTCCCAACGGTTGTCGGTGACGGTGATCGCCTTGATGCCGTTGGCGTTCTTGGCCGCGATGATCTTCGGGTCGGTGCTCTTGGCGGTGATCACAAGCGAGGGCGGCGTACCCTCGGCTGGGAAGACATGGTCGCGGCGAGCGACGCCGCGCGTCACCTGCAGGTAGAAAAGCCCGTTGCGCACATGATTGCGGCGCAGCGTCTCGCGAATAACCTGCGTCAGCGCGGCCCGACTCATCGGCCAGGCGATGCTGAGCTCCCCGAGCGAACGGTCGAGACGGTTCAGATGGCGGGTGAGATCGACGATATAGCCGTGACGCACCTCGCACACTTCGTAGACCCCGTCGGCGAACTGATAGCCGCGGTCCTCGATATGCACGCTGGCATCGGAATGCTTGACGTAGCGGCCGTTCACATAGGCGATTCTCGGCATGGGAAACCTGGTCTTCGAGATGTGAGAGAGACCGGGCGCGGCGTTGCCGCGCCGGTATGATCAGACGCCGAGCGACTTCAGCTTGCGGTGCAGCGCCGAGCGCTCCATGCCGACGAACTCGGCGGTGCGCGAGATATTGCCGCCGAAGCGATTGATCTGGGCGATCAGATAATCCTTCTCGAACATCTCGCGGGCTTCGCGCAGCGGCAGCGTCATGATGTGATAATCGTTCTTGGCCGAAACCTTGGGCAGCATGTCGCCGAGATCGGTCGGCAACATGTCCGCGGTGATCGGCGTATCCGGGCCGTCGGTGCGGGCAAGGATCATCAGCCGCTCGATGTTGTTGCGCAGCTGGCGGATATTGCCCGGCCAGTCATGCGCCTGCAGCACCGCCATGGCGTCATCACCGATGCGGCGCGGACGGATGCCGGCCTGTTCCGATATCTGGCGCATCAGCTGGTCGACGAGGAAGGGAATATCCTCGCGGCGCTCGGCAAGCTGCGGCACGCGCACCGGCACGACGGCCAGGCGATGATAGAGATCCTCGCGGAACCAGCCTTCGGCAATGCGGCTTTCGAGATTATAGGCCGTCGAGGAAATGATGCGGACATCGACCTTGACGCGCTTGGATCCGCCGACCCGCTCGAACTGCTGATCGACCAGCACACGCAGGATCTTGTTCTGCGTCTCGCGCGGCATCTCGCCGACCTCGTCGAGATAGAGGATGCCGCGATGGGCCTCCTCGAGTGCGCCGATCTTGCGCGCCTGGCCCGGCGTTCCCTCGGTGCCGAAGAGCGCCACTTCCATGCGATCGGGCGTGATATTGGCGGCGTTGAGCGCCACGAAGGGGCCGTTGGCACGGGCCGACTTCTTGTGGATCATCCGCGCTACCAGCTCCTTGCCGGAGCCGGACGCGCCGAGAATCATGATGCGGCTGTTGGTCGGCGCCACCTTCTCGATCGTCTGGCGCAGCTGCGAGACGGCGACCGAAGTGCCGATCAGTTCCAAGGCGTCGCCGGTGCGCCGTTTCAGCTCGGAAACCTCGCGCTTGAGCTTGGAATTTTCCAGCGCGCGCTCGGCGATCAAAATCAGCCGGTCGGCCTTGAAGGGCTTTTCGATGAAATCGAACGCGCCGCGCTTGATCGCCGAGACCGCGGTTTCGATGTTGCCGTGGCCGGAGATCATCACGACGGGGAGATCGGGGTGACGGGTCTTGATCTCATCCAGCAGCGACAGGCCGTCGAGCTTGCTGCCCTGCATCCAGATATCGAGGAAGATCAGCCGCGGCACGCGATCGGAAATCGCCGCCAGTGCGCTGTCGCTGTCATGGGCCGTGCGTGTCTCATGACCTTCGTCGGAGAGAATGCCGGAAACGATCTCGCGAATATCGTGCTCGTCATCGACGACGAGAATATCAGAGGCCATAAGCGCTTTCCTTGTCATTGGCTGCGGGAGCGGCGGGCGCTGGCTCCAGGCGCGGCAGATGCACGCGGATCATGGCCCCTCTTCCCCGGTCAAAATCGGCGGGCGCATCGTGCAGCTCGAGCTGCCCGCCATGTTCCTCGATGATCTTCTTGACGATGGCGAGGCCGAGGCCGGTGCCCTTCTCGCGCATCGTCATATAGGGTTCCAGAATGCTGTGGCGGTTTTCCACCGGCAGACCGCGACCATTGTCGATCACGTCGACGGTGAAACGGTCGCGGGCCACATCGAGCGCGGCGCGCACGAGAACCTTGCGCTCGTCCCGTTCGTCACTCGGAACGGCTTCCAGCGATTCCACGGCATTCTTGATAAGATTGCCGAACGCCTGGCCGAGCATGCGACTGTCGAACAGGCCCTCTAGCGGCTTATCGCCGAACTCCGAGAGGAAGGTGACGTGATGATTGCCCATCTCGCGGAGGAAGATCGCGTCGCGCAGGATATCGCGCAGGTCGCTCGGCTCCTTAGTCGGCTTGGGCATGCGGGCGAAAGCGGAAAATTCGTCGACCATGCGGCCGATATCACCGACCTGGCGAATGATCGTATCCGTGCACTGATCGAAGACGGTGCGGTCGTCCTGGTTGATCTGCTTACCGTAGCGGCGCTGGATGCGCTCGGCGGACAGCTGGATCGGCGTCAGCGGATTCTTGATCTCATGGGCAATGCGCCTTGCCACGTCACCCCAGGCAGTCGAGCGCTGGGCGATGACGAGATCGGTGATATCGTCGAGCGTGATCACGTAGGATTCGCTCATGTCGCGCACTTCCTCGCGGGTGACCTGCACGCTCAGTGTTCTCACCGTGCCGCCGCGCACGAGCGCGATCTGCTTGCGGAAATCGCCGCGATGACGCACCGCCGCCTCGGTCAGCACCTGATCGACCTCGGGCGCAATGTCGGCGAGCTGCTTGCCGAGCATCTCGTCGGCCGACAGCGACATCAGCGTCTCGGCCGAACTGTTGACGATGGCGATGCGGCGATCCTGTTCGACGCCGATGACGGCGGCGGTCACGCCCGACAGCACCGCTTCGATGAAGCGACGACGATCGTCGACCTCGTCCTTGGCTTCGAGGATCTCGTCGCGCTGGGTGCGGATTTCCGAGATCATCTTGTTGAAGGTGCGCGACAGATTGGCGACGTCGCCATCGACGGCATGCACCGGCACGACAATATCCATATTGCCCGATGCAACGCTGTCAGCCGCGGTGATCAGCAGCCGGATCGGCCGCACGATGCGGTCGGCGACCGCAATTGCCGTCCAGATCGCCGCAAGCAGCACGATCAGCGCGAAGCCGATGTAGAGCACGGCGAAGGCGATCTGCAGTGAGAAGCGGTTGGCCTCCATCGAGCGGTATTCGGTGGCGTTTTCCTCCATCATGCGCATGGCGCCCATGACCTTGGGATCGACGGCCCGCACCGTATAGAGAAACGTGCCCTGGATGGCATCGAGCTTGATGATGGCGCCGACGAGGTTGGTGACTCCGGGCGGGATCAGCGTCGGCTGGCCGGCCGCTGCCTTTTCCAGCGCATCCTGCGGAATGGCCGGCAACGGTTTTTCCGTGGCGATATCGGCCTGTACGACCACCGAACCGTCGCTTTCGACAAGGAAGGCGCCGAGCAGGCCGCGGCCCCTTGCCTGGCGCGTCATCAGTTCGGCAAAGCCCGTCCTGTCGAGGCTGTAAAGGGCGCGGTTGCGCTCCAGGTCGTTGGCCATGGACACCGTCTGCCCCTGCAGGTAGCTGGCGTTCTCCATCATATAGGCCTGGCCGATATTGCGCGACGAGCTGACGATCGACTGGGTGCGCAGCGCAAACCAGCGATCGAGGCCGGCATTCAGCGTAATGCTGGCGAAGATGGCGACGAGGATCGCCGGCGTGATCGCGACGATCGAGAAGAGCACGACGATACGAATGTGCAGGCGCGCAGCCGCCCTGCCCCGGGTGCGCGCCTTGAGCAGCCTTGCCACCTCCCGGGCGATCAGCGCCAGCAGTGTCAGGACGAAGAAGGAATTGACGATCACCGAGGTGATGACGACATGCGAGGTCGGCGCGATCGGCGTCAGGCCAAGCAGTATGAAGAGTGTGATCGTGGCGCAGAGCAGCGCGCCGCCTGCGAGCACGAGGCCGGGCACGGCGAAAAGCGCGCGGCGATCGGTCACCGTCGTCACCGCCTCGGCCGCCGCCGCCGGCGCTACCCCATCCTGCGTCATTCGGCCTCTCTTCAGACGGCATCCGCCGTCCCGCCATCTGATCGAAACCAAACAACGCCGGCTCAGTAGAGCCAGCGTCGGAACGACTCGATCGGGAGCGAAATGTCCAAAACCCTTGCGTGACCTTTAAGCAACGCATTGTGGCGAAAATGCAACGCGCCTCGTCATGTTGTCAAGGCGAAGCACCCGCAGCCTCACAGTTTTGGCGACTGTTTAAAAGCGACGCGGTTCTTCCGGTTTGTTTCCGGCAATCGCATCAATGCGCTCCAACACATCAGCGGTCAGCTTGTGCCTGTGCGAAAGGGCCGCGAGATTATCCTGCAGCTGGCTGGCGCGCGAGGCGCCGAGAATGACGGTCGAGACGTTGCGATTGGCGAGGCACCACAAAAGCGCGAGATGGGTAATCGATAAACCGATCTCGTCCGCGAGTTTTGCGAGTTCGCCGACTTGTCGGAGCTGAGCGCGGCCGGCATCGCTCGACCATTTCTCCTTCAGCCATTCGTAGCCGGGCAGATTCATGCGGCTGTCGGCGGGCACGCCGTTATTGTATTTGCCGGTGAGGACGCCGGAGGCGAGCGGCGACCAGATCGTGGTGCCAAGGCCGAGCAGTTCGTAGAGCGGGAGATAATCGGCCTCGACCTTCTGGCGCTCGAAGATGTTGTACTGCGGTTGCTCCATGGTGGGCGGCGTGATGCGCAGGTCGCGGGCAACGGCATAGGCTTCGGTCAGTTGTTGGGCAGACCATTCGGACGTTCCCCAGTAGAGCACCTTGCCCTGGGCGACGAGATCGTGCATGGCCCGGACCGTTTCCTCGACCGGCGTGTCGATATCAGGGCGGTGGCAGAAATAGAGATCGAGGTAATCGACCTGAAGCCGCTTCAGCGCCGCATGGCAGGCATCGGTCACATGCTTGCGCGACAGGCCGCGCTGCGTCGGCCTCTCACCTCCCCAGAAGACCTTGCTCGAGACGATGAAGCTGTCTCGGCTCCAGCCCAGTGACTTGAGCGCTTCGCCCATGACGATCTCCGACTTGCCGCTTTCATAGCCTTCGGCATTGTCGAAGAAGTTCACCCCGTTATCATAGGCAAGCCGCATGAGGTCGACAGCGTCGCCGCCATTCACCTGCTTGCCGAAAGTGACCCATGAGCCGAAGGAGAACTCGCTCACCTTCAGGCCCGATTTTCCCAAACGACGATATTCCATCACGCAGCTCCCGCAGGTTAGAAAATGCGCCGACCGTTAACCGAGGTCGGCATCGCACGATCGATCGGCGACCGATCGGTCTAATCTATGGCGTCCGCGCGGATATACGAGGCGCAGCCCGCTAAATTGGCCGCCTGAAACACGATGCCGCGGCTCTGGTCAGCCCGACCGTAAAGAAAAGGGCGCTCCACGGCATCAGCCGGAGCGCCCATGGCATGCGGGCGACGACAATTGCGGCGGAAGTCGACAGCAGCAGCGGCAGATGACGAGATGCGGAACAGATAGGCAACATGCGAGCGGATTTGGGAATGCTCTCGCCCGCTGATCGAGCCATGCCATCCACCAGTTATCCACAGCTTATCCACAGGCCCGGCGCCGATGACCGCAGCAACTTCAATGACATTTGGTACACGGCAAATAATAGCTCACAAATACTATGTGACCATTGAATGACACTGCGATTTTGTTTGCCGGCGCAGATACAAACCGCGACCGAGCTTGGATAGATTAGGTTTTGTTCCCGACCGTGGCGGCGGATACTGGGGAGGAGTGGCGGTGGGCAAACGAGGAGCCCACCGCCTTTTTTTCAGGCGGTGCGGGAGCTTCTGTAAACAGAGACGCCGAGTTCCCTGATCTTCTTGCGCAAGGTGTTGCGGTTGAGGCCGAGCAGGTCGGCCGCCTTGATCTGATTGCCGCGCGTTGCCGTGAGCGCAGCAAGTATCAGCGGATATTCCAATTCGGTCAGCACGCGATCATAGAGGCCTGGCGGCGGCAGGTTGTCGCCGAAGCTCGCAAAATAGGTGCGCATGTTCTCCTCGACCGCCTGGGCGATCGTCATCGAGCCACTGCGGATCGGCCCCTTGTCGATCGGGCTGTCGGGCACGTCGGAGCGCAGCTCGGCATCGATGATCTCGCGGGTGATGACATCCTGCGGATAAAGCGCCATCAGCCGGCGGATGAGATTTTCCAGCTCACGCACATTGCCCGGCCAGGCATAGGCCTTCATCAGCTCCAGCGCTTCCTGATCGAAGCGTTTGGAGCCGAGCCCTTCCTTCTCGGCCTGCTGAATGAAATGGCGCACGAGATCGGGAATGTCCTCGGCGCGGTCGCGCAACGGCGGCAGGCGCAGCGGCACGACATTGAGGCGATAGTAGAGATCCTCGCGGAACAGGCCCTGATTAATCGCCTGCTTCAGATCCTTGTTGGTGGCGGCGACGATGCGCACATCGGTGCGGATCGGCGTACGGCCGCCGACGGTGGTGTATTCGCCCTGCTGCAGCACGCGCAGAAGCCTGGTCTGGGCGTCCATCGGCATGTCGCCGATTTCGTCGAGAAACAGCGTGCCGCCTTCGGCCTGTTCGAAGCGGCCGGTCGAGCGCGTCTGCGCGCCGGTGAAGGCGCCCTTCTCGTGGCCGAAGAGTTCCGATTCGATCAGGTCGCGCGGGATCGCCGCCATGTTGATCGCCACGAAGGGGCCGTTGCGGCGCTTGCCGTAATCGTGCAATGCGCGGGCGACGAGCTCCTTGCCGGTGCCGGATTCGCCGGTGATCATCAGCGTCAGGTCGGTCTGCATCAGCCGGGCGAGCACACGGTAGATTTCCTGCATCGCCGCCGAGCGGCCGACCAGCGGCATGCCGTCCTGCATATCCTCTTCGAGCTTGGCGGGCTTGCGCTTCGGCTCGGCGAGCGCCCGGCCGATGATGCCGATGAGTTCTGTCAGGTCGAAGGGCTTCGGCAGATAGTCGTAAGCGCCTTTCTCGGAGGCCTTGATGGCGGTCATGAAGGTGTTCTGGGCGCTCATGACGAGGACAGGCAGATCCGGACGGGCCTTCTTGATGCGCGGCAACAGGTCGAAGGCGTTCTCGTCCGGCATCACCACGTCTGTGACGACAAGATCGCCCTCACCCGCCGAGATCCAGCGCCACAACGTTGCGGCGTTGGAGGTGATGCGAACGTCATAACCGGCGCGGCTCAACGCCTGGTTGAGCACGGTGCGGATGGCGGCATCATCATCTGCAACGAGGATCGTGGCTGTCATCGAGAAGGTCCTGTCGAGCTTGCGGAAGAAGCATCCTCGAGCGAGGCGTCCTTCGACGCCGGCATGAGAACGCGGAAAGTCGTGCGGCTGTTCTGGCTGTCGCATTCGATGATGCCGCCGTGATCGCCGATGATCTTGGCGACCAGCGCCAGGCCGAGGCCGCTGCCATTCGTCTTGGTGGTGATGAAGGGATCGAAGAGATGCGGCAGCAGGTCGGCAGGAACGCCGGGGCCATTGTCGTGGACGCAGAATTCCAGCGGCAGCGAGATCTTTTCGCGGGTGCCGGCGACCGAAAGACGGATGCCGGGACGATAGGCCGTCGTCAGCATGATCTCGCCATCCGGCCGATCGCCGACCGCTTCGGCGGCGTTCTTCACCAGGTTGAGGAAGACCTGAACGAGCTGGTCGCGATTGGCATAGACCGCCGGCAGCGACGGGTCGTAACTCTCGGTGATGCGGATATTGCGGGCAAACCCCGCCTTGGCGACCGCCTTCACGTGATCGAGCACGGAATGGATGTTGACCGGCATGCGGTCGACCGGGCGTTCGTCGGAAAAGACCTCCATGCGGTCGACCAGCGAGACGATGCGATCGGTCTCGTCGCAGATCAGCCGGGTCAGTGCCCGGTCGTCGTCGATGACGGATTGTTCGAGCAGCTGGGCGGCGCCTCGGATGCCGGAGAGCGGGTTCTTGATCTCATGGGCCAGCATCGAGGCAAGCCCGGTAACCGAGCGGGCGGCGGCGCGGTGCGTCAGCTGCCGGTCGATCTTGTCGGCCATCGAGCGTTCCTGAAAGACGATGACGACGGCGCCGGGCTCGCTCAGCACCGGGGCGACATAGAGATCGACGAGCTTGTCCTGGCCGAGGCGCGGCGAACTCAGATCGACGCGGTATTCGTTCACCGGCGCCTTGCGCTCACGCACCTGGTCGATCAGGGCGAGCAGGGGACTGCCGAAGGGAATGAAGGTCGAGATCCGGTATCGCGCCAGATGCGAGGCGCTGGCACCGAAAAAGGCCTCCGCCTCCCAATTGGCGAAGGCGACGAAACCGGATTCGTCGACCATGACGACCGGGTTCTGGATGGCGTTCAGCACGGCCATGGCAACGGTTCCGCCGGCGTAGTCGGGCGGAGAGGTCATATCCTTGTTCATGCCGCCTCCCGGCTATCGAGCGCACCTGCAGCCAGCGCGTCATAAAGGCGCCCGGCTACCTCACGCGGGTCACGCGAGGTCATGATGTCTGCCTTCTCGCCACCGGCAAGCGCGGGAGCAAAACGCTCGAGATACCAGCCGAGATGCTTGCGGGCATGGCGGATCGCCACCGCCTCGCCGTAGAAGTCGAGCATCATCCGGTAATGTTCGACGGCGATATCGGCAATCTCTTGGCGTCGCGGCTCCGCCACTCCGGCGAGCACGCCGGCATGCCACGGCCTGCCCTGGCAGCCCCTGCCGATCATGACGGCATCGGCGCCGGACCGGCGCAGGATTTCCTGCGCGTCGTCGGCGGTCTCGACGTCGCCATTGGCGATCAGCGGAATGGAGATGACCTGGCGGACAGCGCCGATCGCTTCCCAATCGGCGCGGCCTTCGTAAAACTGCATGCGGGTGCGGCCATGAATGGTCACGAGCTGGATGCCGGCCGCCTCGGCGCGGCGCGCAATGTCGGGCGCGTTGATGGAATTCTCGTCCCAGCCGAGGCGCATCTTCAGCGTCACCGGAATGTCGACGGCCTTGACCGTCGCCTCGATCAGGCTGAGGGCGTGATCGGGATCGCGCATCAGCGCCGAGCCGGAATAGCCGCCGATCACCTTCTTTGCCGGACAACCCATATTGATGTCGATGATATCGGCGCCATGATCGGCAGCGATTTTCGCCGCTTCCGCCATCCAATGCGCCTCGCGCCCGGCGAGCTGCACCATATGCGGCCGGAAGCCGGCAGCCTTCAGCCGCGACCAGGATTCGGCGGTGTCGTTGACCAGCTCGCGGCTCGCCACCATCTCGGTGACGACGAGGCCGGCACCGAAGCGCCAGGCAAGCTCACGGAAGGGCATATCCGTGACGCCGGACATCGGCGCCAGCACAACGCGGTTCCGCACGGAAACGGGTCCGATTCGGAAAGGCGCTGCGAGATTCTTGCAAATCAAATGATTATCTTTCAGGCACACCATGGAACT
This sequence comes from Rhizobium sp. NLR10b, assembly GCF_019685435.1. Classification (NCBI taxonomy): domain Bacteria; kingdom Pseudomonadati; phylum Pseudomonadota; class Alphaproteobacteria; order Hyphomicrobiales; family Rhizobiaceae; genus Rhizobium; species Rhizobium sp. NLR10b. The sequence goes on along the minus strand of NZ_JABDWV010000007.1, from coordinate 227,703 downwards.
GCATTATTTTTAGCCACAGATCGATGCCTTTGCCAAGGGGGCTCGGATCGGAATCGATATTTTTCGGGCAGATGCTGGAAAAGGCCAAAGCAAGGGGTTAGAGCACTCCGGTCAATTCCGCATAATAGGGGATTTATGCTGCAAATGCCGTCCAAGCAACCAATATCGGCTGGGATTGTCATCGTCGCCGCCGGCCGCGGCGAGCGCGCCGGATCCTCCACGGAAGGCCCCAAGCAATATCGCATGATCGGCGGCAAGCCGGTTATCGCGCATACGCTTGAAAACTTCATGACATGGGAGCCGGCAGCTGAGATCGTCGTCGTCATTCATCCCGATGACGAGGCGCTGTTTGCGACGGCGCTCTGCCACGTCGTCTCGGCGACACCGATCGAAACGGTGCATGGCGGCGCGACCAGACAGCAATCCGTGCTTGCCGGCCTTCGATATCTCAAGGACAAGAATGTCAGCCATGTGCTGATCCACGATGCGGTGCGGCCCTTCTTCGACCATGGGCTTCTCGGCCGCATTGCCGAGCGCCTCTGCGACGGCGCGCAGGCGGTGCTGCCGGCCATGCCGGTCACCGATACGCTGAAACGCGCCGACAGCGCCGGCACCGTGCTGACGACGGTCTCGCGCGAGCATCTCTACGCGGCGCAGACACCGCAATCCTTCGCCTTCGAAACCATCCTCGGCGCGCATGAGAAGGCGGCGGCCAGCGGGCGAAGCGATTTCACCGACGACGCCTCGATCGCCGAATGGGCGGGCATTCCGGTGACGATCGTCGCGGGCACGCCCGACAACGTCAAGCTGACGGTCAAGCGCGATATCGCTATGGCCGACGACAAACTCTCGGCCTCGCTGCTTCCGGACGTGCGCACCGGCAACGGCTATGACGTGCACCAGCTCGAGCCGGGCGATGGCGTGACGCTCTGCGGCGTGTTCATTCCGCATGATCAGAAGCTCAAAGGCCATTCCGACGCCGACGTCGCGCTGCATGCGCTGACCGACGCCCTGCTCGCCACCTGCGGCGCCGGCGATATCGGCGATCACTTCCCGCCGTCCGACCCGCAATGGAAGGGCGCGGCCTCGAAGATCTTCATCGAGCATGCCGCCCGGATCGTACGCGAGCGCGGCGGCACCATCATGAATGCCGACGTCTCGCTGATCGCCGAGGCGCCGAAGGTCGGCCCGTATCGCGAGGCCATGCGGGCAAGACTGTCGGAATATCTCGGCATCGATCTCGAACGCTGCTCGGTCAAGGCGACGACCAACGAGAAGATCGGCTTCGTCGGCCGGCGCGAAGGCATCGCGGCAATCGCCACGGCGACCGTCGTCTATCGCGGGAGGAAATGATGAGCCTTTTTCCCCCGGATATAATTTCGGCGGCTGAGGCGATCATCCGCGATTTCACCGCGTCGGGGCAGATGGTCTCGACCGCCGAATCCTGCACCGGCGGGCTGATCGCCGGGGCACTGACGGAGATATCCGGTTCATCCGCCGTCGTCGACCGGGGATTCGTCACCTATACGAATGCAGCCAAAGTCGAGCTGCTCGGGGTGCAGGAACAAACATTGCTTCGTTTCGGTGCGGTCTCTGAGGAAACCGCGCGGCAGATGGCGCATGGCGCCCTCTTCCACTCGCGCGCCACGATTGCCGTCGCCGTCACGGGCATTGCCGGCCCCGGCGGCGGGTCGTCGGAAAAACCGGTCGGGCTCGTGCATCTCGCCGCCAGATCGCGCACCGGCGCACTCATTCATCGAAAAATGCTTTACGGCGATATCGGCCGCAGCGCGGTGCGGCTGGAAACGGTCAAGACGGCGCTGGAGATGGTGCATTCGCTGCTCGTCGACTGACGCGGCTGCGATCGTCCGTCACACCGTGGCGTAGATCCTGTTCGCCCTTGTCTCGAAGGCTTCGGTGAACATGCGGAAGGCGCGGTCGAACATCGAACCCATCAGCGCGCCCAGAATGCGGCTCTTGAACTCGTAGTCGATGAAAAAATTGATCGTGCAGCCGCCGGCCGGGGTCTCGGCGAAATGCCACCGGTTTTCCAGATATTTGAACGGACCATCGATATATTTGACTTCGATGACGTGTTCGGCTCGGTTCAACAACACCTGGGTCGTGAAGGTCTCGCGGATCGCCTTATAACCAACCGTCATGTCGGCCAGGAGCAGGATCTTGCCGTCGCGCTCCTTGCGGCTCCTGACGGAAAGCGCTTCGCAGAGCGGCAGGAATTCGGGATAACGCTCGACATCGGCAACGAGATCGAACATCTGGTCGGGCGTATGCGGTACGGATCGGTGCGTTTCGAACTGCGGCATAGGCGGCACTTAAGTGGGCGCGCCCAGAAGATCAAGGAGTTCGCGCATCTGGCGGCGGGATTTTAGCTGAAGAACCTGGTTGCCAAGGCCGCGTTCGGCGCTTCCGGCGACATAATCCCGAAGTGCGGCTTCGATCAGTGGCACGGCGTCCCGCTCGAAATTCCAGATATAGGCAAGCGCATCCAGCGAGATGCGCTCAGGACAGCCGGCCGGCAGTTCGGGACGGTTACGCCGAAAATAACGAAACGTTCTTGAGACGGCGCCAAACAGACACGCATATCTTGACGGACGAAGCCAAATCACGGCCTCGGCGCGCGGCAGCCGGAGATGGAAGGAATTGAGGCCGGTTCCATCCATTATCCAGCGCTCTTCCGTCACGGCATCGGCGATAAGACGGTCAATCTCGTCGCGCGGCCTCTTTCTCCAGCCCGGCAGCCAGTAGAAGTCGCGGTCCATGGAAATGTAGCGAAGATCGAGCTTTCGCGAGAGCCCCCTTGCAAGCGTGCTCTTTCCGCTGCCAGGGCAACCGATCACCAGGATGCGATCGGCATCGGCCAGCGTCGATTTCAATCCGGATATGATATTCATTGGCTGCCCAAAGAAAACCTTGGCAAAATCCACCGCAGTCAGTTTGTTGCCTAACCTCCCCATCCTACTCGACGTCATCATCGGCCTTGTGCCGAGGATCTGCTGCCCTATCGATCGGTTGCAGATGCTCGGGACAAGCCCGAGCATGACGAGAGAGAGCTTGGCAGCACCCAAACCTTACTCAGCCGCCAGCAACAACTTCTTCTCACGCGCCGCTCTCAGCCGGGCAAAATCATCGCCGGCATGGTGGGAAGAACGGGTCAGCGGGCTGGAGGCGACCATCAGGAAGCCCTTGCTGTAGGCGACGGTTTCGTAGGATTTGAACTCGTCCGGGGTGACGAAGCTCTCGACCTTGTGGTGTTTGCGGGTCGGCTGCAGGTACTGGCCGATCGTCAGGAAGTCGACATCGGCGGTGCGCAGGTCGTCCATCAGCTGCAGCACTTCGTTACGCTCCTCGCCGAGGCCGACCATGATGCCCGACTTGGTGAACATGGCGGGATCGAGTTCCTTCACCCGCTGCAAGAGCCGGATGGAATGGAAATAACGGGCGCCGGGGCGAACCGTCAGATAGTTGCCGGCAACCGTTTCCATGTTGTGGTTGAAGACGTCGGGCTTGGCGGCGACGACGCGCTCTAAGGCGCCCGGCTTCTTCAGAAAATCAGGCGTGAGGATTTCGATCGTCGTTGCCGGCGAGGCCTCGCGGATCGCCCAGATCACCTTTTCGAAATGTTCGGCACCGCCGTCTTCGAGATCGTCGCGGTCGACGGAGGTGATGACGACGTGGCTGAGGCCCATCTCCCTGACGGCCTTGGCGACGTTCTCGGGCTCGGCCATGTCGAGCGCGTTCGGCTTGCCGGTCGCGACGTTGCAGAAGGCGCAGGCGCGGGTACAGATCTCGCCCATGATCATGAAGGTCGCGTGCTTCTTGTCCCAGCACTCGCCGATATTCGGGCAGCCGGCCTCCTCGCAAACGGTGACGAGCTTGTGCTCCTTCACGATAGCGCGGGTCTCGGCATATCCCTTGGAGGTCGGCGCCTTGACGCGGATCCAGTCCGGCTTGCGCATGACTTCCGTATCCGGCCGATGCGCCTTCTCCGGATGGCGTACGCGCTTGGCGTCAGGATTGATCGTGTCGAGAATGGTCACCATTACAGTTTCAGCTTTCCGCCGCCCTATGCGGCACAGTCTCTATAGCGCGTCGCGATCTAGCGCCGCACCAGTCGCGCAAGGAATATCAGCAGGCAGGCGCCGAGGAAACCCGTCACGAAATAGCCGAGCCGTCCGCCGGCCAGCTGAACGTGAAACTGGGCGAGGATGGCGGTGGCGACGACCGAGCCGACGATGCCGAGCACAATGTTCAGGAAAATCCCGTATCGGGCATCCATCAGCTTGCCGGCGAGCCAGCCTGCAAGTCCGCCGATGATGATTGCCGAAATCCAGCCCACGCCTTCCATGCCTGTCCTGACCTCAAACTGCGCTACGCGACCGCCCTTGCGACCAGCACCACGATGATGGCGCCGACCGTGGCGTGGATGATCTGCACGACCAGCGCGTTTTCAATGCCCAGCGAAATGCCGAGCGCGCTGAACAGATAACCGCCGACGAAGGCGCCGATGATGCCGCTCAGCAGGCATCTGATCAGGCCGCCGCCACCGACGACCAGACTTGCCAGGAAGCCCGCAACCAGACCGATCAGCAAAAACACCAGCAACGCCTGCGTCTCCATAGACATGATGATTTCCTTTCGCTTTTTCCACCCGACCGGAGCGACTTCCCGCTCCGGCAAAAAAGGGCGGCCCCGAAATTCTCAAGCGTTCAGCACACGGCCATAGGCATCGAGCACCGCTTCCTTCATGGTTTCCGAAACCGTGGGATGCGGGAAGATCGTATGCATCAGCTCTTCCTCGGTCGTTTCGAGGTTCATGGCGACGACGAAGCCCTGGATGAGCTCGGTAACTTCGGCGCCGACCATGTGGGCGCCGAGCAGCTCGCCGGTCTTCTTGTCGAAGATCACCTTCACCATGCCCTGGTCTTCGCCGAGCGCGATCGCCTTGCCGTTCGCCGCGAAGGAGAAGCGGCCGACGCGAATGTCGCGGCCCAGTTCCTTGGCCTTGGCTTCGGTGAAACCGACGGAAGCGACCTGCGGGTTGCAATAGGTGCAGCCGGGAACCTTGCCCTTGTCTGTGGGATGAACATTCGGCAGCCCGGCGATCTTTTCGACGCAGACGACGCCTTCATGCTCGGCCTTGTGCGCCAGCATCGGCGGGCCGGCGACGTCGCCGATCGCATAGATGCCGGCGACATTGGTCTTGCCGTAACCGTCGGCGACGACGCAGCCGCGGTCGGTCTTGATGCCGAGTGCCTCGAGGCCGAGGTTCTCGATGTTGCCCTGAACGCCGACAGCCGAAATCATCCGGTCCGCGGTGATCTGCTGCACCTTGCCGTCCGACGTCTCGACATGCGCCGTGATGCTTCCCGCACCCTTCTCGACCTTGGTCACCTTGGCACTGGTGAAGATCTTGAGGCCGCGCTTTTCCAGCTGCTTGCGGGCGATGGCGGTGATTTCGGCATCCTCGACCGGCATGATGGTCGGCATGACTTCGACGACCGTGACGTCGACGCCCATCGAGCGGTAGAAGCTGGCGAATTCAATGCCGATCGCACCCGAGCCCATGACGATCAGCGACTTCGGCAGCGCGTCCGGCTTCAGCGCTTCGAAATAGGTCCAGATCAGCTTGCCATCCGGCTCGATGCCGGGCAGCGCGCGCGGGCGGGCGCCGGTCGCGATGATGATGTGCTTGGCGGTATAGGTGCCCTCGCCCTTGACGTTCTTCGGCAGCGGGTGCTGCGGCTCGACAACAGGCTTCGACGACTTGCCGACGACGATCTCGCCGGGCTTCGTCAACTTCGCTTCGCCCCAGATGATGTCGATCTTGTTCTTCTTCATCAGGAAGCCGACGCCGGCATTCAGACGGGCGGAAACGGCGCGCGAGCGGCCGACGACGGCCTTGGCGTCCGGCTTGACCGTGCCTTCGAGAACGAGGCCGAAATCCTTGAAGTGATTGGCATGATCGAGCACCTCGGCCGAACGCAGCAACGCCTTTGTCGGAATGCAGCCCCAGTTCAGGCAGATGCCGCCCATATGCTCGCGCTCGACGATCGCGGTCTTGAGGCCGAGCTGGCTGGCGCGGATGGCGGCGACATAGCCGCCCGGACCGGAGCCAATGATGATGACGTCGTAGGATTCAGCCATGTGTTTCCTGCCCTTTTGTTACGCTGCGCTGCGGGTCATGAGCACCCACGCGTGTCTCTTGCTGTTTTTGAAGAGCGGCACGGCATCGGCACGCGCAGCCTCCAGAAATCCGTTTCTTCCATAAAGCGACAGAGCCGCCTCGTTATCACTTGCGGTGATGAGACTGACCGGGCGGTAATCCGCCCTTTCGATCTGATCGTCCAGCAGCCTGCGCCCGATGCCGATGCCGCGCAGATGGCGATAGACGCCGAGACTGCCGATGAACCAGCTTCCCACCACCGTCTTCTGCAAGGCGAGCATCGGCTCTGTCGCCGGGATCGTCGCCTCGATATCGCCTATGCCTTCATCGAGCGCATGGCCGATCGCCACACCGGCGACCTCGCCATAAGCCTCGGCGATCACAGCATCCCGCCAGCCGCCGACAGCCTGCTCCTCACTCATTTTCAGCCGCCCCCGCTCTAACGGCGTGTCGCTGACGCCATTCGCCACATCGGCAAACCAGAGCCAGGAGGCAAACCCATGCGATGCGATATCCGCCAGGATCGCCAGCTCCGAGGCATCGCGCCGTGAGGCCTGCCGCAGGGCGATGAAGGCGGTCATATCCTCAGATCCCCAGCATCATCCGCACGATCGATTCCAGGCCGCGCCCGAGCGCACGCGTGTTCTCCGCATCGAGATGAATGCCGTCGATCGGCGTGGTCTTGGCGACGGAGTTGCCGTCGAAAAAGCCGCAGCCGAGTTCGTCGGCAAGGTCACGGTAGAGTGTCGCGAGCTTGGCAGATTCCTCGATGCCGCCGGGAAAGGAGGCGGCGAAAGGCACATTGCCCGTCGCGCAGATCGCCGGCGGCGCCACGATCAGGATCTCCGGCCCGTCGAATTCGAAGGGCCAGGCATGATTGCGGATCAGCCGCACGAGGCGGCTGATGCCTTGGCATGCGGCGAAGGCCGAACCGGCAACAACCGGCTTCATGTCGTTGGTGCCGAGCAGCAGGATGACGAGATCGAGCGGCGCATGTGTCTGCAGGATCGTCGGCAGAACCCGCGCACCGTTGCGGTCGCAATCGGCGAGGTGATCGTCGAAAGCGGTCGTGCGACCGTTCAGGCCTTCGGCGATGACGCGCGCCTCGCTGCCGAGCGCTGCCTGAAGCACGCTCGGCCAGCGATTCTTGTACTCATGACGGCCGATCGTCTCGGCGTCATAACCCCAGGTCAGCGAGTCGCCATAGCAAAGAACGGTCTTGGTCATTTCCGCCTCCGCTTCGCTATCAGACAAGCATGCCCATCGGATTTTCGATGTAGCCCTTGAAGGCCTGGAGCAGCTCGGCACCGAGCGCACCGTCGACGCAGCGATGGTCGGTCGACAGCGTAACGCTCATGACCGTGGCGATCGCCATTTCGCCGTTCTTGACGACGACCCGCTGCTCGCCGGCGCCGACCGCGAGGATCGTCGCGTGCGGCGGGTTGACGACGGCTGCGAAGTTCTTGACGCCCATCATGCCCATATTCGAGACCGAGCTGGTGCCGCCCTGGTATTCCTCGGGCTTCAGCTTGCGGTCCTTGGCCCGCTTGCCGAGATCGCGCATCTCGTTAGAGATGACGGACAGCGTCTTCTGCTCGGCCTTGCGGATGATCGGCGTGATCAGGCCGCCGGGAATCGAGACGGCGACGCCGACATCGGCGTGCTTGTGCTTGACCATGTTGCTGTCGGTCCAGGAGACGTTTGCATCCGGAACATCGCGCAGCGCCAGCGCCATGGCCTTGATGACCATGTCGTTGACCGAGAGCTTGTAGGCCGGGGCATTGTCCTTGCGCGGGGCCGCATCGTTCAGCTGAGCGCGCAGCGCCATCAGAGCATCGAGCTCGCAATCGACGCTGACGTAGAAATGCGGGATCGTCTGCTTGGATTCGACCAGGCGCCGGGCGATCGTCTTGCGCATGCCGTCATGCGGCACGAGCTCATAAGAACCCGGTTCGAAGAGCTTGAGCACGGCTTCCTCGGAAGCGCCCTTCGGCGCTGCAGCGGCCGGGGCCGGAGCGGCCTCCGGAGCGGAAGCAGCAGCGGCCGGAGCCGGCGCAGCCTTGGCGCCACCGCCGGCAACGGCGGCTTCGACATCGCTCTTGATGACGCGGCCATGCGGGCCGGAGCCTGCGACAGCGGAAAGATCGATACCGGCTTCCTTGGCGAGACGGCGGGCGAGCGGCGAAGAGAAGGTGCGGTTACCGCCTGCCGAAACCGATGCCGGTGCAGCGGCGGCAGCCGGAGCGGACTCAGCCTTCGCCGGTGCAGCCTCTGCCTTCGGAGCGGGTGGGGCTTCAGCCTTGGCCGGCGCGGCGGAGCCGGCACCGCTTGCGGCGGCGGCGACATCCTCACCGTCAGCGGCGAGAACCGCAATCAGCGCGTTGACCTTGACGCCTTCGGTGCCGGCCGGAACGACCAGCTTGGCAACCGTGCCTTCATCGACGGCTTCGACTTCCATCGTCGCCTTGTCGGTCTCGATCTCGGCGATGACATCGCCAGACCTGACCGTGTCGCCTTCCTTGACCAGCCACTTGGAAAGATTGCCTTCTTCCATGGTCGGAGAGAGGGCGGGCATCGTGATATTGATCGGCATCGAAATACCCTCCCCTTATTTGTAGCAAACGGCCTTCACCGCATCGACGACTTCGCCGACATTCGGAAGGGCCAGCTTTTCGAGATTGGCGGCGTAAGGCATCGGCACGTCCTTACCGGCGATCGTCAGGATTGGCGCATCGAGATAGTCGAAGGCCTGCTGCATGACGCGGGTGGCTATTTCGGTGCCGACGGATGATTGCGGATAACCCTCCTCGACGGTGACGAGGCGGCCGGTTTTCTTTACCGATTCGATAACGGTCGGCAGATCCATCGGGCGGATGGTGCGAAGATCGATCAGTTCAACGTCGATGCCGAGCTGTTCGAGCTCGGCGGCCGCCTTCGTCGCATAAGTCATGCCGATGCCGAAGGACACGACCGTGACGTCCTTGCCCGGGCGATGGATGCGCGCTTTGCCGATCGGCAGCACGAAATTATCGAGCTTCGGCACGTCGAAGTGCTGGCCGTAGAGAATTTCGTTTTCGAGGAAGATGATCGGGTTCGGGTCGCGGATTGCCGCCTTCAGCAGGCCCTTGGCGTCGGATGCCGTGTAGGGCATGACGACTTTCAGGCCGGGGATGGCGCTGTACCAGGCGGCATAGTCCTGGCTGTGCTGGGCGCCGACGCGTGCGGCGGCACCGTTCGGGCCGCGGAAGACGATCGGAGCGCCCATCTGGCCGCCAGACATATACAGCGTCTTGGCGGCCGAGTTGATGATATGGTCGATCGCCTGCATGGCGAAGTTGAAGGTCATGAATTCGACGATCGGGCGAAGGCCGGCCATGGCGGCACCGACGCCGACTCCGGCAAAGCCGTGCTCGGTGATCGGCGTATCGATGACGCGGCGGGGGCCGAATTCCTGCAGCAGGCCCTGCGTGACCTTGTAGGCGCCCTGATATTCGGCGACTTCCTCGCCCATGACGAAGACGTCGTCGCTGGCGCGCATTTCTTCGGCCATGGCGTCGCGCAGCGCTTCACGCACGGTCATTGACACCATTTCGGTGCCAGCTGGAATCTCCGGGTCATTCGGAACGACAGCCTTCGGCTCGGCCGGAAGCGGCGCTGAGGCCGAACCGGTGTTGGTCGGCTTTTCTTCCTGGGCCACCTGCGGAGCGGCGGCGGCCGGCTTGGCGGAAATATCCGAAGCGGATTCGCCGTCCTGCAGCAGCACGGCAATTTTGGTGTTGACCTTGACGCCTTCGGTGCCGGCGTCGACCAGCAGCTTGCCGATGATGCCTTCGTCAACGGCTTCGACTTCCATCGTCGCCTTGTCGGTCTCGATTTCGGCAATGACGTCGCCTGAAGTGACCTTGTCACCTTCCTGCTTCAGCCATTTGGACAGCGTGCCTTCTTCCATGGTCGGAGAGAGGGCGGGCATGAGGATATCGATAGGCATGGGTTCCCTCCCCGATTAAAGCAGAATGTCGGTGTAGAGCTCGGATGCATCCGGCTCCGGATCGGCCTGGGCGAAGTCGGCGCTGTCGGCGACGATGTCGCGGACATCCTTGTCGATCGCCTTCAGATCGTCTTCGGAAGCCCAGCCCTTTTCAATGAGGCGCGCCTTCACCTGCTCGATTGGGTCCTGCTCGGAGCGCATCTTCTGCACTTCTTCCTTCGTGCGATATTTCGCCGGATCGGACATGGAGTGGCCGCGATAACGATAGGTCAGCATTTCGAGAATGATCGGCCCCTTGCCGGAGCGGCAATGTTCTAGCGCCTCGTCGGCCGCCGCCTTGACGGCGCGAACGTCCATGCCGTCGACCTGAATGCCGGGAATGCCGAAACCGGAGCCGCGCAGCGAATAGTTCGACTGGGCGGTGGCACGGGCGGTCGAGGTGCCCATGGCGTAACGGTTGTTTTCGACGATATAGACGATCGGCAGCTTCCAGAGCGCCGCCATGTTGAAGCTCTCGTAGACCTGGCCCTGGTTGGCAGCGCCGTCGCCAAAATAGGCGATGGCGACATTGCCGTTGCCGCGGTAGTGGTTTGCAAAAGCAAGCCCCGTTCCGAGCGAAACCTGGGCGCCGACGATGCCGTGACCGCCGTAGAAATGCTTCTCTTTCGAGAACATGTGCATCGAGCCGCCCTTCCCGTGGGAATAGCCGCTGCGGCGCCCGGTCAGCTCCGCCATGACGCCGCGCGCCTCCATGCCGGTTGCCAGCATATGGCCGTGGTCGCGATAGGCGGTGATGACCTGATCGCCTTCCTTCTGTGCCATCTGCATGCCGACAACGACGGCTTCCTGACCGATATAGAGATGACAAAAGCCGCCGATGAAGCCCATGCCGTAAAGCTGACCGGCCTTCTCCTCGAAGCGGCGGATCAGTAGCATCTCGCGATAGGCCTTGAGTTCCTCATCCCGATCGAAGTCGGCTACCGGGCCTCCATTCGATGCTTTGGCTGCTGGTTTTGCTGCAGTTTTGCGGCTGGAAACGGTCGCGGTCTTTCGCGGCGCCATTCAACCCTCCCTATGGGTTTGTCGTTTCTCGGTGGCGCGTACCATAGGGAAGAAATATGACCACAGCAATGCCATAATTGCATGGCTCGTATTCGGCGCTAAATGATTGAAAACAAATCTGGAATTCCAATTAACCCGATTTCGGTTAATTGGAATAATGGTTGAAAATGACGATCTCGTCCGCGCGCGACATATTCAGCTGATATCGCGCCTTTTCGTCCAACATATCCTTGTCGAGCGAGCCATCACTCAGCAGCGCGACCTGGCTTTCCAGATGTTCGCGCTTCGCCTTAAGGACGGCAAGCTCCCTTTCGCGCGCGACGCGCTGACGCTCGAACGTCTCCGTCGCCCGCAGGCCATAATCGCCATGGATGCAATGATAACCGAAATAGGAAAGGAAGGCGACCGTCATGGCCGGAATGACGAAGCGGCCGAGCTTTCTCTTCTTATGATGCTTTGTCCACATACACGCATGCTCTTGAACGCATTACCAATTCGCTCAGCATAACGCGCAGAGATTAACCGTTCATTGACCGTAGAAAGCGCGCACGAAAAAACCCGCGCCGGGAGGCGCGGGTCGAGCCGTTGAAAATCGGAACGATCAGCCTTTGATGATCGAGCGGCCGGCATACTGGGCCTGGGGGCCGAGGCCTTCCTCGATGCGGATCAGCTGATTGTACTTGGCGAGACGGTCGGAACGCGACAGCGAACCGGTCTTGATCTGGCCGCAGTTGGTGGCAACGGCAAGATCGGCGATGGTCGAATCTTCGGTTTCGCCGGAGCGGTGCGACATGACCGCGGTATAGGCCGCCTTATGCGCCGTGTTGACGGCGTCGAGGGTTTCCGTCAGCGAGCCGATCTGGTTGACCTTGACGAGGATCGAGTTGGCGACGCCCATGCGGATGCCGTCGCGAAGGCGGGCGGAGTTGGTGACGAAGAGATCGTCGCCGACGAGCTGGGTCTTCTTGCCGATCAGATCGGTCAGCGCCTTCCAGCCGTCCCAGTCGTCTTCGGCCATGCCGTCCTCGATCGAGATGATCGGGTATTTGCCGGCGAGCTCGGCGAGATATTCGGCCATGGCGCCCGATTCGAGCGTACGGCCTTCCCCTTCGAGAACATACTTGCCGTCCTTGAAGAATTCCGTCGAGGCGCAGTCGAGGCCGAGGCACATGTCGTCGCCCGGCTTGTAGCCGGCTTTCTCGATCGACTTCATGATGAAATCCAGGGCTTCGGGCGCGCTCTTCAGGCCGGGGGCGAAGCCGCCTTCGTCACCGACATTGGTGTTGTGGCCCTGCGCGGCAAGCTCCTTTCGAAGCGTATGGAAGACTTCCGACCCCATACGCACGGCGTCGGCGATCGAATCGGCGCCGACCGGCAGGATCATGAATTCCTGGAAGTCGATCGGATTGTCGGCATGGGCGCCGCCGTTGATGATGTTCATCATCGGCACCGGCAGGAGGCTGGCGGAAGCGCCGCCGACGTAGCGGTAAAGCGGCAGGCCGGATGCCTGGGCGGCAGCCTTGGCGACGGCGAGCGAGACGCCGAGGATGGCGTTGGCGCCGAGGCGCGACTTGTTCGGCGTGCCGTCGAGCTCGATCATGATGTTGTCGATCTGAATCTGGTTTTCGGCGTCGATGCCGCCGATCGCGTCGAAGATCTCGGTGTTGGCGGCCTCGACCGCCTTTTCGACGCCCTTGCCGAGATAGCGCTTGCCGCCGTCGCGCAGCTCAACCGCCTCATGCGCGCCCGTCGAGGCGCCCGAGGGAACGGCCGCGCGGCCCATGCTGCCGTCTTCGAGATAGACGTCGACTTCGACGGTGGGGTTGCCACGGCTATCGAGGATCTCGCGGGCGATGATATCGGTGATTGCAGTCATGGGTTCTTCCTGCTCGGTGGGTGATAAGTCGTTCGAAGCCTGTCATAATCGAAGGCGTGCAAATTACAATGCCGCAATTTCCGGCCTCCGAACCAGCATTCCGTCGTGGCCTAAACCACGAACATGTCAGCTTGTTGAACGTCAGGACTTGGCGATCGCATCGAAGGCAAGCAGCTTCTCGAGCAGTCGCGGCATGTCCTTGAGATAAACCATATTCGGGCCATCGGACGGCGCGTTGTCGGGGTCCTGATGGGTTTCGAGGAAGACGCCGGCAATTCCCGTCGCCACTGCCGCGCGCGCCAGCGTTTCCACGAACTCGCGCTGGCCGCCGGAGGAATCGCCCTGCCCGCCCGGCTGAGCGACGGAATGCGTCGCGTCGAAGATGACGGGAGCGCCCATCGCCGCCATAATCGGCAGCGAGCGCATGTCGGAGACCAGCGTATTGTAGCCGAAGGAAGCGCCACGCTCGCACAAGAGCACATTCGGATTGCCGCTGGCGTTGAGCTTCTTCAGGACGTTCTTCATGTCCCAGGGGGCGAGGAACTGGCCCTTCTTGACATTGACGGCACGGCCGGTCCTTGCGGCGGCGATCAGTAGGTCGGTCTGACGGCAGAGGAAGGCCGGGATCTGCAGGACATCGACCACCTTGGCCACCTCGGCGCATTGCTCGGCCGTATGGACGTCGGTTATGACCGGAAAGCCGAATTCCTTCTTGAGGTCGGCAAAGACCTCCATGCCCTTTTCCAGGCCGATGCCGCGCTCGGCCGAGAGCGAGGTGCGGTTGGCCTTGTCGAAGGAGCTTTTGTAGACAAGACCCATGCCAAGCTTTGCGCAAAGCTCCTTCAGCGTGCCGGCGACCATGAAGGCGTGGTCCCGGCTCTCCATCTGACAGGGGCCGGCAATCAGCGACAGGCGGGCGGTATTGGAAAAGGTGACCTGACCTTCGCCTTCGCCGATCCTGACTTCGGAATTCGTGTCGGTGCTCATCGTGTTTCCTCGAAGGCGAAGAGCGCACCCTGCCCGGGCGTAGACTTCACCAGAATGCGATTGTTCTTGCGCGTGAATGTGATCCCGTTAGCACCCAAATGCGCTTCTGTCACGGCAAGATCGGCGACGGTGAAGAGGATTACCCGGCCGCGCAGACCACGATCGGCGGATGAGACGGCAAGCTCGAAATAGGCCTCCAGCCCTTCGGGCGTCATCAGGCTGATCTTCGCATTTGATGCCGCGATATTCACGCCGAAACCGGTTTTCTCCGCCGCCGCCTGCCCTATCGCAAGTCCGACGAAGGCGGCGAATGCCGCCGGGTCCGGCGCACAAAGCGCGATCTCGGCAATGCCGATCACGCCATTGGCATGCGTCTCCAGCGCGGCGCGATCTGTCGGGAAGGAATTGATGCGCTGGCAGGTAAAGAGAAAGAAATCGGGTGCGCGCAGATCAGCTGCAAAGGCCAGCTTGAAGCTGCCGACGGTCTCCGAACCATCCGGCATCCGCATCGGCCGGCTGAATTGCAACATCTCGCCGGCGCTCGCGCCGTTGCTGACAAAGCGCTTATGATCGAGGCCGGCATCCTCGCTGAGGAAGGCCAGCGCAGACAATCCCTCCTCGCCGCAGCGGAAGCGGAAGGCGCGATTGCGGGCGATGAAGACATTGCCGTGGCGGGCCGCTGCCTCGCTCTCCTCGACGCTCGCCACGCCAAGCGGCTCCAGATAGGTCTTGTCGGCGAAAAAGACGCAGGCATTCTCCGTTCCGAAGGGATGGCGCCCATCGGCGGCGACGGTGAAACCGAGCTTGCCGAGCCTCTCACGCGCCAGATCGATATTGACCACCGGCAGCACGACGTGATCCAGCGGATGCGACTTGGCGGAATGCGCGTTCATGATATCCTCCTGAAAGGGGCAAAGATGTGCGACAGCCCCTCCCCGAATGCAAGCGATGTGCGCCAATCCCGTCGAATGAAATTAAAAATCTCGACGAGTTGGCCCGAAGTTTTACGGAAATTTAGCTACTTGCGGAACACATATGGAACATATAGTGTCTGTTCTGGATTTGTTTCAATCAGGGGTCTGACGTCGATGCTCACGCGCAAACAACAGGAGCTTCTCCTTTTCATTCATGAGCGCATGAAGGAATCCGGCGTCCCTCCCTCCTTCGACGAAATGAAGGATGCCCTGGATCTCGCCTCGAAATCCGGCATTCACCGCCTGATCACGGCGCTCGAGGAGCGCGGCTTCATTCGCCGGCTACCGAATCGCGCCCGGGCGCTTGAAGTGATCAAGCTTCCGGAGGCCTATAACCCCAGCCTGCAACAGCGCCGCGGTTTTTCGCCGAGCGTCATCGAGGGCAGCCTCGGCAAACCCCAGCCGGTCGCCGCCCCCGCTGCCGCAAAGCCGGTCGCCGACAACGGCAACTCTGTCTCCGTGCCGGTCATGGGAAGAATCGCCGCCGGCGTTCCGATCTCGGCGATCCAGAACAACACGCATGACATCATCATTCCCGCGGACATGCTTGGCTCCGGTGAGCACTACGCGCTGGAGGTCAAGGGCGATTCGATGATCGACGCCGGCATCTTCGACGGCGACACCGTGATCATCCGCAACGGCAGCACCGCAAGTCCCGGCGACATCGTCGTTGCCCTCGTCGACGACGAGGAAGCAACGCTGAAACGCTTCCGCCGGAAGGGCGCCTCGATCGCGTTGGAAGCCGCCAACCCGGCTTACGAGACCCGGATTTTCGGGCCGGACCGCGTCAAGGTGCAGGGCAAGCTCGTCGGCCTCATTCGCCGTTATCACTGACAGCAGCCGGACCGGATTCGGTAAAACTGTCTTTGCGCCAATCATAGGCGCGATGGCGCATCCATGGCCGCGATAGCGCCTCGAATGCGGTTGCGACCTGCAGGCCGGCATCGGCGAAGCGCAATTCGACGGAACCGGTCCTGCGGAGCGTCTCGCCGGTGAAGAGCGTCCCGCCTGAACGGCAGCTGTTGAAACGCAGGCGGACTGAGGTCACGACGATATCGGCCGTATCGCAGGCCGGGCCGAGATAGGCGGCATTGTCGATGACGGTGACGATATGGCCATTGCCGAGTCGTGATGTGCACCACGCCTTCTTGACGCAGGAAAACCGGTTTGCTTCACCGCCTGCTGCGGCTGCCCGCATCGCTGCGCTCGCTTCGTTCTGCTGATCGCGGGAAAGCCTGACTCGGCGGTCTTCTCCTTCCGGCGGGATAGCCGGACCATCCAGCATCTTCGGTGGAACATGTGTCGGCAGGACCAGCGCTCGCTGCCACTGGTCGAAGATGAAATCCGGCGGGTTTTCACGGTTGGACGCGATTGCCTCAGCCGCAACGACCGCAACCAGACCACCATCCTCCGAAATCACCAGATCCGGCGGGCGGGGAGCCGGCAGCAGCAGTACGGTGAGTGTCGAGACGGCGATGATGGATGTGCCGACATGGCGCAGCCGGGTGCGCAGCAGCGTCAGCAGCAGAAAGCCTGCCACCGCCACTGCGAAATACCAGGCGGGCAAGCGGCCGATGCCGATATCGCCGCCCCAGCCGGACACCGTCTTGGCAACCGCAATCACCAGATCGAGGCCGAATCCGACCGCCGTCCAGAGCGGAGCATCCAGCCCGAAGGGCATGAGCAGCATCGCCAGCAGCCCGGCCGGCATGACGATGAAGGAGATGATCGGCATCGTCGCAAGGTTTGCCGGCAGGCCGTAAGCCGTCAGGCGATGAAAATGCTCGATCGAAAACAGGGCGGTGGAAAAACCGCCGATCAGCGAGGTCAGGAAGACGCCGCCGAAGAAACCGGCGACGACAACCACCGGCCTGATGATCGGCAATTTCAGGAAAGCGTTTTCACGGACACGCCTGTCCTTCCACAGCTGATAGCCCGATACCAAAGCCAATGTCGCGGCAAAGGACATCTGAAAGCTCGGTCCCAATACTTCCGAAGGTGAAATGGCGATGATGATGAGCGCAGAGAGAACGACATTGCGCAGGCTGATCGACGGCCGATCGAAGAAGACGGCAATCAGCATGATGGTCATCATGATAAAAGCGCGCTCGGCCGAAACCCCGAAACCGGAGATCAGGTAATAGGCGGTGACGGCCATGAGCGCACCGGCGGCGGCGATCTTCTTTGTCGGATAGGCTTGGGCGACGCCGGGAAAGAGGCAGAGCAGCATGCGGAAGCCGACGAAGAAGATGCCGGCCGACAGCGCCATGTTGAGGCCCGAGATCGCGACGATATGGGCAAGGCCGGACTGGCGCAGCGCCTCCGTCGTCGTCTTCGAGATGGCGCGCCGTTCATCCGTCACCAGAGCAGCGGCAAAAGCGCCGGTATCGCCGGGCAGGATCGATCTTATGCGGTCGCCGATGCTGCTGCGCAGCCGGTAGAGCCATTCGAACAGAGCGTCCGACGTCGAGCTGGCCGCCTGCGGGCCTGCCTCCAAGTCGAGTTTCTCCGGCGCACCATAGAAGAAACCGTTGGCACCGATGCCGTCGAAATAGGCACCGAAGGAGAAATCGTTGAGCGCGGGAAGTGCGGGGCCCGCCGGCGGTGTCAGCCGTGCCTTGCCGGTGATGATGTCGCCGATTTCGAAAGGCGCATCGGCGCCCCGGACGATCGCGGTGATGCGTCTCGGCGGCCGTTTCAGCTCCGGAGCCTCGGTGCCTGTGACGGCAAGAATGTAGCGCCAGCGCCCGCGGCCGTCCCCTTCCCGCCGTTCGACACGGCCGGTCACCGTCGTCGTCACGGATGAATCGAGGATCACCGTCGAAGCCCGCCAGCTCTCAAACTGAGCCGAGAGCATGCCGCCGGCGAAAAGTGCCAGCGCCATCAAACTTGCGCGCAAGGCCGGCCGGCTGGGACCGGTGAGGAAAACCGCGGCCGCCGACACCAGCAAGCAGAGCAGCGATGGAACGAGGGGCAAATCCGATGCCGCAAGAAACCAGAAGGCCGAGCCGGCTCCGAGGAAGACCGGCGAGAACAGCAGCATTCGGCCATAATCGGCCTCTTCGCCCAGCATGTAGGCTCCGGCAGGCAGCGATTGCCGGGCGGCGGCCAGCAGCCGATGACGCAACGGGGTCTGCGACTGCGTCCTTACCGATTGAGTCACCACCGCAGGCGCAGGAAAATTCGGCGGATCGGCAAGGCCGGCGCCCACTTGCGGCCGCAATTCGGCTGTCGTCTGTTCCTGCATGCGCCGCCCAAAATGACCCCCGCGAAGTCGCCAGAATGCAACCTTCACGCAAATCCGGCAAGAATAATCGGTTGAAATACGAAGGAAAAACCAAAGGAGCAAAAGGCAAGTCGAATCATCGGCTTCCGTTATGCGTGCGGCTCATCGCTGCGGTGCCTAAAAGGTGATGCCGCAATGCACAAAATGCCATCACGGTAACTTGGCATTAGCGTCACGATCATATAGCTATCGGAAAGGACGCTTAACCCCTATGGCGCTTTTGTGGCGCCACCGACATTTCGGAGGATCAGCATGACGGATCAAAGCGCTACAATAAAAATCGGTGACAAATCAGTCGACCTCGCCGTTAAAAGCGGCACGATCGGCCCGAGCGTCATCGACATCGGTGCCCTCTACAAAAACACCGCTTCCTTCACTTACGATCCGGGCTTCACCTCGACCGCATCCTGTGAATCCAAAATCACCTATATCGACGGTGACGAAGGTGTGCTGCTGCACCGCGGCTATCCAATCGAGCAGCTTGCCGAGCACGGCGACTTCCTCGAGGTCTGCTACCTCCTGCTCTACGGCGAACTGCCGACGGCCGCGCAGAAGAAGGACTTCGACTATCGCGTCACGCACCACACGATGGTGCATGAGCAGATGAGCCGCTTCTTCACCGGCTTCCGCCGTGATGCGCATCCGATGGCTGTGATGTGCGGCTGTGTCGGCGCCCTGTCGGCCTTCTATCACGACTCCACAGACATCACCGATCCGCACCAGCGCATGGTCGCCAGCCTGCGCATGATCGCCAAGATGCCGACGCTTGCCGCTATGGCCTACAAGTATCATATCGGCCAGCCCTTCGTTTACCCGAAGAACGACCTCGACTATGCGTCGAACTTCCTGCGCATGTGCTTTGCCGTCCCCTGCGAGGAATATGTGGTCAATCCGGTGCTTGCCCGCGCCATGGACCGCATCTTCATCCTGCATGCCGATCACGAGCAGAACGCTTCGACCTCGACCGTCCGTCTCGCCGGTTCGTCGGGCGCCAACCCGTTCGCCTGCATCGCCGCCGGCATCGCCTGCCTCTGGGGCCCCGCCCATGGCGGCGCCAACGAAGCGGCTCTCAACATGCTGACGGAAATCGGCACGGTCGACCACATTCCGGAATATATTGCCCGCGCCAAGGACAAGAACGATCCGTTCCGGCTGATGGGCTTCGGCCACCGCGTCTATAAGAACTACGATCCGCGCGCCAAGATCATGCAGAAGACGACGCATGAAGTGCTTGGCGAACTCGGCATCAAGGACGATCCGTTGCTGGAAGTTGCGATGGAGCTGGAGCGCATCGCGCTCACCGACGAATATTTCATCGAGAAGAAGCTCTATCCCAATATCGACTTCTATTCCGGCATTACGCTGAAGGCGCTGGGCTTCCCCACCACCATGTTCACCGTGCTCTTCGCGCTTGCCCGCACCGTCGGCTGGATCGCCCAGTGGAACGAGATGATCGAGGATCCGGAACAGCGCATCGGCCGTCCGCGCCAGCTATATGTCGGTGAACCGAAGCGCGACTACATCCCGGTTTCGAAGCGCTGATCGCTTCAGAGCTCAAAAGAAACCCGGTCAGGAATGGCCGGGTTTTTTCTTGTTCAAAACGTCGAGAAGGATTTCGGCAGCCTGTTCGCCGGGCGGCTTTTCCGTCTGCATGCGCTGCCAGATGAGCTCGTAGCCTTCCTTCATCGCCTTAAGCTGATAGGTGTCGGCCGACAGCCTTTCCATCCAGCGCGCAAGGCTTGCGCCGCGAACGACATCGTTCAGATATTCCGGCACGACCGGGTAATCCGCGATCAGGTTCGGCAGCGCGCCGGTCCAGGTCTTGATGCCCGATGTCAGCATGCGCATGATCCAGTCGACCTTGTAGGCGGAGACGACGGGAACGTCGGCAAGGGCGAGTTCGAGAATAACGGTTCCGGACGCCGCCATGGCCGCATCGGCCTCGGCAAAGGCCTTCCATTTTGCTTGCGCGCCGACGACGATCTCTGGCTTTACCGCCCACGCCGCCGTGATTTCGCGGACAAGCGCTTGCCTGTGCGTCACCGTCGGCAGAATGAAGCGTGTCGGCCCATTGCGGGCGACGATTTCATTCGCGGCGATCTCGAAGTAAGGCAGAAGCTTCTGGATCTCGGAGGAGCGCGAGCCGGGAAGAAGCAGGATCGGAGCGTTACCTGGCTGCCTTCCCAGGCGCAGGCGACGTGTCTCCAGCAGCGCTGGGTCGGCGACCAGACGATGCCCGACGTATGTCGTCGCCGGCCCATTGAGGCGCTGCATGGCTGCCGGTTCAAAGGGCAGGACGGCAAGCACGTGATCGACATAGGCGAGCATGCGCGTGGCGCGATATTCCTTCCAGGCCCAGACGCTCGGACAGACGTAATTGACGACCGGCAGATCGGGCAACGCGGTGCGCACGCGCTTGGCGACGCGATGGGTGAAATCGGGACTGTCGATGATGACAAGAATATCCGGCTTTGCGGCGACGATCTCAGCCGTGGTTTGACGGATCAGGCCAAACAGCCTTGGCAGCCGGCTCAGCACCTGGGTGATGCCCATGATCGACAGCTCGGAAAAATCGAACAGGGATTTCAACCCCTCCGCCTGCAGCCCCTCGCCGCCAACGCCGACAAGCTCCACCGGCCCGCTGTAAATCCGCTTCAGCGCCGCGATGAGATCGGCGCCAAGCAGATCGCCCGACACTTCCCCGGCAATGACGGCGATCTTCAGCGGCGCTCCGTTCATTCGAGCCCCCATGCCGGCAGACCACGATCGATGCCGCAGACGAACAACCCAGCCTCGTCGGCGGCGCTGATGACCGCGGTCCGATCAAGCACCAGCGAGCGACCGGCCTCGATTGCGATGCCGGCAAGGCCGGCTTTCGCAGCGTTCAGGATTGTGGCAACGCCGATCGCCGGCAGGTCAGCGCGAATGTCCTGTTGCGGCTTGCAGAGCTTGACGAGCACGCCGCGGCGGCGCGGCGAAATCCGTCCGGCGGTCCTGAGGCCGGCAACACGGTCCAGCATCTCATCTGTGCCCTCAAGTCCTTCCAGCGCGACAACGCGCCCGCCGATGCTGACTGCACCCTGCCCGACATCCAGCCGGCCAAGCGTCTCGGCGGCATCGGCGGCTCGGCTGATATCTCGCCGGTCTTCCTCGCCGGGGGCGGCGGCACCAAGCGGGCCAACGGAAGCGAGCAGGTCGGGGGCGATCTCGTGGGCGCCGACGACCCGCCGCCCGTTCCCCTCGATCAACCGGATCACCATCTGCAGAACCGTATCGTCGCCGCCTGAGAGCAATGTGCGAATGGCGGCCGGGACCTTCATCAGAATGCGCAACGTCGGGCGCACCTCGCGCCATTCCGGCCGGCGGCGCACACTTCCCGACATCACCACACGTCCGACGCCATATCGGTTGAAGAGGCCCTCAAGGGCGGCGAAATCGCCGATGCCGATAACGGCGTGATCATAGCCTTCCCAACGTGGATCACTTTCGTCCTTCAGCGCGACGATAACGGGATTTTCGCCAGCCGCGCGCGCGGCTTCGGCGACATAGCAAGGCAGAAGGCCACCGCCGGCGATGATCGCCAACCGGCCCGCAGCGGTGTCGCCTGTTAAAGCCACGGACTAGCCCTTCTGCCCCCGGGTCGGCGAGGACAGTGCGCGGTCGCTGTCGGCTGCAATGAAGTCGAGGATCTGCACCACCTGCTCGCAATCGGCATATTCCTCACGGATCGCGGCGGCGTTTTCGCGCACGGAGCCCGTTCCTTCGAAGATCGCCTTGTAGGCGCGGCGCACCCGGTGGATGACGGCGCGGTCGATGCCGGCCCGCGTCATGCCGACGACGTTGAGGCCGCCCAGCAGACCTGGATTACCGTTCAGCATGCCATAGGGAATGACATCGTAACTCACCGCCGACAGGCCGCCGACGAAGGCGTGGCGGCCGACGCGGGTGAACTGGTGAACAGCCGAGCCGCCGCCCAGGATAACGCGATCCTCGATGACGACATGGCCGGCGAGCATGACGTTGTTCGACATGATCACATGGTTGCCGACCCGGCAGTCGTGCGCGACGTGGGAATTGGCAAGGAAAAGGTTGTTGTCGCCAACGATCGTCTGGCCGCCGAAATCGGCCGTGCCGGTGTTCATCGTCACACCTTCGCGGATCGTGCAATTGGCGCCGACCGTCAGCGTCGTTTCCTCGCCGCCGTGGTGCACGCTCTGCGGATCACCGCCGACCACGGCCATCGGAAAGATGCGCGTGCCTTTGCCGATCACGGTGCGGCCGTTGACGACCGCATGCGCCAGGAGCTCGACATTCGCATGCAGGACAACATGCGGCCCGACATGGCAGAAAGGACCGATTTTGACGCCCTCGCCGATGGTAGCTCCGTCTTCGACGACAGCCATCGGATGAATACGGGCGCTTTCGGCGATATTGCTCATGCCTGATCCTTACGAACGATCATCGCGCCGATATCGGCTTCGGCGACAAGTGCGCCGTCGACCTTGGCGTCGCAATGGAATTTCCAGATATTGCCACGCTGCTTGTGCTTCTTCACGTGGAATTCGACGCGGTCGCCGGGCACGACCGGCTTGCGGAAGCGCGCATTCTCGATGGTCATGAAGTAGACGAGGTTGCCGGTCTGCCCTTCCTTCTTGGCGCAGATGGCGCCCGCCGTCTGCGCCATGCCCTCGATCAGCAAAACCCCGGGCATGATCGGCGCTTCGGGAAAATGGCCGGTGAAATGCGGCTCGTTCACCGTGACGTTCTTGATGCCGATCGCCGCGTTGTCGCCGTCGATCTCGATGATCTTGTCGACCATGAGAAACGGATAGCGATGCGGCAGCAGCTTCATGATTTCGGAAATATCAGCCGAAGAAAGCGTCGTCGTGGCTTCCTCAGTCATCTTGCTTGCCTCCAGGGTTCCTCCCGCGCAACTTGGACTTCGACACCTGTTGCGCGGCCTCTCTCAGATAGTCTTTTAGCGGACGTGCAGGGACACCGCCATATTGTCCGCCGGCGGCAAGGTCGGTCATGATACCGCTTTTGGCAGCGATCTGCACGCCGTCACCGATCGTCACATGCCCCTTGATTCCCACCTGGCCGCCGATCTGCACGCCATTGCCGATCTTCGTGCTGCCGGCGATGCCGACCTGCGAAACGATGGCGCAATGGCGGCCGATCTGGACGTTGTGGCCAATCTGGACCTGATTGTCGATTTTTGTCCCCTGGCCGATCACAGTGTCGTCCATGGCGCCGCGGTCGACGGTGGTGTTGGCGCCGATCTCGACATTGTCCTGGATAATCACCCGGCCGATCTGAACGATCTTGATCATGCCGCGCGGCCCCGGTGCATAACCAAAACCATCCTGGCCGATCCGAACGCCATTGTGGAGGATGACGCCATTGCCGATCAGCGCGCAAAGAATGCTCGCTCCAGCCGCAATCGAACAATCCCGGCCGATCTTGACATTCGGGCCAATGACGCTGTTCGCGCCGATGCGCGTTCCCGTCCCGATCTCGGCATGCGCACCAATCACGGCCAACGGTTCGACGATCACGCCCTTTTCAAGTTTGGCGCTCTGATCGATGATCGCGCTCGGAGCAATCTCGCTTTCACCCGAAAGAGCGACCGGACGCAATGCTGCGGGGTAGAACAAGCCTCCCGCCATTGCGAAGGCAGCATGCGGATTGGACGAAAAGATAACCGGAAGATGCGGAGGAACGAGATCGGCAAGCGCTTTGTCGCAGATCACCGCCGAGGCCTCGCATGTCGCAAACTCCTCCCGGTTACGGCGCGACAGGATATAACAGACATCGCCAGCCCGCGCCCGGCTGATGGGGGC
The DNA here is from genome assembly GCF_019685435.1 of Rhizobium sp. NLR10b. Classification (NCBI taxonomy): domain Bacteria; kingdom Pseudomonadati; phylum Pseudomonadota; class Alphaproteobacteria; order Hyphomicrobiales; family Rhizobiaceae; genus Rhizobium; species Rhizobium sp. NLR10b. The sequence continues at coordinate 203,503 of NZ_JABDWV010000007.1, read as the reverse complement.
GACAGACTTGACGATAACATCGGCATGATCGGAATTGGCGAGTTCTGCCCCAAGAAACTCTGCCAGCTCAGCGAGCCTCAGACCTTCATGGGGCAGAAAAAAACCGTTTTGCTCCATCGGCAATGCTCCAGAACGGAATTGAGTCTTACAGTTCCGGACTGCCGATATCAGAATTGGTTGTTGATGCCAAACTTGAAGTTCTGCGTCTTGTCGAAGTCTTCCTTGAGAACCGGGATTGCGTAATCCAGACGCAATGCACCGAAAGGAGACTGCCAGACGACGCCGACACCGACGGAAGCGCGCAGCGAGGCGTCTTCGCCCTCAATGCCGTCGCCCCTCAGGTCAACGTCGTTGCCGAACAACGTGCCGGCATCGGCGAAGACCGCGCCGCGCAGGTTGAAGTCGCGCGGGAAGCCCGGCATCGGGAACGTCGCTTCGGCCGATGCGGTGAAGTACGTTGTGCCGCCCAGCGGATCGTCGTTGTCACCCCTGACGCGTGGGCCGATACCCTTGTTCTCGAAACCGCGAATGTCGCCATTGGTCAGCGTGAACTGGTCGAAGACATTCAGGTGCTCACCGAAGCCGACGACATAACCCGCCGAGGCCGAAACCGAGCCGATGATATCGGCATCATCAGCAAGCAGGTGGTAGTAGCGGGCCTTGCCGTAGATCTTATAGAACTGCGAGTCGCCACCGAGGCCGGCAATTTCCTGCGTCGCCGTCGCGTAGATGCCTTCGCGCGGCAGAACAGTGTCATCGAGCGTGTTGTAGGTCAGCGTCTGCGAGACGGAGGAACGTGTCCACGGGCTGTCCTCAACGAGGTGCTGATACGGAGCGGACAGATCGGAAAGATCGCTGTTGTCAGCGTCGTACTTCATCTGCTTGTAGTTATAGCGGAAAGTCGTCGCCAGATCTTCGGTGATCGGCGCCGTGACGCGCAGAACGACGCTGGTTTCCTGGTAGTCGTAATTGTCGTTGCTCGACGTTTCACTGTGGTTGACGTCGAAGCCCGCCGCCAGGCGGTAGCCGAGGAAATAGGGTTCGGTGAAGCTGACGCCGTAGGCGCGCGAGCCTTCCTGACCGCCGCCGGCCGAGATGCGGATGTACTGACCGCGGCCAAGGAAGTTCTTTTCTTCGATCGATGCTTCGAGCAGCAGACCGTCGCCGCCGGCGGCATAACCCGCGCCGACACCGAACGAACCGGTCGACTGATCCTGCACGTCGACCACCACCACGACACGATCGGGGGAGCTGCCCGGCTGCGTGGAGATATTGACGGAAGAGAAGTAACCGAGCGCCTCCAGACGACGCTTGGCCTTGGTGATCATCTGCTGATTGAAGGCGTCACCTTCGCTCATGTCAAATTCGCGGCGGATGACGTAGTCGCGCGTACGGCTGTTGCCGCGGATCTCGATGCGCTCCACATAGGCGCGCTCGCCCTGGTCGACGAGATATTCGACACCGATCGTGTTGTTGTTGAGGTCGCGGTTACCGCGCGGTGTGACGCGCGCAAAGGGATAACCGGCCGACGCAACCTGATCAGAGATCGCTTCGATCGACTTCTGCACTTCCTTGGCGCTATAGACGTGACCTTCCTTCGTGCGCACCAGCGGCAGCAGCTGATCGGAGCCAACACCTTCGACGGTCGACTGGACGGTCACCGGTCCGAAGTCGTAGCGCTGACCTTCCTCGATGTTGAAGGTGAGCGTGTATTTGTTGGTCGCCTCGTCGAAGCTGGCATCGGAAGAGACGATGCGCATGTCGGCATAGCCCCGATTGTAATAGAACTGGCGCAGCGCTTCCTCGTCGGCGTGAAGCTTGTCTTCGTTGTAGACGTCCTTGCGGGTCAGGAACGAAAGGAAGTTCGAACGCTTGGTATTGATGACGGCAGCCAGACGACCGGCGCTGTAGGCATTGTTGCCGACGAAATTGATCGAATCGATCTTGGTGCGATCGCCCTCGTTGATGACAAAGGCGAGATTGACGCGGCCCTCGCCGAGCGGCACCACCTGCGTCGTCACTTCGACTTCGCTGCGGCCGGTGGCGGCATAGGCATCCTTGATCGCCTGGATGTCGGACTGGATCTGCGTGTCGCTGTAAGGACCGGCAGCATGCGTCTGGACGATCGTCGCGAGCTTGTCGTCCTTGATCTTGCGGTTGCCGTTGAAGACGACCTGATTGACGAGCTGGGCCTCCTGGACGTTGACGACGAGCGTGCCGCCGGAAACCGAAATCTTCACATCGGAGAAGTAGCCCGTGCCGTAAAGCTGTTTGACCGAGTTATCGATATCAGTGTTCGAGAAACTCTTGCCCGGCGTGATGGTGAGGTTCGACCGGACAGCTTCCGCGCCGACGCGGCTTGCGCCACGCACATCGATGCGCTGGATGACCGCGGCCTCAGCGGCCGTAGCGGAAACGAACGTCAAAGCACCTGCGCCCGAAGCAACAACACTAGCAGACAGCGCAACCGCCGATACTGCGTTCAAAAACTTTGAACCAGCCTTCATTTCACCTATTACCTTTTTTCCCTCGTCCCCGTCCCCGGGAGAACCCGATTCCGGTCACGTGTGTCGTTTTACCCGCTTTTGACATACAAGCAAGGGAGGGCGTTAATTTCTGTTTACTTCATTTCCAAGCGTGACCCATTCGCCACTACAGCCTTGAAACATCGTAAATAAATAGTAATTCCCTTGCCTTACGCGTTTACCCTCAGCTCAGGGTGATGTCGTTCCAGGTCGTGAAAACCATCAATGTCAATATCATTGCCAGGCCTATACGAAATGCAATTTCCTGGGCCTTGGCACCCAGCGGTTTTCCTCTGACCGCTTCCACCGCATAGAACATCAGGTGGCCACCATCAAGTACCGGAACCGGCATCAGGTTAAGCAATCCTATCGAAACCGACAGCACCGCAGCAAGCTGCAACACTGCCCCCAGGCCAAGCTTCGCCATCTGGCCGGTAGCCTGCGCCACACGGATCGGCCCGCCCAGTTGATCAGCCCGCATTGATCCGCTGAAGATGTTGCCGATATATTTGAAGGTGTCCGTGACGATTTGCCCGCTGGCGATCACGCCCTCACGCAGCGCCTGGAGCGGCGTGTAGGTCTGCAGCCGGAAATTGCCGGAGTTCTTGTCGGTAGCGATGCCGATCTGACCGACTTCCATCTTGTTGCCGAACTGATCGGTCTGGTCGACGCGCTGCGGCACCATCGGCACATCGAGCTTCTGGCCGCCGCGCTCGACTGTGACGACAATCCTCTGGCCGGGGCGCATGCCGACATAGCGGCGCACATCTTCAAACGTCTCGACCTTGCCGCCATCGAGGGCAACCAGGAGGTCGCCGGGAAGGATGCCGGCCGCGGCCGCCGAGCTCTCCGGCTTGACCTCGGCAACGACCGGGTCGGCGATCATGCGGCCATAGACGGTGAAGAGAACAGTGAAGATGGCGATCGCCAGCAGAAAATTGGCGATCGGACCGGCTGCGACAGTCGCGGCACGTTTCCACAGCTTGGCGCCGGCAAAGGAGCGCGCCCTCTCCTCCTCGGACATGGCGGCAAGCTTGTCGCTGTCCGGTTTGCTCGACGCATCCTCGTCGCCGAAGAAGCGGACGTAACCGCCAAGCGGGATCACGGAGATCTTCCAGCGTGTTCCATGACGGTCGGTGAAGCCGAACAGCTCGGGACCGAACCCGACCGAAAAGGCAAGGATACGAATGCCGCTCCAGCGCCCGACAAGGTAATGGCCCATCTCATGCACGAAGACGAGCAGCGAGAGCACCAGGATGAAGGTGACGATGTTCCCCATCACAAATGCGTATATGCCGGTCATCGCGTCCATGGGTTCCTTCCGTCAGGCTGCCGCGTCATCAGAGGCCGAACAATGCCGCTCCGAGCGACGTCATGCCAGCCCCCTTTATCAGGGAAAACAGTGTAGCAAGCAAGAACGCCGCAAAACAGGCGAAAATCAGCCCGTCGACGCGGTCCATGACGCCGCCATGGCCCGGAATAAGACGGCTCGAATCCTTGACGCCGAATTTTCGCTTGATGAAGGATTCGAAAAGATCGCCCGACTGGCTGCAGATCGACAGGATGAGCGCCACGCCGGCGGCGGCGACCTCGGCGCCCGGAAAGAGGAAATAGGCGAGAAGGATGCCCGCTGCGACCGCAGAAACGGCGCCCCCGATTGCACCAGACCATGTCTTTCCCGGGGAGATCGATGGGGCAAGCTTCGGTCCGCGGAGCCTCCTGCCGACGAAATAGGCAAGGATATCGGTCGCCCAGACGACAGCAAAGACGAAAAGCATGGCGTAAAGACCGGGCTGGTCGTCGCTTCTGATCGCGGCGAGTGCCAGGCCCGTGGCGCCGGCATAGAAGAGGCCGACAGGCAGCCAGCGACTCGTGCCGTGCAGAATGATCAGGGCTATGCCGACGGCGGTGGCCCCGGCCAGCATGCCGGCGGCGAATTCGAAATTGCCGACAAGCACGAGGAAGGCGACCGCCGCTTCGCCGATCCAGCCGACCACATTGGCGACCCAATCCCGCGCAATGCCGGTTATCTTAGACCATTCATAATAGATCAGCAGGCCAATCACCGTCGCCAGGGTGCGAAAGGCAGGGCCGCCATACCAGGTGGCGACGAGAACGATGACCGCGAGAATCAATCCTGAAACGATGCGGAGCTTCAATTCCCTCTGCATCAGGTGCCGACCGCAGCTGCCTGCGATGACAGGCCGCCGAAGCGCCGGTCGCGGGAGGCGAATTTTTCCAGCGCCGAGCGGAAAATCTCCGGGCTGAAATCGGGCCAGTATTCCGGGACGAAGATGAATTCCGAATAGGCGGCCTGCCAAAGCAGGAAGTTGGAAAGCCGTTCCTCGCCGCTGGTGCGGATGATGAGATCCGGATCGGGGATGCCCGCCGTGTCGAGACGGGCGTTGATCAGCGCGGGGGTGATGTCCTGTGCCCGCAGGCGGCCGGACTCGACGTCCTTCGCCAGGCTCACCACGGCGCGCGAGATTTCATCGCGCGAGCCGTAATTGAAGGCGATGACCAGCGTCAGCGCCGTGTTGTCCCTGGTGGTCTCCTCCGCCTCCAGCAGCAGGCCGAGAATGTCGCTGCGCAGGCTGTGGCGGTCGCCGATCACCTTGATGCGCACATTCTGACGATGAAGCTCGGCCAGGTCGCGACGAATGAAAGCCTTGAGCAGACCGAGCAGATCGGAAACCTCGGCTTCGGGCCGGCGCCAATTCTCCGAGGAGAAGGCGAAGAGGGTGAGATATTTTATGCCGGCCGCACCGGCGGCGCGGACTGTCTCGCGTACGGCCTCGACACCCTTGCGATGGCCCATCGTGCGCGGCAAGCCGCGCTGCTTGGCCCAACGGCCATTGCCGTCCATGATGATGGCAACATGCTCTGGCACAGTCACAAATACAGATTCCGACATTTCCCGTCCGGTCTTTCCAGGCAAAGGCACAGGTCCACTAGACCTGCATGATTTCCTTTTCCTTCTCGCCAAGCAAGCGGTCGATTTCGGAAATCGTCTCGTCCGTCATCTTCTGTACGCGTTCGGACTGCGCACGGCTCTCGTCCTGGCCGATTGCACCGTCCTTTTCGGCTTTCTTGAGTCCGTCCATGCCGTCGCGGCGGACATGGCGAATCGCGACCTTGCTCTTTTCGGCATAGTCGTGCGCCACCTTGACGAGCGACTTGCGGCGCTCCTCGTTCAGCTCCGGCAACGGAATGCGCAGGCTCTGGCCGTCGACGATCGGGTTGAGGCCCAGATTGGATTCGCGGATGCCACGTTCGACGGCGCTGACCATCGACTTGTCCCAGACGGAAACCGTCAGCATGCGCGGCTCGGGCACGGTGATGTTGGCGACCTGGTTCAAGGGCACGCGCGAACCATAGGCCTCGATCGTCACCGGATCGAGGATGTTGGCCGAAGCACGGCCGGTGCGCAACGATGCGATGTCGCTCTTGAATGCAGAGACCGCGCCGTCCATCCGGCGCTTCAGTTCCTTGATATCGATACCTTCACTCATGTCGATGCTCCCGTTTAGAGCGATGCCGAAAAGTCAGCGGTTTTCGGGACGTCTCATGCTCTAATTCTTTAATGTAGAACATGTTTCAGTTTTCAGGCCAACCGGACCTAAAGCTCAACCATGTTCTAGCGAGGGCTGCGCCGAAACCGCGGCGCGGCTTGTATCAGTTGTCGGAGACGATGGTCTTGAGGCCACCGCCCGTCAAGATTTCAGCAAAACCACCCTTCTCGTGGATCGAGAAGACGATGATCGGAATGGAATTTTCCCTGGCAAGCGCCACGGCGGCAACGTCCATCACCGCAAGCCCCCTGTCCAGCACCTCCTGGTGGGTCAGGCGGTCGAAGCGGGTCGCATCGGGATATTTCTTCGGGTCGGCGGTGTAGATGCCGTCCACCTGCGTGCCCTTGAAGATCGCTTGCGCGCCCATTTCGGCGGCGCGCAGTGCGGCGGCGGAATCGGTGGTGAAGAAGGGATTGCCGGTGCCGCCGGCAAAGATCACCACGCGTCCCATCGACAGATGATAAAGGGTCGCTCGCTGCGAGAAGCTCTCGCAGATCTCCGGCATGGAGATGGCCGAAAGCACCACCGTATCGATGTTCAGCTTGCGCAGCGAGGTTGCCAGCGCGAGCGCGTTGATGATGGTGCCGAGCATGCCCATATGGTCGCCGGTCACCCGGTCGCCGCCTTTGGATGCGACTGCGACACCGCGGAAGATATTGCCGCCACCGACGACGACGCCGACTTCCACGCCCATATGCCTTGCCTCGGCGATATCGGATGCAATGCGGTCCGCCACCGCGACATCGATCCCGAAACCCTGGCCACCCATGAGCGCTTCGCCGGAAGCCTTGAGCAGAACGCGTTTATAGACAGGCTCTAAAGACATCTTGGCTCCTCGTAAATTGCCGTGAATGCCCGATACACGAAGGGCACCGCGTTGTCACGCGATGCCCTGGCGTTTTCCCAATTATGGCTGAAAGATCAACCCTTGACGGCAGCCGCGACTTCAGCCGCGAAATCGGTCTCTTCCTTCTCGACGCCTTCGCCGAGCAGGAGACGTGCCATGCCGGCAACTTCGATCGGGGCGCCGACGGCCTTTTCAGCTTCCTTGATGGCGGCTGCGACGGTGAGATCGGGATTGATGACGAAAGACTGCGAGAGAAGAGCGACTTCCTCGAAGAACTTGCGCATGCGGCCTTCGACCATCTTTTCGATGATGTTGTCGGGTTTGCCCGAAGCGCGCGACTGCTCGATGAAGACGTTGCGCTCGCGTTCGGCGACGGCGGCATCGACCTCCTCCGGGCGGATCGCCAGCGGCGCGGTCGCAGCAATGTGCATGGCGACCTGGCGGCCGATTGCGTTCAGGGCTTCCTTGTCACCGGTCGACTTCAGCGCCACGAGAACGCCGAGCTTGCCAAGGCCGTCGGAAACCGCATTGTGGATATAGGTGGCGACGACGCCGTCCTCGACGGAGAGAGCGATCGAACGGCGCAGGTTCATGTTCTCGCCGATCGTTGCGATCGCATCCTTGATCGTGTCGGAAACGGACTTGCCGGATGCCGGGTACGTCGCAGCGCCGACGGCCTCGACAGTGCCGTTCGTCGAGACGGCGACCTTGGCGATGCCGCGGACGAGATCCTGGAAGGCATCATTACGGGCGACGAAGTCGGTTTCGGAGTTGACTTCGACGACGACGGCCTTCGTGCCTTCGCTCGAAACGCCGACGAGGCCTTCGGCGGCGGTACGGCCGGACTTCTTGTCAGCCTTGGCGATGCCCTTGGCGCGCAGCCAGTCGATCGCCGCTTCCATGTCGCCGCCGGTTTCAGCAAGAGCCTTCTTGCAGTCCATCATGCCTGCGCCGGTCTTTTCGCGCAGTTCCTTCACCATTGCAGCCGTAATCTCGCTCATTATCTTCCTCTTGTCGGTTCAAACGGTGGACCGCAAAGCGGCGCGGCACCGGATTGAGGCACGAAATGTACCTGTATGTATGACAGCGTGATGAAGACGCGCCATAACGAAACTTTACTGACGGAGCGCCTGACGCCTCCGCCTTGAAACAGGTAAGGCCGCCGAACTTCGATGAGTCGCGAGCGGCCTTCCCAGTCTGCAAGCTTTGACGGAGTTTTGTCTCCGCCCGCCTTCATCAGCCTTCGGCTGCTTCCTCGAGAGCCGGCTCGACCGGAACTTCGGAGGATGCGCCGAGATCACGGCCGGAAGAGCTCTGCTGGCGCGCAATGCCGTCGATGGCAGCGCGGGAGATCAGCTCGCAATACAGGGCGATGGCGCGCGATGCGTCGTCGTTGCCCGGGATCGGATAGTCGATCAGGTCCGGATCGCAGTTCGAATCGATGATGGCGACGACCGGGATGCCGAGGCGCTTGGCTTCGTCGATCGCGATCTTTTCCTTGTTGGTGTCGATGATGAACATCAGGTCGGGCGTGCCGCCCATATCGCGGATACCGCCGAGAGCCTTGTCGAGCTTTTCACGCTCGCGCTCGAGGTTCAGGCGTTCCTTCTTGGTGAAGCCCTGCGCTTCGCCATTGAGGATCTCGTCGAGCTTGCGCAGGCGCTGGATCGAGTTGGAGATCGTCTTCCAGTTCGTCATCATGCCGCCGAGCCAGCGCGAGTTGACGTAGTACTGGGCCGAGCGCTTGGCGCTGTCGGCGATGATCTCGGACGCCTGGCGCTTGGTGCCGACGAAGAGAACGCGGCCGCCGCGGGCGACGGTGTCGCTGACGACCTGGAGGGCGCGCGACAGCATCGGAACGGTCTGGGCCAGGTCGATGATGTGGATGTTGTTGCGATCGCCGAAGATATACGGCTTCATCTTCGGGTTCCAGCGATGGGTCTGGTGGCCGAAGTGGACGCCTGCTTCAAGAAGCTGACGCATAGAAAAATCAGGCAATGCCATGCCTTGTTACTCCTTTTCCGGTTGAACCTCCGCAAGACGAACAGCACCCTCTTCGAGAATGCCACCGGCGGAACAGCCCGGATTTCTCCCGGGCGATCCCATGCCTTACGTGTGGAATGCCGGTGCCCATACATTCGAATTGGCACGAAAGCAAGGCCCATGCTGGAAAAACCGATCCAACGCCCTATGCAGGACAACAATTGACGTCATCGCAGCGGAAGATCAGCTTGCTGACGGCACTTTGACCGTTGCTGATCGGCGAGCCCGGCGTTTTCCGATCGCTGGAGCTGCGGCCTACTTGCAGACCTCAGCCTTGTGATCGAGCAGCTCGAGCTTGGCAAGCTTCCCGGTCAGGACGAAATCGCCATAATCCATCGTCAGGTCGCGGGTGATGCCGTTCTCGTAGAGCTTGAACGACATGCGATAGACCGGCACCGAATCCGATTTTGCATTCTCGTTGAAATAGGCAATGGTCACCGGCCAGAAGGCTGTCTTCGAGAAGGCGCCGGCATTGCCGGCGTCGGCTTCCTCGGCAGCGGGCGTTTCCTGCTTGCCGACGATCGTCGTCGTCACCAGCGACTTGTCGCCGTCATCGGAACCGTCGAAAACGCGGGCTTCGAAGAAACGTTTTCCCTCCTTGGCGTTCTGGATCACATCGAGCATATGCTCTGTCGGAAAGCGGCTTTCGCCAAGCTGCAGCTCGCGGCTCGCCGGCTGCTTGAGATCGACCTTGACGCCATCGGCCTGATTTTCGGCCGCGCCGTTGACCTCCTTGTCGAGTTGGTCGTCGGTGAAGGATTTGGTGTCGAAGGTAAACTTGCGGTCCTTCAGGTTCTCGAAGGTCTTTGTCTGCTGATCGCTGACGCGCACGCTGTCGCCGGTATCGATCTGCGTCACGAAGCGGAAATTTGTAGTGAAGCCCTGGCAATAGCTGCCGTCGAATTCATAGACCATGCGGCCGTACATGGAGGCGATGCCGGAGCGGTCCGACGCGTCCTTCAATTCCAGATCGTAGACCGCGCGATGGGCGACGAGGCCGGTCGCGATCGCAGCACTTGCCGCAGGCGCAGCCGCCCATGCATGGGCGGAAAGGCCGGCGAGAAGCAGAGCGGCTAGACTCGATCGGAACATTCATTCACTCCTGTTGGACTCGGCCGCGATGTTATAAGAAAGCTTTCGGCCAAATCGAGGCTCGAAGCTGTCATATTAAAGATTCTAGTCTTGATGCATAATTTTTGAAACATTGACAACAAAAGCGGAGACGAAAATGTCCAATGAAATTGCTGCACGCCTGAGCGAGATGGGGATAACCCTGCCTGAAGCTGCGGCACCTGCCGCAAACTACGTTCCGTATGTGATCAGCGGCAATCTTCTCTACATCTCCGGACAGCTGCCGCTCGAAGGGGGCAAGGTCGCGGTATCCGGCCATCTCGGCAAAACGGTCGACGTTGCGAGCGGCCAGCGCGGCGCCGAGCTCTGCGCCATCAACATCCTCGCCCAGGCCAAAGCTGCGCTCGGCGGCGACCTCGGCCGCATCCGGCGCGTCATCAAGCTGAACGGATTCGTCGCCTCGGCGCCCGACTTCATCGAGCAGCATCTCGTCATCAACGGCGCTTCGAACCTGATCGCCGGTGTGCTCGGCGAGGCCGGCAAACATGCGCGCGCCGCCGTCGGCATGGCCGCTCTGCCGCTCAACGCCGCCGTCGAGATCGACGCTATCATGGAAATCGCAGAATGACCAATGCGGACTGGATCAAGGACGTGCCGGTCGCCCATCGCGGCTATCACGACCTGAATAAGCTTGTCTGGGAAAATACGCTTTCGGCCTTCTCGCGCGCGGTCGAAGCCGGCTTTGCGATCGAATGCGACCTGCATTACGCCTCCGACGGCGTACCGATCATCTTTCATGACGAGGATCTTCAGCGTCTGTGCAATCTGAACGGCGACGTCCGCGAGCGCACCTCCAGGGAACTCGGGCTGATCGCCGTCGGCGGCACGGGCGACAAGGTGCCGACGCTCCGCCAGCTCCTAGACCTCGTCAAGGGCAAGGTGCCGCTGGTGCTGGAGCTGAAGGGCCGTGAGGCCGACGACGAGGGTTTTGCCGAATCCGTGCTCGAAGTACTCGAAGGCTATGAAGGCAAGGTGGCGCTGATGAGCTTCGACCATTGGCTGCTGCGCGATCTGAAGGCGCTTGATGCACCCTACCCGCTCGGATTGACGGCCGACGGCAATACGCCGGAGCAGTTCAGAACACATGCGCAGGCGATGGAGATCGGTTTGGATTTCATCTCCTATTATTATGGCGATCTGCCGAATGCCTTCATCACAGGCGAACGCGAAAAGGGCTTGCCTGTAATCACCTGGACGGTGCGTGACGAAGAGGCATGCCGGCGTACATTCCAAAACGCCGACCAGATGACCTTCGAAGGCTTCGATCCGCGCGAGGCCGTTTGATGCTCGCTTTTTGGCCAAGATCATGCGCAGACTGAGGTAGAGCCGAACCGTCCCCTCCCCACAGGCTTCGCATTTGCCCCATGACCGATGAACTATCCATTCGCGTAGAACGCTCCTTCACCGCGATTTCCCCGGAGAGCTGGTCCAGGCTTTCCGGGGCGTCGAAGACTTGCAGCACGCTTGCCTACAATCCCTTCGTCTCGCACGCTTTTTTATCGTCGCTGGAGGAATCCGGCTCGGCCGCCGCCGAAACCGGCTGGCTCGGCCATCACCTGCTGCTCGAAACCGATCGCGGCGAGCTGATCGGCGCCCTGCCCGGCTATCTCAAAAGCCACAGCCAAGGGGAATATGTCTTCGACCATGGCTGGGCCGACGCCTTCGAGCGGGCCGGCGGGCGCTATTATCCCAAGCTGCAGTGCTCGATCCCGTTCACGCCGGCGACGGGGCCGCGTCTTCTCGTCGCCGAAGGGCTGCAGCGATTGCCGATCCAGAGCGCGATCGCCGAAAGCCTGAAAGAGGTCGTGCGCCGGCTCGGTATTTCCTCGGCCCATATCACCTTCGTCCCTGATGAAGAGATCGGCGTCTTCGAGATGGATGGCTATCTGCACCGCACCGACCAGCAGTTCCATTTCATCAATGACGGCTACGCCAATCACGACGAGTTTCTCGAAACGCTCGCTTCGCGCAAACGCAAAGCATTGCGCAAGGAGCGCCGCGCCGCGCTCGAGAACGGGATCAGCGTCGATTGGCTGACCGGCCGCGATCTGACGGAGCGGATCTGGGACCAGTTCTTCAAATTCTACATGGATACCGGCGGCCGCAAATGGGGCCGGCCCTATCTCACCCGCAAATTCTACTCGCTGATCGGCGAGCGCATGGCCGACGATATCTTGCTCGTCATGGCCAAGCGCGACGGGCGCTATATTGCCGGCGCGATCAATTTCATCGGCGGCGATACGCTCTACGGCCGTCACTGGGGCTGCATTGAGGACCACCCCTTCCTGCATTTCGAGGTCTGCTATCACCAGGCGATCGACTTCGCCCTGGCGAAAGGGTTGAAACGGGTCGAGGCCGGGGCGCAGGGCGAACATAAGCTCGCCCGCGGCTACCTGCCGGTGACGACGCACTCCGCTCATTATGTCGCTCATGCCGGACTGCGCCGCGCGATCGGCGATTATCTCGCGCGCGAGCGTGCCGATGTCGAACATATGAGCGAGGTGCTGGCCGAACACAGCCCCTTCCGCAAGGGTGAGCGTCAGCAGGAGGATTGACGCCGCCCCGCCGAGCGCGCTACCCGATCAATGGAACGTGAGGAGATTTCGCGATGACCAGCGCTTATGACGACAACAATATCTTCGCCAAGATCTTGCGCGGCGAAATTCCCTCGCACCGAATCTACGAGGACCAGCATACGCTCGCCTTCATGGATGTGATGCCGCAGGCGCCGGGCCACGTGCTCGTCGTTCCGAAGGCGCCTTCGCGCAATATCCTCGATGCCGATCCCGCCACCCTCGTCCATGCCATTACCGTCGTTCAAAAGGTCGCCCAGGCGGTTCAGGAAGTTTTCGACGCCGATGGCGTGTTCATCGCCCAGTTCAACGAACCGGCGGCTGGACAAACGGTGTTCCATCTGCATTTCCACATCATCCCCCGCCATGAGGGCGTGGCGCTCAAGCCGCATTCCGGCAAGATGGAAGACGGCGCGGTACTCGCCGCCAATGCCGAAAAAATCCGGGCGGCCCTGGCGTAACGCGGATCTCTGCCAACGAGGGAAACAAAAAAGGCCGCGGGTGACGCGGCCTTTTCCAATTCGGTGACGAGCCCTCACTTCTTGCGCGGAACCTTGGGAACCGTGCTTCCCTTCTTCGGTGCGTCGCGGACTTCGGGCTCGGCCTGCGGGACCGTCTTGGCACGGGTCTTGCGGGCCGGCTTCGTCTTCAGCTCGCCATCATCCTCGTCGTCAGCTTCGGGATGCACGACCTCGGCCTCGGGTTTCGGCTTGATCGGCGCCGTATCCGGAATGGCTTCCAGCAGAATGCCGGGCTTGCCATCTTCCTTCGGGCCGACGGTGACGTTGACGACGCCGCCCTTCTTCAGCTTGCCGAAGAGGATTTCGTTGGCGAGCGGCTTCTTGATCGTGTCCTGGATCACCCGGGCCAGCGGGCGGGCGCCCATCTTCTCGTCGTAACCCTTTTCTGCAAGCCAGGCGATCGCATCCTCATGCAGGTCGAAGGTGACGTTCCTTTCGGAAAGCTGGGCCTCCAGCTGCATGATGAACTTCTGAACGACCTTGTGAATGACAGCCGTCGGCAGCGCCGCGAAGGGAATGATCGCGTCGAGACGGTTGCGGAATTCCGGCGTGAAGAGACGGGTCAGCGCCTCCTCGTCCTCGCCAGTGCGCTTGGACGAACCGAAGCCGATCGCCGCCTTGGCCATTTCGGAGGCGCCCGCATTCGTCGTCATGATCAGGATGACGTTGCGGAAGTCGATCTTCTTGCCATTATGGTCGGTCAGCGTGCCATGGTCCATGACCTGCAGCAGGATGTTGTAGATATCCGGATGCGCCTTCTCGATTTCGTCGAGCAGGACCACGCAATGCGGATGCTGGTCGACGCCATCGGTCAAGAGGCCACCCTGGTCGAAGCCGACATAGCCGGGAGGTGCGCCGAGCAGACGCGAGACCGTGTGCCGCTCCATATATTCCGACATGTCGAAGCGCAGGAGCTCGACGCCGAGCGACGCTGCCAGCTGCTTTGCCACCTCGGTCTTGCCGACGCCGGTCGGACCGGAGAAGACATAGGCGCCGATCGGCTTGTTCGGCTCGCGAAGGCCGGCACGCGCCAGCTTGATCGAGGTCGAAAGAGCTTCGATCGCGATGTCCTGTCCGTAGACCACCGAACGCAGTTCCTGCTCGAGATTGGCAAGCACCGCCTCGTCGTCCTTGGAGACAGTCTTCGGCGGAATGCGCGCCATCGTGGCGACGGTCGCCTCGATCTCCTTCTCGGTGATCAGCTTGCGGCGCTTTGACGGCGGCAGCAGCATCTGGGCCGCACCCGTTTCGTCGATCACGTCGATCGCCTTATCGGGCAACTTGCGGTCGGAGATGTAGCGGGCCGACAGTTCGACGGCCGACTTGATGGCGTCGTTCGAATAACGCAGATGATGATACTCTTCGAAATAGGGCTTCAGGCCCTTCATGATCTCGATCGCGTCATCGATCGACGGTTCGCTGACGTCGATCTTCTGGAAACGACGGACCAGCGCCCGGTCCTTCTCGAAGAACTGGCGATATTCCTTGTAGGTGGTCGAACCGATGCAGCGGATGGCGCCGGATGACAGCGCCGGCTTCAGCAAGTTCGATGCATCCATCGCCCCGCCTGAGGTGGCGCCGGCGCCGATCACCGTATGGATTTCGTCGATGAAGAGGACGGCGCCCGGATATTCTTCCAGCTCCTTGACGACCTGCTTCAGACGTTCCTCGAAGTCGCCACGGTAGCGTGTGCCGGCAAGCAGCGTGCCCATATCGAGCGAGAAGATCGTCGCATCGGCGAGCGCCTCGGGAACCTTCCCTTCGACGATGCGCTTGGCAAGACCTTCGGCTATCGCCGTCTTGCCGACGCCGGGATCACCGACATAGAGCGGGTTGTTCTTCGAACGACGGCACAGGATCTGGATGGTGCGGTTGACCTCGGCATGACGGCCGATCAGCGGATCGATCTTGCCGCCCTTGGCCTTCTCGTTGAGATTGACGCAGTAGGCCTTGAGCGCATCCTGCTGCTTTTTGGGACCGCCCTCTTCCTCGCCGCCGCGCGCCGTCGGCTTGCTCTCGGCCTCCTCCTCGGCGCCGCGCGGAGTGCGGGTCTCCGACGCGCCTGGCCGCTTGCCGATGCCGTGGGAGATGTAGTTGACGGCATCGTAGCGGGTCATCTCCTGTTCCTGCAGGAAATAGGCGGCATGGCTTTCGCGCTCGGCGAAGATCGCAACGAGCACGTTGGCGCCGGTCACTTCCTCGCGACCGGACGATTGCACATGGATGACGGCCCGCTGGATGACACGTTGGAAGCCGGAGGTCGGCTTCGAATCCTCGTCGTAACCCGTGATCAGATTGGACAGTTCGTTATCGACATATTCGACGAGCGTCTTGCGCAGCGCGTCGAGATCGACATTGCACGCGCCCATGACCGCGGCCGCATCGGCATCATCGATCAGTGCGAGCAGCAGATGCTCGAGCGTCGCATATTCATGATGCCGCTCGTTGGCAAAGGTCAGTGCCTGATGGAGCGCCTTCTCTAAGCTAGGCGAAAATGTTGGCACGTTGAGATCCTCACTTCTTTTCCATGACGCATTGCAGCGGATGCTGGTGCTGCCGGGCGAAGTCCATCACCTGGCTGACCTTCGTTTCCGCCACCTCGTATGTGAATATTCCGCACTCGCCGACGCCGTGATTGTGGACATGGAGCATGATGCGGGTGGCACTTTCACGGTCCTTCTGAAAAAAACGCTCCAGAATATGAATGACGAATTCCATTGGCGTATAATCGTCATTCAAAAGCAGCACGCGATAGAGGTTGGGCTTCTTGGTCTTCGGCTTGGTGCGCGTGATGACCGAGGTTCCGCGATTTCCGTTATCCCCGTTCCTTTCGCTGTCGTTCTGCATCCGGATCGGCTTTGCGATCATTGTCATTCATTCCTCGATCAATCCGGCGGAGCATGGGAGGGCGCTTTTCCCGCCGAATATCTGAAACACTAACTTAGTTCATAATAGGCCGATTTTAAGCCCCCTGTCAGACACTGCAATCAAGAAATGCCGGCATGCACGGGAAAGACCAAAAAAGTCCCCGGTCTGTCGAATGTGAAGGTTGCAGCGAAAGAGGAAACAAAAAGACCGGCCACAAATGTGTAGCCGGTCCTCGATTTTCAATATGCAGCGCAGGTTGCGCCGTTAAGATCAGTTCACGCAGCGGCAGGCGCAGCCGGCTGCGCCGACTTGGTGGTCTTGACGACGGCAGCGGCAATCGGAGCCTCGTAGGGCTTGTAGGCCGACTTGGCGAGGTCGGCGTACATTTCGCCGAGCTTGGTCGTTTCGGAGACGAAGCTCTCATAGGCAGATTTGACATAGCTGGTCTGCAGCTCGAAGACGGCCTCGAAGCTCTTGGCGCCGGCGAGGGTTTCGAAGTGCGTCACCGCATCCTGAAAGGATTTCTTCGAATATTCAGCGGCTTCGGCAGCGATCGCCTGAAAGCCCTTGGCCGTGTCGGAATAAGTTCTCAGCGCCGTGTCGACGGCTTCCTTGCTCTTCCTGTTTGCATCGTCAAAGTTGAACATGAGCCATCCTCCGTTTGGGCTGTTAGTGCCGGCAGGGTAGCTGCAACGCACAAATAGTCAAGTAGTCTTGTGCGACGCAAAACATCTATAGGTTGCGCTACGGAGACAAAACAAAGCAAGCGCGCCGGTGAACGTACGTCTTTAACGGTTTTTGCTAATATATAGCACAATGCTACAACCATGCGTTTTAAAGAAATTTTGATTCGACAGCAAAAAAACAAAAAAAGACCGGGCGGATGGCGCCGCCCGGTCCACTTCAAGCTCTCACGCGCGATTAAAGATCGACGTCGAGGATCGCCATCGAAAAGTTGTAAGAGCGGTCGCCGTCTTCGTCATCGACATAGACGACGCCCAGAAATTCTTCGCCCAGATAGACTTCCGCAGAATCATTCTTGCGCGGACGCGCCTTGACGACGATCTGCGGGTTGAGCGTACGTTTGAAGTAGGCGTCGAGCTTCTTGATTTCTTCTGGCTTCACTCTGTCATCTCCGTAAGCGGTCTTGATTGGCCGCTTCTTGCACACGAAAAGCAGCGGTGTAAAGGCAAGGTTGCCACTTGGCGACGACTGTCCCCGCCCGGTGCCCGCCGACCTTCCCTCATCCCTTTATCTAGCGCTCAGATATCGGCGCCAATCACCTGATCCATATTGCGCGACGGCTCGGAACAACCGGCCTCGCCGACGACCTTGGCCGGAACGCCTGCGACCGTCTTCTTCGGCGGCACTGCTTTCAGCACCACGGAACCTGCGGCAACGCGCGAGCAGTAACCGATCTCGATATTGCCGAGGATCTTCGCGCCGGCGCCGATCATGACGCCGCTGCCGATCTTTGGGTGGCGATCGGCGCCCTCTTTGCCGGTGCCGCCGAGCGTCACACCATGCAGGATCGAAACATTGTCGCCGATGACGGCCGTCTCGCCGACGACGAGGCCGGTGGCGTGGTCAAGGAAGATGCCCTTGCCGATACGCGCGGCCGGATTGATGTCGGTCTGGAAGACGCTGGAGGAACGGCTCTGCAGATAGAGCGCAAAATCACGCCGACCGCGGTTCAGCAGCCAGTGGGCCAGACGATGGGTCTGCAGCGCATGGAAACCTTTGAAATAAAGCACCGCCTCCATGAAGCGCAGGCAGGCGGGATCGCGGTCGTAGATGGCCTGGATGTCGACGCGAAGAATGGAGCTCCACTCCGGCCAGTCGAGCAGCATTTCCTCGAAGGTCTGACGCAGCAGGTTCGCCTGCATATCTGGATGGTCGAGACGTTCGCAGATGCGGTGGATGACGCATTCCTCAAGCGAATGGTAATTGATGACCGTCGAGTAGAGAAAGGCGGCAAGAACCGGGTCTTTTTCGGCCGCGATCCGAGCTTCCTCGCGCAGGCTGTCCCAGATGGGATCCATCACCTTCAGCGGATGGCCTGTCTCAAAAGCACGAATATCTGTCTTGGCGACCATCGCCGCTCTCCTCGTTGCCAGCCGGAATGCCGTTTTCGGAATGCCCATATATAGTGGAAAACGCCCATAACATAAATGGGTGCCGTCACCATGGTTTTTTAGCATGGTTTTTCGGCATCACGATGATGTCACCCCTCAGCGACCCTTGCGTAGAAGGCCAGCACCGCCTGCTTGAAAACCTTGTCGCCGACGGCGAGCATGTGATCACGGCCGGGAATATCGAGCGCTTCGGCCTCGGGCATCAGGGCAGCCAACTCCTGCGGAGAGCCGGCAATATCGTCCTTGGTGCCGACACCGATCAGGGTTGGCATGTCGAGCTTGCCCATATCGGAGCGAGCGACAAGGTCGCGCGAGCCGCGTATGCAGGCGGCGAGCGCAGTACGGTCGCTCTTCGTCTGCTCGGCGAAGGCGCGGAACATGCGGCCGCGGTCATGCGTCACGACCTCCAGCGACGGAGCCAGCAACGCATCGGCGATCGGGTCCCAGTCGCCGACCCCATCGGTCATGCCGATGCCGAGACCGCCGAGCACCAGCGAGCGGATGCGATGGGGATTGGCGAGTGCCGCAAAGACGGAGATGCGCGCGCCCATCGAATAGCCCATGAGATTGGCCTCGGGAATACCGAGATGGTCAAGCAAGGCGATCGCATCGCCGGCCATGACCCAGGGGCGATAGGCTTCGGCGTCGTGCGGCTTGTCGCTTGCGCCATGGCCGCGATTGTCGATGGCGACGACCCGGTAGCCGGCATCGCCCAACGTCTTCAGCCAGCCCGGATGCACCCAGTTGACGTTGGCCGTCGAGGCAAAGCCATGGATCAGCAAGACAGGCGAGCCGGAAGGATCGCCCTCGTCGAAAAAAGCGATGTTCAATCCGTCATGGGTGAAGCTTGAAAATGCAGGTATATTCAGGTTCATCGGGCCTTCCTTCTGGCGCGACCATAGTCGAGCCGCCTCTCGGCGGGAAGCCAGAATGTGGGTAAAAACTGTGCCCGGCGCAGCGCTTTGGCTCTACACATTTGCGGCGAAGGCTTATAAGGTTCGCGCACTTTCAAAGCATTCGGAGAGCGACATGGCCGGCCACAACATTCCCCACTTCCAGAACGACGGAGGTCACCGCGTCATCGAAGTCGGCGTCAAGGAATTCATGTGCACCGGCGCTTCGGTTCCTTTCGACCACCCGCATATCTTCATCGACATGGGCGACGACAATGAAAAGGTCTGTTCCTATTGCTCGACGCTTTACCGTTACAATTCTTCTCTCAAGCCGAGCCAGACCAATCCGGCCGGCTGCGTTTTCCACGTGAAGGCGGCGTAACCGTCCAGAATTCGGGTCTGATAATGCCGGTCGAACATGCCGCTATCATCGGCGCCGGCATTGCCGGGCTGACCGCTGCGCTTGCGCTTTCGCGGCGGGGCATCAGCTCGGAGATTTTCGAGCAGGCGGATGAGCTTGTCGAAGTCGGCGCCGGCTTGCAGGTTTCGCCGAACGCCTCCCGGATCCTGGCAGAACTCGGTGTCCTCGAGGGACTTTCAAAAGTCTGGCTCGAACCGGAGACGATCCGGCTGATGTCAGGCGCTTCGCTGCGCCAACTTGCGGCTGTACCGGCCGGCAAATTCGCGCGGCAGCGCTGGGGGGCACCCTATGGCGTGCTGCACCGCGCCACATTGCAGAATGCGCTCCTCACCGCGGTCGAGGTCGATCCGCTCTGCCGGCTTCATCTTGGTGTGCGAATGGACTCGAATTCGCCGCCCGTCGAGCGGGCCGCCGATGTCGTCATCGGCGCGGACGGCGTCTGGTCGAAGCTCCGGCAATCCGTACCCGGCAGCCCCTTGCCGCGTTTTTCCGGCAACATCGCCTACCGCTTCACTCTTGCCGAAGGCGAGGCGCCGGGCTTTCTCGACCGGACAGGCGTTTCGGCTTTCCTTGGCAGATCGGCGCATCTCGTCTGCTATCCGCTGAATGAGACGGGCAGCATCAACATGGTGGCGATCACCGCGGGCAATGCCGCGCCGCAGGCCTGGCGAAACGAGCCGACGGCAGAGCAGTGCGCGCGGCTCCGGGGGCAGCTTTCCGGGTGGAACAGCGCGATCGTGTCGCTGCTCGAAAAACAGCCGAAGCTGACGTTCTGGCCGCTCTTCGAAACCACATCGGGCGCGTGGCAGGACGGCCGAAGGACGGTTCTGATCGGCGACGCCGCGCATGCGATGATGCCCTTTGCCGCTCAGGGAGCGGCCATGGCGATCGAAGACGCCTACGAACTTGCCACTTTTCTCTCGAACCGCCCGGCGGCGGAGGCACTGGGCCTCTTTGAGAGGCATCGTATGCCGCGCATTGCAAAGCTTCGCCAGCGCGGCGCCTTCAACAAATTTGCCTATCATGCGAAGGGGCCGATCCGGATCGGCCGCGACCTGGTGCTCGGCCTGAAGTCGCCGCAAAGCCTGGCGGCCGATCTCGATTGGATCTATGGCTACCGGGCTCATAGCACGCTGTCTGGCGCCGCAAGCGGCCGCAGCGCCTAAAGCGCGCGTCGCGATCTTTCAGATCCGCTCCTTGCGCTTTAGGTGTTTGTTTTACGCCGCAATTGCTCAGACGGCGCTTGCCGCCGCAAAACCCCGTTCGATATCGGCCTTCAGGTCGGCCACGTCTTCAAGGCCGATCTGCAGCCGGATGACGGGCCCCTCCTTCGGGGCCTTCGCGATCTTGCGGTCGTTCAGATTGGCGTGCAGCGCGAGGCTTTCAAAGCCGCCCCAGGAATAGCCGAGACCGAAAATCCTCAGCGCGTCGAGGAAGGCATGGGCCTTCGCCTTGAATTTCTCGGGGCTCTCAGCGGCAAGCACGAAGGAAAAGATACCGCTGGCGCCCTTGAAATCGCGCTTCCAGATAGTATGAGATGGAAAGCTCGGCAGCGCCGGATGCAGCACGCGGGCGACATCCTCCCTGCCCTCCAGCCATTCGGCGATATCAAGGGCGCTTTCATAATGGCGCTCGAGGCGCAGGCCCATGCTGCGCAATCCGCGCAGGATCTGATAGGCATCGTCGGGCGCGCCGCAGATGCCGAGGGCGCCGTTCGTCTCCTTGAGACGCTCCCAGTGCTTGCCATTGGCCGATACCGTTCCGAGCAGGATATCGGAATGGCCGGACGGATATTTCGTCGCCGCGTGGATGGAGATATCGACGCCGTGATCGAGCGGCCTGAAATAGAGCGGCGTTGCCCAGGTATTGTCCATCATGACGACGGCGCCGAGACGATGCGCGACGGCCGCGATTGCCGGGATATCCTGCATTTCGAAGGTATTGGAGCCGGGAGCCTCGGTATGGACGATCCTGGTGTTCGGCCGGAACAGCGCCTCGATGCCGGCGCCGATCGCGGGATCATAATATTCCACCTCGACCCCGAGCCGCTTCAGCATCGTATCGCAGAAATGGCGGGTCGGGCCATAAACCGAATCGACGACCAGCGCGTGATCGCCGGCGGCGCTGAACCCGAGGAACGGAATGGTGACCGCTGCCAGCCCCGAGGGAACGAGGATCGTGCCGGCCGAACCTTCGAGCGCGTCGATCGCTTCGCAGAGCGCGTCCGTCGTCGGCGTACCGCGCGTTCCATAGGTATATTTCTGCGAGCGCGTGTCCATCGTCGCCGCATTCGGAAACAGGACCGTCGAGGCATGCACGACCGGCGGATTGACGAAGCCGTGATAGTCGAAGGGGTCGTTGCCGATATGGGTCAGGCGGGTATTGATGCCGGCGGTCTGCAGCAAGCTGTCTTTGTCTTTCATGTCGGAAAAAGCCTTTGGCGGGGGCGCAAAATCAGACTTTTGGACCCCTCGACCGGCCTGGTCAACCCCTCGAAGAGGGGGACAGCAGTCGCTGGGTTTTTCTAAATTCGCGTTATTTTTCCGCAATAGGGCGCTCATTTCCTAGCCAACCGCCTTCGAATGTGGCGCAATCCGGCAAAATGCTGAATTTTGCCGCAATTATTGATCGCGACACTTGACCATGGTGACATTTGCGACTGTGATAGGGTACTCGCGCCGGGAGGGTGTCGAGACGATGGGGGTGGCAGAGTTTTCCGCCGGAACGCCCCACAAGAAAATATAATACAACGGAAAAGGTTGGGAAAAAAATGAAGAACAAGCTTCTGTCCGCCGCGATCGGCGCAGCAGTTTTCGCTCTTGGCGCCTCGGCTGCTTCGGCCACGACTCTCGGTGATGTAAAGGCAAAGGGTTTCATTCAGTGCGGCGTCAACACCGGCCTCGCCGGCTTCGCCGCGCCTGACGCTTCCGGCAACTGGGCGGGCTTCGACGTCGACTTCTGCAAGGCTGTCGCTTCGGCCGTGTTCGGCGACCCTACCAAGGTGAAGTTCACCCCGCTCAGCGCCGCCAATCGCTTCCCTGCCCTGCAGTCGGGCGAAATCGACGTGCTCGCCCGAAATACGACCTGGTCGATCAACCGCGATACGGCACTCGGCCTGAACTTCCGTTTCGTCAACTATTATGACGGCCAGGGCTTCATGGTCCGCAAGAGCCTCAACGTGAAGTCGGCATTGGAACTCTCCGGCGCGTCCGTGTGCGTCCAGTCGGGCACGACCACCGAGCTCAACCTCGCCGACTATTTCAAGGCGAACAACCTTCAGTACAATCCGGTCGTCTTCGAAAAGCTGGACGAGGTCAACGCCGCCTATGATGCCGGCCGTTGCGACGTCTACACCACCGACCAGTCCGGTCTCTATTCGCTGCGCCTGACGCTGAAGAATCCGGACGAACACGCGATCCTGCCGGAAATCATCTCCAAGGAACCGCTCGCCCCGGCCGTTCGTCAAGGTGACGACCAGTGGTTCGATATCGTCAGCTGGGTCGGCTATGCCATGATCAATGCTGAAGAATTCGGCATCACCCAGGCCAATGTCGACGACATGAAGAACTCGCCGAACCCTGACATCAAGCGCTTCCTCGGCGTCGAGGCGGATACCAAGATCGGCACGGATCTCGGCCTGACCAACGACTGGGCTTACAACATCGTAAAGAACGTCGGCAATTACGGCGAAGTCTTCGAGCGCAACATCGGCCAGGGCAGCCCGCTCAAGATCGCGCGCGGTCTCAACGCCCTGTGGAACAAGGGCGGCATTCAGTACGCTCCGCCGGTCCGCTGAGCGCGTCACGTATGAAGACGGAAAGGCGGGCGACCGCCTTTCCTCCTCCAATAAAAAAGCTCCGAAAAGGAGCATAATGGGGAATTGGCCAAGCATGACGCACCAGGCTTTGGATTCAACACGTTTATCCAGAGGCGGCTGGAGCTTTCAGTCCGCGCTCTACGACCCGACAATTCGGGGCATTTTCTTCCAGGTTCTCACCATCGTCCTGCTGGTCGTCTTCGTCTGGTGGGTTGCGCACAACACTGCCGTCAATCTGGCGCGCGCCAACATCGCGTCGGGCTTCGGCTTTCTGAACGGCCGTGCCGGCTTCGAGGTCGGTCAGTCGCTGATCGCCTATTCGAGTGATTCGACCTACGGCCGCGCGCTGGTCGTCGGCCTTCTGAATACAATCCTGATCGCCGTTACCGGCATCATCACCGCCACCATCATCGGCTTCATCATTGGCATCGGCCGCCTGTCGAGGAACTGGCTGATTGCCAAGCTGTGCACGGTTTATGTCGAAGTCTTCCGCAACATCCCGCCGCTGCTTGTCATCTTCTTCTGGTATTCGGGCGTTCTGGCGGTTCTGCCGAATGCGCGCGAGTCGCTGCATCTGCCGCTCGGAGCGTATTTGAACAACCGTGGCCTTTCCTTTCCCAAACCGATTTTCGGCGAGACTTTCTGGCTCGTCGGCGTCGCCTTCGTCGTCGCGATCATCGCCGTTATCGTCACGGCCCGATGGGCGCATCGCCGGCAGGCGGCGACAGGTCAGCCGTTCCATACGATCTGGGCTTCGCTCGGGCTGCTGGTCGGCCTGCCGCTTATCGTCTTCCTGGTCGCAGGCGCGCCGCTTTCCTTCGACTATCCGATCGCGGGCAAGTTCAACCTCACCGGCGGCTCCGTCGTCGGGCCGGAATTCATGTCGCTCTTCCTTGCACTTTCCTTCTACACCGCTGCCTTCATCGCTGAAATCGTGCGCGCAGGCATTCGCGGCGTGCCGAAGGGACAGACGGAAGCTGCAGGCGCACTCGGGCTTCACCCCTCGTCGATCACCCGGCTGGTCGTCATTCCGCAGGCCTTCCGCATCATCATTCCGCCGCTGAGCAGCCAGTATCTCAATCTGACCAAGAACTCGTCGCTGGCGATCGCCATCGGTTTTGCCGATCTGGTCGCCGTCGGTAGCACGACGCTGAACCAGACAGGTCAGGCTGTCGAGGTGATCCTCATCTGGATGGTCATTTACCTCAGCCTCAGTGTCGTCACTTCGCTGTTAATGAACTGGTTCAATGCCAAGATGGCGCTGGTGGAGAGGTAAGATGAGCAACGCTTTCGTCAGAACCGCCATACTGGCGCCGGAGCCGCCGCCCTCAGCAGAGAAAGGCCCGGTCGCTTGGATTCGCCGCAACCTGCTTGCGACGCCCAAGGACATCGTCCTTACCATCCTGGCGCTGGTCTTTGTCGTTTGGGCCCTCCTGCACGCGCTCGACTGGCTCTTCGTGCAGGCGGTTTGGAGCGGTCCGGACCGCACCTTCTGCGCCACTGCCGTACAGGGTGGCATCCAGCCGGATGGCTGGAGCGGTGCATGCTGGGCCTTCGTCAACGCCAAATTCGACCAGTTCATCTTTGGACGCTATCCGCTCGACGAGCGCTGGCGCCCGACGCTGGTCGGTATTCTTTTCGTACTCCTGTTGGTGCCGATGCTCATCCCCTCGGCGCCGCGCAAGGGCGTCAACGCCCTCCTGCTCTTCGGTGTTCTTCCGATCGTTTCCTTCTTTCTGCTTTACGGCGGATTTGGTCTGGAAATCGTCGAGACCCCACTCTGGGGCGGGCTGCTGGTGACGCTGGTGCTCTCTTTTGTCGGCATCGCCGTCTCCTTCCCGCTCGGCATCATCCTGGCGCTGGGAAGGCGCTCGCAGATGCCGGTCATCCGGACGTTCTGCGTCGTTTTCATCGAAGTCGTCCGCGGCGTGCCGCTGATAACGGTCCTGTTCATGGCGAGCGTCATGTTGCCGCTTTTCCTGCCGGCCGGCTGGACCGTGGACAAGCTGTTGCGCGCGATCATCGGGGTATCGATCTTCGCCTCCGCCTATATGGCGGAAGTCATCCGCGGCGGCCTGCAGGCTATTCCCAAGGGCCAGTTCGAGGGGGCGGATTCGCTCGGGTTGGGCTACTGGCAGAAGATGCGGTTGGTCATCATGCCGCAGGCAATCAAGCTGGTGATCCCTGGCATCGTCAACACCTTCATCGGCATGTTCAAGGACACATCGCTGGTGTCGATCATCAGCATGTTCGACCTTCTCGGCATCGTTCGCCTCAACTTCGTCGATCCGAATTGGGCAACCGCAGTAACGCCGCTCACGGGGTTGATATTCGCCGGATTCGCCTTCTGGCTTTTCTGCTTCGGCATGTCGCGCTATTCAGCATTCATCGAACGTCACCTCGACACCGGCCACAAACGATAAAAATGAGGGAAAATAATCATGGCTGAAGCTCCAGCGAAAAAGCTCACCGTTTCCGCAACGGAAGTGGCGATCGAAATCATCAACATGAACAAGTGGTACGGCGATTTCCACGTGCTGCGCGACATCAACCTGAAGGTCATGCGCGGCGAACGCATCGTCATCGCCGGGCCGTCCGGCTCGGGCAAGTCGACGATGATCCGCTGCATCAACCGTCTCGAAGAGCACCAGAAAGGCCAGATTATCGTCGATGGCACCGAGCTCACCAACGATTTGAAGAAGATCGACGAAGTGCGGCGCGAGGTCGGCATGGTGTTCCAGCACTTCAACCTCTTCCCGCACCTGACGATCCTCGAAAATTGCACACTGGCTCCGATCTGGGTGCGCAAGATGCCGAAGAAGCAGGCGGAAGAAATCGCCATGCATTTCCTGAAGCGGGTCAAGATCCCGGAGCAGGCCAATAAATATCCGGGCCAGCTTTCCGGCGGGCAGCAGCAGCGCGTGGCGATCGCCCGGTCGCTGTGCATGAACCCGAAGATCATGCTGTTCGACGAGCCGACTTCGGCGCTCGATCCCGAAATGATCAAGGAAGTGCTGGACACCATGGTCGGCCTCGCGGAAGAAGGGATGACAATGCTCTGCGTCACCCACGAAATGGGTTTTGCCCGCCAGGTCGCCAACCGCGTCATCTTCATGGATCAGGGCCAGATCGTCGAGCAGAACTCGCCGGCCGAATTCTTCGACAATCCGCAGCACGAGCGCACCAAGCTGTTCCTCAGCCAGATCCTGCACTGACCCCCGAACGCTGAACATGAAAGACCCGCCGCACCCCCTTCGGGTTCGGCGGGTCTTTCATGTTCAGCGGGCGGCGGTCGCCTGCAACAGACTGCAGATGCGGGTAGGACGGAATCGCCGCCGCTCAGCGGAAGGTGCCGCCCGATTTCCTGGATTGAGTCATTAAGAGAATGGATGCCCGCCGCCACGCTCGGTGGTCCCGGCCATGCCTAGAGCGGTTCAGCTTTTTCATGGAAGCGCAGAACTGCTTAAGTTTTTGTTTTTACGCAATTCCTGACGGAAAGCCGTTTCCCGCTTTTTCTAGAATTGCTCTGACAGCCCATCCCTCTTGCCCGCAGGCGTTGAAACAAATAACCTCCCGCTCGATTACTTCGATGATCAACCATAGGAGAACTAAACCCAATGAGATTGATGGCAGTCGTTGGCGTTGCAC
Source organism: Rhizobium sp. NLR10b (assembly GCF_019685435.1). NCBI lineage: Bacteria > Pseudomonadati > Pseudomonadota > Alphaproteobacteria > Hyphomicrobiales > Rhizobiaceae > Rhizobium > Rhizobium sp. NLR10b. The sequence goes on along the minus strand of NZ_JABDWV010000007.1, from coordinate 176,509 downwards.
TTAGCCTGGGCTGTATTTCGGCCGCAGAATCTCCTTCAAACTATCAATCCTACAGCGGCATTCGGGTCGACACAGACCCTGCCCTCCTCTCTCGATACGACATAGCTCTTAGGTGGTGCGTGCCGGAGGCGGGCTCATGGCGACGCGGGTCGCCGGATCCGCAGAGCCTCCATTATAACGCGGCGCTCAGAAATTGCCTCTACAGGCGCGGCATTGTCGATAGAGGCGTCTACGCTTACCCCATCCCCAAGATTTATTTCGATCATTTTTTGGATCGCTGAGAAGAACCGAACGGATGTAGTCTGCCATAGAACTTCAAAAGCCAGGAACATAAGCACGGCTGTATTGGCGTGGCTTGTCGACGGCGGCGGCCGCATATCAGCTTTTGGCGGCTGTCGGATGGCCGGCCGTTGCCGTCCGACAATTACCACAGGGATGACGGAAGCTGCAGCGCTGCTTTCAGGGCAACGCGGACCTCAACCGACGGTCGACACCGCCTGTACTTCATGTCATCTCGAACTTCGTAGAACTTGTCGCCGTCGATATAGATAAAATGGCAGCTTGGCTTTTCGCCTTTGCCGGCTGAACAGGCCTTATCGCCTTTGAAGGTGAGTTTCGTTTTCACGTCGATCATTTTGCCGGCGACATCGGCCCTGCCGGTCGTAGTCCCCTTCTTCCAACTCCAAACGAGTTCGGCGGTTACAGGTTTTTTCAGATCGAGAATTTCTACTTCCACCTGCTTGCCGTCAGCGAAAGCTTTGAACTCGTCCATTGTGGCCTTTTTTGCCCCCGCAGCAAGATCAACGGCGTAGGCATTTATTGCATATAGAAATGCAGCAGCGCTTATGCTCGGGAAGATCGCTCTCATACTCTCCCACTAAGAATTGCCAGGGAGGGTACACGCCGTCTACAGCAGCCAAATCCTACCTATTGTAGCTATGAAACAGTATAGCGCAGGTTGAACATATGTAATCCTACGACATTTCAACTTTTTGGCGACATCCTCAGAATTTCTGTCTTTGTATTGGCTGCGTCGCACCACACGAAATAAACCTCTTGCGACGATTACTGGACAGTCTTGGACAATATTATTCGCGTCCGCGATGTATCAAAGATGATCTCCATGGAACTGCTTGCCGCCTGCATGACGACATGACAGCCAACCGAAATCGTCATGGCTCCGGTATCGGAAAGACCAGCCACGAAGAAGATCAATATTTCTCTCTCCTATGGAAGAACTGCGAGGCCGAGAGCGTCTGAACATTCGCCGTGGCGCTCGATGTGACGCCGACGGACCCGCGGCGCAATTGGGATCAGCCGCCTCCATGCCAGATGATGGGTCCGAGCAAATTTCCCTTATAATCTGGCGATTGGAACCCGAGCCGCGGATGAATTGCCCTGCCCACGCCCTCTAAATTGGCGGGGTTCGAGTTCAGGATTGATCAGGATACGCCACCACCTGAAGGGTGTTCTGTCGGCGCGATCACACGCATTTGATGCCGTTGCGCTGAGTATGGGCTTCCGCCAGAGCCTGCGCTTCGAAGGCGAATTTCACCTGCTAGCATGTGTCGGCGGAGGAGCGGTGTGCCCATTATCTAATCAGTCTTGAAAGCGACTCATGATCGAATCGAGCACCCTGGTGAGGGGGCCGGCCTCGCCACGGCCATCTCAATTGGCCCCAATCGTGAAGGCGAAACTGCCAAAAATTGAAAAATTCAGAAAAAATGTTGGATCCCGCGTCGGCGGCAGGATTCCGGTCACATCCATCAGATTTTCCTAATCTTTTCAATAAGCGGATGTCGCTGTGGTTGCAGAAAGAATAATTCTCGGAAAGCGAGACATATATTTTGTCCCAATTTGGGCGAATCGAATTTCCGCAAATATTTCAAAATGTAACTTGGGAGTGATCCGGATATTGTGGCAGCAATATGGCTATGATTCTCAAGTACTTACTGTTTCGGTGCTGTTGCACCATTCAAAACCTCGCCCTATAAACCCCGCCGCAACACATGATTAACTACGAAATATTAGACAACGCTGAAGTTGAGGAACAAAACCATGACAACATACTACGTAGCTTCGAGCAGCAGCGGCGGCGGTAACGGCAGTGCCTCCTCTCCTTTTCGCACGATCAGTGAGGCGATGGCTTCGAACCTTAAGCCTGGCGACGAGGTCGTGGTGAAGGCGGGGACTTACAATGAGGCCATCAACATCGACAAGGACGGCTCGGCGGCAGGCGACATCACGCTGCGCTCGGAAGTGCCGGGCGGGGCGCTGATCCGGCCGCCCGCGGGCTCGTGGAACGCGATCAGCGTCAACGCCAACCACGTGGTCATCGACGGTTTTGACATCACCGGCGCCAACGGCGACGGGATCGAAGCAAACAATGTCCACCACGTCCAGATTCTCAATAATAAGGTCCACGGCAGCGGGGAGTCGGGCATCCAGTTCAACCAGTCGGACTTCATCCGCATTGAAGGCAACGAGACTTACAATAACGCTTCCACAGGCTGGTTCTCGGGCATCTCGATCTACCAGAACCGGAACATCACCGGCGACACCTCGACTGACGGCTACCGGACGATCGTGCGGAACAACATCTCGCACGACAACATCACGAAGTCGGGTGAGCACACCGATGGCAACGGCATCATCATTGACGATTTCCAGAGCACGCAGGCGAGCGGTAATCCGAACTACACATTCAAGACGCTGGTCGACAACAACCTCGTCTACGGGAACGGCGGCAAAGGTATCCAGGTTACCTGGAGCGACTCCGTCACCGTGAAGAACAACACCGCGTACCACAACAATCAAGACCCGGCGAACACCGGCACCTGGCGGGGCGAGCTCAGCAACTCGGCGTCGAGCAACAACACCTGGGTCAACAACATCGCCGTAGCCGACCCATCGCTGAACAAGAACAATACTGCGATCGATAATACGTCCACCGACGCCTACACCAACAAGAACGTCGTCTGGGCCAACAACATCACCTACAACGGCACGGCCGGACAGGCCTCAGTCAAAACCGATGGCGGCAATGCAATGCCCAGCTCGGCGGACGGCAACAAGCTCGGCGTCGACCCGAAGTTCCTTGGGGCCTCGAGCGACGACTTCCACCTCGGCTCCGGCTCGGCGGCGGTTGACAGCGGAACCAGCAAGTACGGGGTCAGCTCAGTCGATCTCGACGGCGACGCGCGCGTCGTCGGAACTGTCGATATGGGTGCCTACGAATCCGGCTCTGCCCCGGTATCGGGAACGCCAACCGCGCCGACCGCACCGACGCAACCAACAACGCCTACCACCGGTACGCCGACTACCGGGACGCCAACGACGGAAACGCCCACCACGGGAACGCCGACCACCGGGACGCCGACGACGGGAACGCCAACCACGCCGACTACGGAGACCCCAACCACGGGAACGCCGACCACGACGACGAAGCTATACACCGGTACCAACGGCAACGACATCATGCCACACACCGGTCAGTCCAACGGCGGCAACGAAACCTTCAAGGGGCTCGCCGGCAATGACCTGTTGAAGGGCGGCGCCGGCGCGGACGTGCTCGACGGCGGTAGCGGCAATGACACGGCCAGTTACGCGGGCTCCGACGCCGGGGTCCACGTCAGCTTGGCGACTTGGACCGCATCGGGCGGGCACGCCACCGGTGACAAGCTCGTCAGCATCGAAAACCTGATCGGCTCAAGCCATGACGACGTGCTGACCGGCGGCAATAACGGCGGCAACGTTCTCAATGGTGGGGCCGGCGCGGACAAGCTGAACGGCGGCGCCGGCGGGGACGTCATCATCGGCGGTGCCGGGAAGGACATGATGACCGGTGGCACCAGCTCGGATACGTTTGTCTTCAAAACAGCGACGGAAACCGGGTCGGGCTGGGACCGCGACGTCATCACCGACTTCCAGCACGGCGTCGATAAGATCGACCTCTCAGCGATAGATGCGAATGGCTCTGCGCTTGGCGATGCAGCCTTCCATTTCCAGGCGCAGGAGAATGCCTTGTTTGACAAGAAGGCTGGCGCGCTCGCCTGGCACTACGAGGACGACCATACCGTTGTTCAGGCCGACCTGAACGGCGACGGCGTTCATGACTTCGAGATTCAGCTGCAGGGCCACGTACAGGTGGGGGCAAGCGATTTTCTCCTGTAACTAATACCCGTTGTGGCGGTCGTTCGATCGCCGCAACAATCGGGCTGACAATCGGAAGTATGTCGACGGCGGAGTAAAAACCCGCCACGCGGCGCGCAAGCTTCGGCTACTTCAGCGCGTGGATGAGCAAGCCGGGAGGGCGGAGCCCGAGCGGCGATCCCATCCACGCGCTACATTTTTTTTACAGGTGTCAACCCGCCTTTCCGGTGCAGCTTTGCACGTGGCGAAAGCGGTCGCCGTTCATCTCGAGGACGTTGACTTGGCGGGTGATGCGGATCAGCAGAGCGCCCATTCGGCGCTCTGGGCTCTGTCCATTCGTCGAACGGAAGATTGCTGGTGATCAGGTGGCGCCTCTTCGAAGTTTTGCGAAATCAGAGTTCCGCGCCGGTCTAGCGTGTTGTCCTCCGCTTCCAGAGACAGTTGGCCGGGGGGCGGCCGTACGCCGGATTGGCCGGACGACCGTCCAAATGCAAGGGTCCAATGACCAAGCTCCTTCAGGCTGGTGATGGGACAGATTCAAGTCATTGAATTTGTGGCGACCTGCAGGAATGCGAATTGTCGAAAATTAATGATTTCAATGAAATCTGCTTATTTTGATGGGCGAATGAGCGCCTTTGATTCCATTATGCAATTTTGCCAAGCCCCTCGCGACAAACCGCTAAGCTTTCGTTCCGCTGTACACGATGATACCAATGAGAACGATGTTGCTATTGGAGTTCTAAGGTTAGGTGGCGGGACTGTTTAAATCATTGAAGAGAGTGCTGACTGGAAAGATAATCCGATAATCCGACAATCAGACGTTCAAATTATGAACGGCAGTTGCATTATGTCCTTGCGTATTAAACGCGATAGCGGAAGCGGCGGCGTCTATGTGGTGTTAGCCTCTAAAGCATCGGGCAACTATCAATATTACCCTTTCGATGCAGAAGAGTTCGACAGTTTCGTTGATGCTGCTATCGAGATCAAGAAAGCGTTACGGGCCGATGAATCGGCTGGTATCGGTCAGACCCAAGCCACCATCAAACCGTGACCCGAGAACACCGCTTACGGTGGTGCTATTAAGCCTCACACAATCCTTCTGAAATAGCATCGGCTAAACCATAGGGATACCGATTCCGCAGATGCTTGCAAACTCATCTCTGCGACTGTGCATACAGATAATTCTGACCCTAATGCTTTCCTTTCCAGGCGTGGCCGCCGCTACACCTCCATGTCGTGACGATACGTTTGCGAAGGCCAAGCTCGTGGTTGAGGCACGCGTGACATCGTTCTGGATCGGAGCGTCCGGCCTGCTGCTCGGTCCGGATTTTTCGGACCGAATGATACGGATCGATCTGGAGATTAAGAGGGTCATCAAAGGCACGTTCACCGGCAAGAAGGCGACATTGTATGGCTTTCCGTACCCCCCTCCGGATCGATTGCGGGAGCTTGGCACGATGGCTTTGATAGCTGGTCTGGGCGGCCAAGATACCTTTGAATGGGAACTTTCGGCCAACAAATTAGACGACGACGTGTCCTTCTATTCGTTGAACAATTGTAACTACTCCAAATTCCCCATCGACGTTTCACGGTAGCCGTAGCCATTCCATCAGCGCGCCGATCGGCAATGTCCGTTGGTATTTCCGTGTCGGCAAGGGAAGAGAACGCGCCTGAGGGGTGACTGGGGCTCGAAAGAATTCGTCGCCGACTACAAGCGGTGCATGGCCCAGGAAGACACCGAGCCGGAGCCTAGCCGGCACACCCTGCAGTGGCTCGTCGACAAATATCAGGAAAGTGCAGTATTCAAGGGACTAAAGCCGTCAACGCAGCGCGCCCGCGCCAACGTGCTGAAGGCAGTTTGCAAGACAGGCGGCAAGATGATCCTGTCAAAGATCGAGCGAGCCGCAATCGCAGCCGGCCGCGACCGCCGGGCCGATACCCCTTTTGCGGCGATCTCATACCTCAAGATCATGGGCTATCTTTTTGCTCTGCCGTTGATGCTGGCATTTTGAAGCATAACCCAGCCCGCGACGTGAAGATGCCGAAGGCGAAAACCGATGGCTTCAAGCCTTGGGAGGCAGCCGACGTCGAAAAGTTCTATGCCAGCCACCCCGAAGGCTCGCAGGCGCGGCTCGCCAGGGACATGCTGCTTTTCACCGGCCCTCGCCGGTCGGACATCTTCCAAATCGGCCCGCAACACATCAAGGGCGACGTGATCGAGTATCGCGTCGGCAAGAACGACGAGTGGGTTTATATCCCGATGCACCCGGATCTGAAGGCGGTGCTCGAGGTGACGAAAACTGATCACCTCGCTTACCTGGTCACGCCAGTTCACGGCCGGCCGTTCAGGAGCGCGGCCGCATTTGGGAACTGGTTCGGGGACATGTGCGCCGAGGCAGAAGTGGAAGGCCGGGCGCACGGCCTAGGAAAACGCTTGCCCAGCTGCTGGCAGAAAGCGGCAATAGCAACAGCGAACTGAGGCGCGATTTGGCTGGCGAAGCGATGCCATGGCCAACCACTACACGCGCAAGGCCGATAAAAAGAGGTTAGCTATTTCGGGCGCTGCGAAACTGAATGAGAACAGCCTAACCCCTCAATCTAAACTCAATGAGGGGTTTTTCGCCAGATTCAAGTGTAAAAACAGACACTTACGAAGTAGGTGGCGACCCCTGCAGGAATCGAACCTGCGACAACCTGCTTAGAAGGCAGGTGCTCTATCCAGCTGAGCTAAGGGGCCCACTGCCGGCCGCGCCCAAGAGGCGCGGCCGAATGCAGCATATGTGGACGAGAATTCTCAATGCGTCCAGGGTTGCGTGCGGGTATAGCGGAAATTATCCGGATAGGCCACCACCTGACGGGCCGGGTCCTTCGGCGCGATGACTCGGTATTCGATGCCGTTGCGCTGGGCGTAGGCTTCGGCGAGCGCCTGCGTTTCGAAGGTGAGTTTTACCTGCTGGCGCATATCGCCCGAGGACGTGTAGCCCATGATCGGATCGATCTTGCGCGGCGACTCCTGATCGAATTCAAGCACCCAGAGGTGGGTCTTGGCCTTGCCGGACTGCATGGCGGTCTTAGCAGGACGATAGATCTTGGCAGACATGACTGCGGCATCTCCGAATATGCGGGGGATAGCGCGCCCCGCCTTTCATGGTCTCAATCCCGTTGCCGGGCCTTTGCTTCGTCGTCAGCGACAACGCGAAGAGATGAATTTTGCTTATCCGCGAATCCCCGTTTTTTCAAGAAAAAAGCGGATCGCGACGCCGTAGCCACAGCCACACCGACGATGCGCCAATGTGTTGGGGAAGGCGGCTCAGCACATTCTTCCCTCATGTCGCTTTGCCATCCCAGTCAAAACTACAGGAATTCCGGGCAGTTGCGCAATATTACCAATTGTCTCATGTTGTGATCACAACCTGATTGCCGCAGCCAGCCACCGGCACTAGGTTGCGGCTCAATCGGTTTCAGTGGATTGCACGCATCATGAGACGTTCGGCAGAGTTCAATGCCATTATGATAGGAGCTGTCATCACCGCTTTCTTCTATGTCGTGATCAGCTATGCCCAATATATCGGCCTGATCGCCCGCGGTTGAGGCCGGTCGCTCTGAGTCCAATTCGCTCAACAGATAAATTGACGCCCGAACGAGATTTTCTCTTGCGTCCACAGGCCTGGTGAGAAATCTCAGGCCACGACTGGATTTATGGGTTGCGACGGTGAAGTGAACCGTGTATTCCCGCTGCCAATCACGGCACGGAGTGTAGCGCAGTCTGGTAGCGCATCTGGTTTGGGACCAGAGGGTCGGGAGTTCGAATCTCTCCACTCCGACCATTCAATATCCCAGCGAATTCCTTGATAGGCGCATCGTAGCTGGTGCGCTCGCGACTACGCGCCCGTCACTTCGCCTTCGTCGTCGTGGCGCTCACGATTCTGTCGCCTGGCTTGATTCCGAATTTGCCGACGATGCCGGCATTGAGTTCGACGACGTATTTCACCGGGCCCATCGAATCGATGATGTCGCGTGAATAGGGTTTTGCGTTTTCCTTGATGTGACGGATCGTGCCGGTGTCGTCGGCAAAGAGCATGTCGAGCGGCAGGATGGTGTTCTCCATCCACATGGCGACGCGCCGGGTTTGACCGAAGTCGAAAATCATGCCGGCGTCATCGGCCATTGACTTGCGAAACATCAGCCCGCGGGCGCGCTGATCGCCAGTGGCGGCGACCTCGACGGTGAAATGCAGCATCTTGCCCGCGGCTGTCTGGATGAGCAGCGGCTCCTTGTCGAACCGCATCTCCTCGTCGGCCAAAGCCGGCAGGGCGACCAAGAAAAAAAGCGCCATGACGGCGCTTCTGATCGCATGAAACAGGACGATGCCGCGCATTTCAGTGCGACCGGCTTGCCGGGCTCGGAACGTCGGGATGGATCTCTGCGGCCATCAGGCCCTTTTCGCCGTCGCCGAAGCGGACGAGGACGACCTGGCCAGGGCGCAACTCCGTCAGTCCAAAGCGGCGCAGCGTTTCCATGTGCACAAAAATGTCTTCGGTGCCCTCACCGCGCGTGAGGAAGCCGAAGCCCTTGGTGCGATTGAACCACTTGACGAGCGCGCGCTCGAGCCCGCTCGTCGCGGTGACCTGTACGTGGGTGCGCACCGGCGGCAGCTGCGAGGGATGAATGGCGGTCGACTGATCCATCGAAAGGATCTTGAAGGCCTGGTAGCCGCGCTCGCGACGCTGGATAAGGGCGACGATGCGCGTTCCCTCGAGGATCGTCTGGTAGCCGTCGCGGCGCAGGCAGGTCACGTGCAGGAGAACATCCTGCATGCCGTTATCAGGCACGATGAAGCCGAAGCCCTTGGCGACGTCGAACCACTTGACGACACCGGTGATTTCGACAAGATCGACCGCTTCTGACGACAGCTCGTCGACATCGGTGTATGCGTTCGATGAAATCCTATCAGCCATTATCGCCAGCCCCTCGAATACGCGTCACACTGTTACGGTTAACTGATTCTTGAAATCAAGATTAACATCTTGGTAACGGATAAGCGCAAGTCCTAGTTTTCGGTTATTCCCAGCTGCACATTTTATAAAGATGACTTGCCCGAAGCTGACCTCGGCTCGCCAAAAAGGCCAGCCCCTATAAAGGAGTAGATAGAATGCGTTATCTTCATACGATGGTTCGCGTCAAAGATCTGGACGCTTCGCTCGCCTTCTATACCAAGCTGTTCGGACTGGAGGAGATTCGCCGTCACGAAAACGAGAAGGGCCGCTTTACCCTGGTTTTCCTGGCCGCTCGCGACGATCTCGACCGTGCGCGCAGCGAAAAAGCCCCCTGCCTCGAGCTTACCTACAACTGGGATACGGAGGATTATAGCGGAGGACGCAATTTCGGCCACCTCGCCTATGAGGTGGATGATATTTACGCGATCTGCCAAAAGCTGATGGATAACGGCATTACCATCAACCGGCCGCCGCGCGACGGCAACATGGCCTTCGTGCGCTCGCCCGACGGCATTTCGATCGAAATTCTGCAGAAGGGAAGCCCGCTTCCGGCCGCCGAACCCTGGGCTTCGATGGGCAATACCGGCGCCTGGTAAGGGTTTTGGCCCCAAGGCTTTTGCGAAGCTTGCGGCTTTTGCGATTTCGGGTCCGACCGGCGCCTTGGCGCTTGCCGCGACCCGGCCCCTTAGGCAATCTCCCGATGACTCGAAGCGGAGGATGGCGATATTTCGCCGTTTTCCGCATCAACCGGAGACTGATTGCTTGCGTAATATTGAGACGCGGATGCCCATTACCGGCGCATTGCTGATCGCCACCTCGATGCTGGCGCTCTCGGGCTGCGTATCGAGCAAGAAGGCGCTCGATTCCGCCGCGGCCGTTCCGGCGGTTCCGGCGACGGCGGCCGCAGCGCCACAGCTTGGCGCAACGGCGCCCGTGAAATCTGCCCCGCGCTCAGTCAATTCCGACCCCCGGCTCGTCAATGTCTCCGGCGCCCAGGCCGCGCCACAGGTCGTGGCAGGGGATGCGAGTGCCGCCGTCCCGCCGGCCGATCCGGCAATGGCGGCGCCTGCCAATATAGGCGGGCTCGTCATGCAGTCGACACGGATCAACGCGCAGGCGATGAGTATCTTTTCGGATCACCAGCCGCCGCCGCAAAACAACAGCACGTCCACCGTCATTCAGCCGCAAGCCTATGCGCCGACGGACGGAGTGGCGCCCGCAAAAAGCAGCGTCTACAGCCAGCCGATCATCCCCTCACAGCCGGCAGCACCGGTGCTGCCGCAGCAATCGTCGGAAAATTCCGACACGAAGCCTGCACCCGTACAAACATCCTCGCTGGCGACAGGCGCTATCCCGGCCTCGACGACAAACGCGCTTTACAGCGCACCGAAGCAGAACCTGCTCGGCAGTCTTTCCGGCCTCCTGCACAAAGCCGCCCTGCCCGGCATGACGCGCGTTGCGCCGAACGGGCTGCACGTCCAGAACGATCATGTCGCGGTCGGCTGCTTCAAGCCGAACCTGCTGAAAGTGATCAAGACGGTCGAGAACCATTTCGGCCGGCCTGTCATCGTCACATCCGGCTATCGCGACGAAGAACATAACCGCCTCGTTGGCGGCGCCGACGAATCGATGCACAAGAGCTGTGAGGCGGCGGACATTCAGATCGACGGCGTATCCAAATGGGATATCGCCACTTATATCCGCTCCTTGCCCGATCGCGGCGGCGTTGGCACCTATTGCCACACCGACTCGGTCCACCTCGACACCGGCAAGACCCGCGACTGGAACTGGGGCTGCGGTGGCAAACGGGCACCGGTGACCACAGCAAGGGCGATCTGATATCGCAAGTCTGCCCCCTGACCTTACGTCAACTGAGTTTCATGCGCTTCTGGCAAGCTGCGCAAGCCGTTGATTCGACACAGGTAATCTCAAATGACTCCGCCGCGAAAATATCTGTCATTTTTTTGAAGAAAATCGAATTTGCCGCTTGCGGCATACGAAGGTGCTGATTATAAGGGCGCCACCACGAAGGAAGCGCCCTTCGTCTATCGGTTAGGACACCAGATTTTCATTCTGGGAAGAGGGGTTCGACTCCCCTAGGGCGTGCCACTTTCTCTCCATATAGAAGCCATCGCATCTGCTTGCAGAAGCCGGCGCACACGCCTATTTTAACGAGGCTGGCCTGCGCCCTTCGTCTATCGGTTAGGACGACAGATTCTCATTCTGTAAAGAGGGGTTCGACTCCCCTAGGGCGTACCATTGAGCTTGTGATTGTCGCCACCACCCGTCGGATCGATATTTCCAGCTATCAGGCCTCGCAGCGCCACGGTTTTCCACAGCCCAAAAAAATCGGCGAAAACTGTGATTTTTTCGCGCCTTGGCGCTTGCGGCTTTCGAAGCTGCTGACTATAAGGGCGCCACCACGAAGGAAGCGCCCTTCGTCTATCGGTTAGGACACCAGATTTTCATTCTGGGAAGAGGGGTTCGACTCCCCTAGGGCGTGCCACTCTACTTCCTTATATTCGCTCATCCGACAGCGTTTTTTCTCAACCATTCTATCTTGCCGGCGCCGCGTCGCAGATGCGCAGCTGAATGCGGCGTGCGCCTTGGTAATGTTCGGCGCCGAGCGAGCCTGCGACATGGAGGTTCGCGCCGCGTGAATTGATGAGAAGATCGCCGAGGCCGGTGTCGGCGGCGCGAAAGGCGATTCCATCGAGCCGCGAACCGTCCATCGCCTCCAGCGTCACCTTCACATGTTTCTCGCCGACAAGGCGCGCGTCTCGCACCCGATGCGCCGGTACGGCAAAGAGCGGCTGGGCGTGGCCGGAGCCATAGGGGCCAGCGGCTTCCAGACGGTCGATGAGTTCAAGCGTGGCGCCGCTCGCGCCGATCGCACCGTCTATCTTCAGCGTCTCGTTGGCGACGAGACTCGCCACCGTCCTTGCGGCCTTCTCGGTGAAGAAGGTCCTCAACCTGCCGAGATCGGCGCGCTCGACCGTCAGGCCAGCCGCCATGGCATGGCCGCCGCCCTTGACGAGGATGCCCTCCTCGACCGCAGCCCGCACCATCCTGCCCATGTCGAAACCATTGATGGAGCGGCCCGAGCCGGTGCCGCGGCCGGAAGGATCGAAAGCGATCGCGAAGGCGGGCCGCTTGAATTTCTCCTTCAGCCGCGCGGCGATAAGCCCGACGATGCCCGGATGCCACTTCTCATGGGCGGTGACGATGACGGAGGCGCCCTCGCCGTCGCCATATTCGGCAAGCGCCTCGGCTTCCGCCTCCTGCAGCATCATCGCCTCCATCGCCTGGCGTTCGCGATTGAGCTCATCGAGGCGCTGCGCGATCATTTCCGCCTCACCGGCATCATCGAGCGTCAGCAGGCGGCTTCCGAGTGCGGCGTCACCAATCCGTCCGCCGGCGTTGATACGCGGGCCGATCAGAAAGCCGAAATGATAAGGCGTCACGGGGCCCGCGAGCCCCGCCTTGCGGAAGAGCGCGGCAAGCCCGGCATTGCTCTGGTGCCGGGCAGCGACCAGCCCCTTCACCACATAGGCGCGGTTGAGGCCCTTCAGCGGCACGACATCGCAGACCGTCGCCAACGCCACGATATCAAGCCATTGCAGCAGGTCGAGCGCCAGGATGCGTTTGTTGCCGGCCGCGCGCAGCAGCCGCAATGTCGCGACCAGCACCATGAAGACGACGCCGGCTGCGCAAAGATGCCCCTGCCCCGACAGATCGTCTTCACGGTTCGGATTGACGAGTGCATGGCAGGGCGGCAGTTCATGTGTCACCTGGTGGTGATCGATGACGACGACATCGATGTTGCGCGCGGCGGCGGCCGCAAGCGCCTCGTGACTGGTGGAGCCGCAATCGACGGTGACGATCAGTCGGGCGCCGTTGTCGATCAGCTGGTTGATCGCCGCCGGATTGGGGCCGTAACCTTCAAAGATGCGGTCGGGAATGTAAATGTTTGCCTTGACGCCGAAATGATTGAGAAAGCGGAACATCAGCGCCGAGGACGCGGCGCCGTCGACGTCGTAGTCGCCGAAAATCGCCACGCTCTCGCCGCGCTCGATCGCACGCACGAGGCGGGTTGCCGCCTTCTCGCAATCGGTCAGCGTGTGAGGATCAGGCATCAGGCTGCGGATCGTCGGATCGAGGAATTCGATCGCTTCGTCCACCGGAACGCCGCGTCCTGCGAGAACACGGGCGATCAGATCCGGCAGCCCATGAACCTGCGCCATGGCCAGCGCCCGGTTCTGGCCTGCCTGATCGAGTCTTGCAACCCAGCGATTGTCGAGCGCGGATTTCTCCACGCCGAGAAACGCGCGCTGTACCGGATCGACGAGATCTGCCATGCCCAACTCCGCTGACTTCATCTGTTCTTTCTACAGGAGCAGCGGAGATAACATAGCGATGGATTTGCAGACACGGATTTTTACCAGAAGATCAGCCAGACGATCACGGCGATGCCGCCGATCTGCACCAGCAGAACCGAAAACAGCGTCAGCAGGATAGCCCAGTTGCGGCCTTCCGTGTGTTCATCGTCAAGGGCCTCGTCATGGCTCTCGTCACGAATGTCAGGGATCACCGGCTTGAGGATGTCCGCAAACATATCAGGGCGGGCTGGCGGCACCTTGCTCGGGCTGCCATGCTCTTTTCCGGCGTGGCTGTCCTTGCTCATGAAATACTCCACGCCGACGACTCACCATCTATGGTTTTATTTATATCAATATTTCGGCATTTGGTAATATAACTTCCGCCAGGGAGACTGAACGAATCGAAAAGCCGCCCTGCCAGAGACGGAGCGGCTCATGTGCCCAGCAGAAATGCTTAAGCTTCTTCTTTCGGCCGTTCGATGCGAATCACCTGCGGCTCGCCGAAGAGATAACCTTCCGACTTTATCGAGGCGACCGCCTTGCGCACGGATTCCTCCATCGTCGCATGGGTGACGAGGATGATCGTCTGGTGATGCGATGGGGCCAGGTGCTGCGTGGAGCGCTGGACGATCGATTCGAGCGAGATGTGGTTTTCCGCCATGCGGGTGGCGACGCTTGCAAAGACGCCGGTGCGGTCGAGCACAGTCAGGCGGATGAAATATCCGCCCTCGTGGCTCTGCATCTGCGCCTTGCGGTAAGGCTCCAGCGCCTTTGCGGGATGGCCAAGCACCGGCACGCGCTGAGCGCCCGGCTGGCTCTTGGCGATATCGGCGATATCGCCGAGCACGGACGAAGCCGTCGCTTTGCCGCCAGCGCCAGGGCCGACCATCAGCAGTTCGCCGAGTACGTCGGATTCAATTGCCACCGCATTGGTGACGCCGTCGACCTGGGCGATGACCGAATCGACCGGCACCATGGTTGGATGCACACGCTGCTCGATGCCGGTCTCCGTGCGCTGGGCGACGCCGAGCAGCTTGATGCGATAACCGAGCTCGGCGGCGGCGTGGATGTCCTCGATCGAGATATTGGTGATGCCTTCGAGATAGATGTCGTCGGCCGCGATGCGATTGCCGAAGGCAAGCGTCGTCAGAATAGCGAGCTTGTGGGCGGTATCGTTGCCCTCGATGTCGAAGGCGGGGTCGGCTTCGGCATAACCCAGCCGCTGCGCCTCCTTGAGGCATTCGGCGAAGGAAAGCCCCTCCTTCTCCATCTTGGTCAGGATGTAATTGCAGGTGCCGTTCATGATGCCGTAGATGCGCGAGACGGCGTTGCCCGTCAGCGATTCGCGCAGCGCCTTGATGACGGGGATGCCACCGGCGACCGCCGCCTCGAAATTCAACAGCGAGCCCTTCTCTTCCGCGATCGTCGCAAGCTCGACGCCGTGATAGGCGAGCAGCGCCTTGTTGGCTGTCACCACATGGAGACCACGCTGAAGTGCGGCGCGCACCGAGACGTTGGCAGCCCCTTCGGCGCCGCCCATCAGCTCGACGAAGACGTCGATATCACCCTTTTCGGCCAGATCCTCGGGCCGATCGAACCAGGTGACGCCGGAAAGATCGACGCCTCGATCCCGCGTCTTGTCGCGCGCGGAAACTGCGGTGATCGTAATCGGACGCCCGCAGGTGACGGCAAGCTCATTGCTCTTCTGCTGAATGATGCGGACAAGCGAGGCGCCAACGGTGCCTAAGCCCGCAATGCCGATTTTGAGGGCATCTGCCATGGATCGATCCTGAAATGTCTTGTGGCGGCGGCCGAACGCGGCTGCCCAAGAGTTGGAATTAACGGTGGGCGTTGAGCGAGATGACGTTATGCATCGTCTCGTCTGCCGTCGACATGAACTTCTTGATGTTGCGCGCAGCCTGACGGATGCGGTGTTCATTCTCGACAAGCGCCAGACGGACATAGTCGTCGCCCATCTCGCCAAAGCCGATGCCCGGAGCAACGGCGACGTCGGCCTTCTCGACCAGCAGCTTGGAGAACTCAAGCGAACCGAGATGACGGAACTTTTCCGGGATCTTCGCCCAGGCGAACATGGTGGCTGCCGGGGGCGGCACGTCGAAGCCGGCCTTGCCGAAGCTTTCGACCATGACGTCGCGGCGGCGCTTATAGACGTTGCGAACTTCGGCAATGTCGGAGCCGTCGCCGTTCAGGGCATGCGTCGCCGCCACCTGAATCGGCGTGAAGGCGCCGTAATCGAGGTAGGATTTGACGCGGGTGAGCGCAGCGATCAGCCGCTCGTTGCCGACGGCAAAGCCCATGCGCCAGCCGGGCATGGAAAACGTCTTCGACATCGAGGTGAATTCGACCGTCACATCCATTGCGCCCGGCACTTCGAGAACCGACGGCGGCGGCGTGTCGTCGAAATAAATCTCCGAATAGGCAAGGTCGGACAGCACGATGATGTCGTGCTTCTTGGCGAAGGCGACGACGTCCTTGTAGAAATCGAGCGTCGCGACAAAGGCCGTCGGGTTCGAGGGATAGTTGAGGATCAGCGCCAGGGGCTTCGGGATCGAATGCCGGACAGCGCGCTCAAGCGGCGGAAAGAAGGTCTCGTCCGGCTCAACCGACATCGAGCGGATCACGCCACCGGCCATCAGGAAGCCGAAGGCGTGGATCGGATAGGTGGGATTCGGGCAAAGGATGACATCGCCGGGCGCGGTGATCGCCTGCGCCATATTGGCGAAGCCTTCCTTGGAGCCGAGGGTGGCGACCACCTGGGTATCCGGGTTGAGCTTGACCCCGAAACGGCGGGCATAATAGGCGGCCTGGGCACGGCGCAGGCCCGGTATGCCCTTGGACGAGGAGTAACGGTGCGTGCGCGGATCCTGTACGACCTCGCACAGCTTGTCGACGATCGCCTGGGGAGTCGGAAGGTCAGGGTTTCCCATGCCGAGATCGATGATATCGGCGCCGCCCGCTCGCGCGCTTGCTTTCAAACGGTTGACCTGTTCGAAAACATAAGGCGGCAAACGCCGGACTTTGTGAAACTCTTCCATTTCATTCCCCATGGAAAGGCGGCATTTTAAGCCGCGGTCGAAGTTCGTTCCGTCTTCCGGCGGCTGCGACACGAACTTCACAATCGCAGCGCCGTATTCATCAGACCCAAGCCAAGCGGCAAATCTTTGACGGAAAGGCCGCACAACCACGCATTATCGGGAAAATCGCATCTTCCGATCCATCCGGAAGGCTTTGCGTCCAAATTGCCTGAAAGGCAAGATTTATTTGGAGATTTCGGAGAGCGTCTGCGCGCCGTGCTCGGCAGCCAGGCGGCGCATTTCAGCGACCTTGGCCTGATATTCGGCTTCCGAGATCGTGCCGGCCTTGCGCCGGGCGGTAAGCGCGGTCAACTGATGCTGCAGTTCGGCCGCCTGCTCGTCGCTCATCTGGACATTGGCCGCCGTCAGCGGCGCGCCGAAATTCGGATAGCCGTCCGGTGATTTCGTCAGACCGCCCTCGACCGCCTCGCCCTTGGTTGCCGGCATGACGACGGCGGTCGGCGCCGCTCGCTTGGCGGCGGCTGCGGCTTTTTCCTCCGCCGTCAGATTGCATCCGGCAAGGGTCATCGCCGCCGCGGCGCAGATCAATGCGATGCGGTTGAAGGTTGCGATGCGCCGAATGCCGTTCTTGATCATGCCTCAAAATCCAGTTCTGATTGCCTCGACTGTTAAATTTGTCGCAGCCACAAAGCAATAGCACGAGCCGATGCGGGTGGAACTTGTTTTCTCGTTCGGTCACGATGTACAACAAACGGATAAAAAGAGTGCTGCCGCCGGAGGAAATGGTGACCGACAGCAAGCAGGAGCGTGGCGGCCAGAAGAATGGCGACAAGACCGGTTTCGACGCGACCGATCTCGAACCCTATCTGCTGAAGGATCCCGAGACCATGGCGATGAATTTCGCCCGGGCGCTCGAAAATCTCGGTCAGGCCGCCTCGGCCTGGCTTGCGCCGCGCGAACGCGGCGAGATCACCGAAACCGCCATCGATCCCATGACCGACATGGTCAAGACGCTTTCCAAGGTCACCGAATACTGGATTTCCGATCCCCGCCGCACCTTCGAGGCGCAGACTCAGCTGATGTCGTCCTTCTTCGGCATCTGGATGCGCTCGATGCAGCGCGTGCAGGGCACGCGCGGGATGCAGGGCGAGCCCCTGCCGCCCGAGCCCGACACCCGCAAGGACAAACGCTTTTCCGGCGAGGATTGGCAGAAAAATCCGTTCTTCGATTTCCTCCGCCAGGTCTATTTCGTCACGAGCGATTGGGTTGACAAGCTGGTGTCGGAGACCGACGGCCTCGACGAGCACACCAAGCACAAGGCCGGATTCTACGTGAAGCAGATCACGGCAGCGCTTTCGCCGAGCAACTTCATCGCTACCAACCCGCAGCTTTACCGCGAGACGATCGCAAGCAACGGCGAAAACCTGGTGCGCGGCATGAAGATGCTCGCCGAGGACATCGCTGCCGGGAACGGCGAGCTTCGCCTTCGACAGACCGACATGACGAAATTCGCCGTTGGCCGCGACATGGCGCTGACCCCGGGAAAAGTCATCGCCCAGAACGATATCTGCCAGATCATCCAGTACGAAGCCTCGACCGAAACCGTGCTGAAGCGGCCACTCCTGATCTGCCCGCCCTGGATCAACAAGTTCTATATTCTCGACCTCAACCCGCAGAAATCCTTCATCAAATGGTGCGTAGACCAGGGCCAGACCGTTTTCGTCATATCCTGGGTCAATCCGGATGCGCGTCACGCCGAGAAGGACTGGGGGGCCTATGCCCGCGAGGGCGTCGATTTCGCGCTCGAGACGATCGAGAAGGCGACCGGCGAGAAGGACGTCAATGCCGTCGGCTACTGCGTCGGCGGCACGCTTCTGGCCGCGACACTGGCGCTGCACGCCAAGGAGAAAAACCGGCGCATCAAGACCGCGACGCTCTTCACCACTCAGGTTGATTTCACCCATGCCGGCGATCTCAAGGTCTTCGTCGACGAGGAGCAGCTTGCCGCGCTCGAAGAGCATATGAAGGCGACCGGCTATCTCGACGGCACGAAGATGTCGATGGCCTTCAACATGCTGCGCGCTTCCGAGCTGATCTGGCCTTATTTCGTCAACAGCTATCTCAAGGGCCAGGAGCCCCTGCCCTTCGACCTCTTGTTCTGGAACGCCGATTCGACGCGCATGGCGGCGGCAAACCACGCCTTCTACCTGCGAAACTGCTATCTGCGCAATGCGTTGACGCAGAACGAGATGATCCTCGACGGCAAGCGCGTATCGCTGAAGGATGTGAAGATCCCAATCTATAATCTTGCCACACGCGAGGACCACATCGCGCCCGCAAAATCGGTCTTCCTCGGCAGCCAGTTCTTCGGCGGCAAGGTGGAATTCGTCGTCACCGGCTCGGGACATATTGCCGGCGTCGTGAACCCGCCCGACAAGAAGAAATACCAGTTCTGGACGGGCGGCCCGGCCAAGGGCGACTATGAGACCTGGCTCGAGCGGGCCACCGAGACGCCGGGATCGTGGTGGCCGCATTGGCAGGCGTGGATCGAGACGCAGGACGGCAGACGCGTTGCGGCGCGCAAACCCGGCGGCGATGCGCTGAACGCGATCGAAGAAGCACCGGGAAGTTATGTGATGGAACGCACCTGAGACGCCGGCAGGCATCTCTTTTTGGGACATCCCAAGAAACAGCGATATCGCGTAAACAAATTAGAAACCATAATTCGTCATCCTCGCGAAACAGTCGGAAGTCGCGGGCGGCCTAAATTCGGCCCCTTTGCGCCCTTACCGGCCCCGGCGAAGTTTTAGTCAGTCAGTGCCGCCGGCCTGCGTAGCGAGTTTGAAAGACGAGTGTAGTATGGCGTTTGCGGTAGGGACGTTGGATAACGTCGCCCCTCTTGGCGGATCTGCTTTGCGTTCGCGCAGATCTCGCGGTTTTCTTTACGGTGTCGTCGGCGCCGGGCTTTTAACCTCAACATGGCTGATCGCGACCTTGGCAACGATGCATTCGGTGGCCACGCCCTTTTCTCCACCCGATCGGCTGGCACAGATCGGGGCCGCCCCAAAGGTGGCGCCGTCAGCTCGCCTTGAGCGGTTGATCCATGTCGGCAAGGGTGACCGGCTGACAGCCTTCGACGCAAAGCCGAAGATGCCGCTGACGGCAAGCCTCATCCAGTCTCACGCCGAAAAGACTGCCGCCGCCGCAACGGCATTGGCAGCTCTTGCGAAAAGCAATCGGCTCGTCACGGCCGCCGAGCAACCGGTCGTCGCCGCGATTTCCGACAGTGCCAAGTTCCGCAAGGATGATGCGATCGCGCTGCCGCCGGTCGAACTCGCCTCGGCAGAGATTGAAGAAGACGACAGCAACCGGATCATCGTCCCGTCGAAGGAGGCCGTCGCCGCAGCCCAACTCCAGGCGATGCTGGTGCTTGCCGATGCAGACCCCCGGCAGATCGCGCCGGCCCCGATCGAGCCGATCGCGTCTCCTGTCAGGACCGCCTCAGTTCCTGCAACGGAATCAGCACCGGTGGTGGTCGCAACGGCAGAGGATCAACCCTTCGATCTCGTCCTGTCGCCCGACGCAGGTTCCGTGCCGTTGCCGATGGCGCGTCCGGACGGACTCATCGGCAAACCGGCGCCGGCCGCCAAGGGTGCGCAGCGCTCAGCTGGGCCGGCCCTGGCCTATGCCCAGCCGAACTCGCCGATCGTGGACGATGAGGACGATGCCGTGCCGCGTTACGACAAGCCGGTCTTCTCGCCGAAACTGCGGGCAGGCGTCGCGATCTACGACATCGAAAACAGCACCGTCTACCTGCCGAACGGCGAACGGCTGGAGGCTCATTCCGGTCTCGGAAAGATGCGCGACAACCCGCGCTACGTGGATAAGAAGATGCGCGGACCGACGCCGCCGCACACCTATGTCCTCACGATGCGCGAGGCCCTCTTTCACGGTGTCGAAGCGCTGCGTTTGACACCGGTGGAAGGCTCGGACGCCATCTTCGACCGCGTCGGCCTGCTCGCCCACACCTATATGCTCGGCAAGAACGGCGATTCCAACGGCTGCGTTTCCTTCAAGGATTACAAGCGCTTTCTGGCCGCTTACAAACGCGGCGAGATCAAGCAGCTCGTGGTGGTGCCGCGGCTGAACAACAAGCCCGCCTCGACGCTCGCCTCGCTGTTTTCGTCGCGCAGCTAGTTTAGAGCTTTTCCGGGTTAGATTGAATCATTCTGTTGGCTCAAACGGAGTCGGATGGTCGACCGGCCGGCGCGCGTCGTAGCCCAGCTCTACGGCCAAGCCGGCCGGTCGATCAGCCGGCCCGTTTCAGCCAACCCGAAGGGCCGGGCACGCTTCCGCCAGGATCAAAGGCGATCGGCTCGGACGTACCTTGGGGTATGCCCGTCGCCAATCGCCTTTGCCCTGACGAAAACCTGCTCCGGCAGAATGCTTCAATCTAACCCGGAAAAGCTCTGGGAGCAGGTGGGCAAGCAGCCGCTTGCCCCCGCAGCCCTACTTCAGCCAGACTGCTATCCGCTCCACCGCCTCGGCGATCTCGCCTTGCGAACCCGCATAGGAGAGACGCAATGTTCGATGTCCCTCCAGCGGATCGAAATCCAGGCCCGGCGTCGCCGCGACGTTGATTTCTGCGAGCATGCGTTTGGCAAAACCCATGCTGTCATTGGTGAAGCGCGAAACATCGATATAGGCGTAGAAGGCGCCGTCCATCGGCGAAGCGGGCGCAAGGCCGATCCTGGGCAGGCGGTCGAGCAGCAGCGCGCGGTTTGCGGCGTAGCTCGCCTTGACATGATCAAGCTCTTCGCTTGCGCCAAGCGCGGCCACCGCTGCAATCTGGGAGAGCTCGGGCGGCGAGATATAGAGGCTCTGCGCCACCCGCTCGATCGGCCGCACCAGGCGCTCCGGCAGCACCATCCAGCCGATTCGCCAGCCAGTCATGCAGTAATATTTGGAGAAGGAGTTGATGACGACCGCCTCGTCGGTCAGCTCAAGCGCGCTCGCCTCCTCCCCAGCGAAAGTCAGCCCATGATAGATCTCATCCGAGATGAAGGCGATGGATTGGGCCGCGCAGTAATCCGCAAGCGCCTTCAACCCGTCACGGCCGGTCACCGTGCCGGTCGGGTTGGCGGGGCTTGCGAGCAGCACGCCTTTGAGCCTGACGCCGCTTTGCTGCTGCGCCGCCTCGAGGCTCTCAGGTGTCAGGGTGAAGTGGGTCTCGGCCGTCACCGGCACTTCGAGAACCTTCAGCCCAAGCGCGCCGAGAATATTGCGATAAGCGGGATAGCCCGGTCTCGCGATCGCCACGGCATCGCCGGCATCGAAAAGCGACAGAAAGGCAAGATTGAACCCTGCCGAGGAACCTGTGGTTATCGCGATGCGCTTGGGATCGATCTCCAGGCCGTGACGGTCCCTGTAGTGCCAGGCAAGTGCGGATTTCAGCCGCGCCGTCCCCAGCGCATCCGTATAACCGATCCGGCCTTCGACAAGGGCGGTGCGTGCCGCTTCGAGCGCAGCTCGAGGCGCGGGATGCGAGGGCTGGCCGACCGCCATCGAGATAACGGCGTGACCCGCTGCCCGCCGCTTCGTCGCCTCCGCCAACACATCCATCGCATGAAAAGGCTCGACTTCGCTGCGTTTCGATATGGAAAACAAGATCGCTTCTCGCTTGGCTTCTTCGCTGTTGGCCAGACAATTGCCGCATTAATCGGCTCATCACAATCCCGCGAGGGCGGTGCAGGGATGAAAATTCCTGTTTGAACAGAACTCGACGCACCGTACCTTGACGCGACGCGTTCAAGTCCATAACCCGGCGACGGTTTTCTCGACCAAGACCACATCGCCGATGACGAGGATATCATGGCCTTCTTCCCGAAAAACTTCACCGCACTGGCGCTTGCCGCATCGATCGCGATCCCGTTTCCGGCCGCAGCGCTCGACGATCAGCAGAAGAAGGAGTTCGGCGAATTCATCAAGCAATATCTGATCGAAAATCCGGAGATCATGCTCGACGTCCAGGAGGCGCTGCAGAAGAAGCAGGAAGCCGCGCGGCTGGTGAAGGCCAATATGGCGATCGAGGAGAACACCGCGAACATCTTCAATTCAAAGGATGACGTCACGCTCGGCAATCCCAAGGGCGATGTGACCGTCGTCGAATTCTTCGATTATAATTGCACCTACTGCCGTCACGCGCTTCCCGATATGCAGGCGATGCTGAAGAAGGACACGAACGTCCGCTTCGTGCTCAAGGAATTCCCGATCCTCGGGCCGGATTCGGTTGCCGCCCACAAAGTGGCCGACGCTTTCCGCAGGCTGGCGCCTGCGAAATATGCCGATTTCCATATCGCCCTTCTCAGCAGCGAAGGCCGCGCCTCGGAAGAAAGCGCGATCGCCGTCGCAGGCTCTCTCGGCATCAGCGAAGACAAGATTCGTGCCGAGATGGCGAAGAGCCCGAACGATGGGATCGTTCAGGCGACCTATCAGCTTGCCTCCAGTCTCGGCATCAGCGGCACGCCCTCTTATGTCATCGGCAACGAGCTGGTCCCGGGCGCCGTCGGGCTCGACGATCTCGAAGCCAAGGTCAAGAACATGCGCAGCTGCGGCAAGACCGCCTGCTGAGGAATCAGACAGCCGACCGGCCGCTCATCAAACCGCCAGAATCGAAGCGTTGCAGCCATGTGGACAAATGTGGCGCGATTCCTGCCGGCCAACCCGTAAGGGCTTTCATTCAGCCCTCGCGGAGTCTATAGGTTGCCGTCGTGCATTTACGGAACATTCGATGACGCAAACGATTTTTGTCCTGAACGGGCCAAACCTGAACATGCTGGGCAAACGAGAGCCCGCGATTTATGGCGGCAAGACGCTCAAGGACATCGAGGCAGACTGCAAGGCAGCAGGGCGCGAGCTCGGCTTTGATATCGACTTCCGTCAGAGCAACCATGAAGGCACGCTCGTGGACTGGTTCCACGAGGCCGACGAAACGGCCGCTGGCGTCGCCATCAATGCAGGCGCCTACACGCATACTTCAGTCGCGCTGCACGACGCGATCCGCGCTATTTCAATTCCCGTCATCGAACTTCACATATCCAACGTCCATGCACGGGAAGAATTTCGCCACGAGTCGATGATCGCGCCGGCATGCAAGGGCGTGATTTGCGGCTTCGGGCCTCACAGCTACATCCTGGCGCTCCATGCGCTGAAGAACATCACGGCATAAGAAGAAGACAGGGCAACACCATGGCTGAAAAGAAATCGGGTATCGATCAGGCACTGATCCGCGATCTCGCCAATATTATCAACGAGACGGATCTGACGGAGATCGAGATCGAGCAGGACGATTTGCGCATCCGCGTTTCGCGCGGCGGCACGCCGCAATACGTCCAGGCGCCGATCGCTGCACCGGCCTTTGCCGCTCCGGCAGCAGCCACCGCTCCGGCAGCGGCCGCTGCCGCACCCGCCGCAGCACCCGGCCGCAACCCGGCGAATGTCGTCAATGCGCCGATGGTCGGCACCGTCTATATGGCACCGGCTCCGGGCGCACGTCCCTTCATCGAAATCGGCGCCACCGTCAAGGAAGGCCAGACGCTCATCATCATCGAAGCGATGAAGACGATGAACCAGATTCCTTCGCCCAAGTCAGGCAAGGTGACCGAGATCCTCGTCGACGACGGACATCCCGTCGAATACGGCCAGGCCCTCGTCGTCATCGAATAGGCCCAAGCCCATGATTTCGAAAATCCTCATCGCCAATCGCGGGGAAATCGCCCTTCGCGTGCTTCGGGCCTGCAAGGAGCTCGGCATCGCATGCGTCGCGGTGCATTCCACCGCCGACGCCGATGCCATGCATGTGCGTCTTGCCGACGAAAGCGTGTGCATCGGTCCGCCCTCCTCGCGCGAGAGCTATCTCAACATCCACCAGATCGTCGCGGCCTGCGAGATCACCGGCGCCGACGCCGTGCATCCGGGCTACGGCTTCCTGTCCGAGAATGCCAAGTTCGCCGATATCCTCGAAGCGCACGGCATCACCTTCATCGGGCCGACGGCGGATCATATTCGTATCATGGGCGACAAGATCACCGCCAAGACGACGGCGCTGGAGCTTGGCATTCCCGTCGTTCCCGGCTCGGACGGCGAGGTGAAGACCGAGGAGGACGCGCTGCGGACGGCCGCCGAAATCGGCTATCCCGTGCTGATCAAGGCAACGGCCGGCGGCGGCGGGCGCGGCATGAAGGTCGCCAAGAGCGAGGCCGATCTGATCGAAGCCTGGTCGACGGCGCGCACTGAGGCGGCAGCCGCCTTCGGCAACGATGCCGTCTACATGGAAAAATATCTCGGCAAGCCGCGCCACATCGAAATCCAGGTGTTCGGTGACGGTGAAGGCAACGCCATTCATCTCGGCGAACGCGACTGCTCGCTGCAGCGCCGCCACCAGAAGGTCTGGGAAGAAGCGAATTCGCCTGCGCTCAATGTCGAGCAGCGCATGAAGATCGGCCAGATCTGCGCCGATGCCATGAAGAAGCTGAAATATCGCGGCGCCGGCACGATCGAATTCCTCTACGAGAACGGCGAGTTCTATTTCATCGAAATGAACACCCGCCTGCAGGTGGAGCATCCGATCACCGAAGCGATCACCGGCATCGACCTGGTGCACGAGCAGATCCGCGTCGCCTCCGGCGGCGGTCTCTCGGTGACGCAGGACGAGGTGCACTTCTCCGGCCATGCCATCGAATGCCGGATCAATGCCGAGGACGCGCGCACTTTCGTGCCCTCGCCCGGAACGATCACCCATTTCCATGCGCCGGGCGGCCTTGGCGTGCGCATCGATTCCGGCGCCTATCAGGGTTACAAGATCCCGCCTTATTACGACAGCCTCATCGGCAAGCTGATCGTGCACGGCCGCACCCGTGTCGAATGCATGATGCGCCTGCGCCGCGCCCTCGATGAATTCGTCGTCGACGGGATCAAGACGACGCTGCCGTTGTTCCAGGATCTCGTCTCCAACCAGGATATCGCCAACGGCGACTATGACATCCACTGGCTGGAACATTACCTCGCCAACACGCCGGCGGCATAGGACAGGAATGGCAGGATCGCGCAGGAAGTCACCAGGCATAACCCCTGACATCCTCCTGCGCGCCTATTCCATCGGCCTGTTTCCGATGGCCGAGTCTGCCGACGACCCGGAGATCTTCTGGGTCGAACCGGAATTGCGCGGCGTTCTGCCGCTTGGTGATTTCCATATCTCGAAAAGTCTCGCCAAGACGGTGCGCAGGAAACCCTTCGACATCCGATTCGATCACGCGTTCGACCAGGTGATCGCGGCTTGCGCCGAGGAAACATCGGGGCGCCCGAGCACCTGGATCAACCAGACGATCCGGTCGCTATATTCCACGCTGTTCGAAATCGGTCATGCCCATACCGTTGAAGCCTGGGACGGCGATCAACTGGTCGGCGGTCTCTACGGCGTCTCGCTTGGCTCGGCCTTCTTCGGCGAAAGCATGTTTTCACGCCGGACGGACGCCTCGAAAATCTGCCTTGTACACCTGGTCGACCGGCTGAGGGAAAAGGGCTTCACGCTGCTCGACACGCAGTTCACCACCGAGCACCTGAAGACGTTCGGAGCGATCGACGTGCCGAAGGCTGAATATGCGTTGCTGCTTGCCAGCGCGATGGAATCGCCACACCTGGAGTTTTGAGCGTGATCGTTTCATCCCTGCGTTGCTTTTCGAGCCGAATTGAGTAGGTTTGGCCTTGCAACGGGGGATAGAATTTTGAAACGATATTTTGCGGCCGCAATCCTTTTCGCCTTATTCACGGGTCAAGCCGAGGCACGCCCTTACCAGGAGATGTTCCCTGCCAGGGCTTTTTCGGACGCAGAAAAACCATTGCTGCAAAAGCTCGACTTTCAGCAGGGCGCGATCAAGCTGCCTGCTGCACAGGCAACGCTGAACATCCCCGAAGGCTTCTACTATCTCAATTCCGCGGATACGAAGAAGGTGCTGGTCGATATCTGGGGAAATCCGCCGCAAGCGGCGGAGGGAACGATGGGGATGATCTTCCCGGCGAAATACGCGCCGACCGATATCGAGGCGTGGGGTTCCATCGTCGAATACAGCGCCGACGGTTATGTCTCAGACGCCGACGCCGCCACGACCGATTACGATGAACTGCTGCAGAACATCAAGGATTCCATCCGCGAAAACAACGTCGAGCGCGAAAAGCAGGGTTTTCAAAAGATCACGCTTGTCGGCTGGGCCTCGACGCCGCATTACGACAAGTCTGCGCATGCGATGCATTGGGCGCGCGATCTGCTGTTCGGCGGTGATGCGCAAGCCCCGCATACGCTTAACTATTCCGTACGCGTTCTTGGCCGCCAAGGCGTATTCGAGTTCGATTTCGTTGCCGGCCTGAACCAGTTGAAGGAGATCGAGCAGGTCATTCCGGCCGTCACGACGCTCGTGCAGTTCGACAAGGGAATGGCCTATACCGACTTCGTCGAAGGCGACAAGATCGCAGCCTACGGAATGGCCGGGATGATCGCCGCGGGTGCGGGCGCCAAGATCGCCGCAAAGGTGGGTCTCCTGGCGCTTGCCGCCGCCTTCCTGAAAAAGGCCGGCATCCTTATTGTCGTCGTGCTTGGCGGTGCGCTTCGGTTTGCCAAAGGTCTTTTCACCCGAAACAAGACACCCACGGCATAGGCTCGCGGCTTAACCAGGAGACGGCGCGGAAATTGTGAAGCTTTTTCGGAGCCTGTCCCAGCTGACATCAATCAGCGGGCTGTCGCCTTGTCCGGAGCCGGGACGTCCGAGCTTGTCTTGCAGTCCTTCAGCCAGACGTCGTAGATCGGATGCTCGACCGCATTGAGGCCGGGGCTGTCGGCAAACATCCAGCCGGTAAAGATGCGGCGGATCTTGCGGTCAAGGGTGATTTCGTCGACTTCGACAAAGCCGTCGATCTTCTGTGCTTCCGCCTGGTCGCGCGAATAGCAGGCCTTCGGCGTCACCTGCAGCGCGCCGAACTGTACCGTCTCATTGACATAGACATCGAACGTCGTGATGCGGCCGGTGATCTTGTCGAGGCCGGAGAAGACGGCAACCGGATTGTCGATGCGTGCGGCATGCGCCGCAACCGGTGGAAGCAGAGCCGAGAGCGCCAGCAGCGATCCGGCGCCACGCAGGACCATGTTCCGCGTGAAGAGCTTCATATGCACCCGTCTCCAGATATTTTCGGTTCACGGCCGCGGTCTAGCGCGGCCAACCTGCGGGTAAAGGTCAATTGTGGCCAAAAGCCGGGCTTGCGATCGCCCGGTCGGGCCGTCTCAGTTGCCGGGCGTCCAGGCGTCGTAATCGCCGGTGACGCGCGGCCGCTCGCCGGGAACCGCGAGCGAGCCCGGCGGACGGTAAGCCTGCGGCGAACCGGTGAGGTTCGGACGATGCGCCTTCTGCCATTCCCTGGCGACGTAGTTTTCCTTGGACGGCGGAACATCGGTGCGATGATGCATCCAACCATGCCAGCCCGGCGGAATGGCGGAGGCTTCGGCATAGCCCTTGTAGATCACCCAGCGCTTCGGCAGACCATAGGAAGACATGCCGCCTTCATAATAGACGTTGCCGAATTCATCCTCGCCGACGCGCTTGCCAAAACGCCAGGTCGCAAAACGCGTGCCTATCGTCTGACTGTTCCACCAGGTGAAGATTTGAACCAGAAGATTCCGCATGTCTTTTCCTTGTGCCCGCCAGTGCGGGCCAAACCAGAATTTAGCTCCTCGCTTATGCCGTCGCCAAGCCGAATTGTCCAGCGATTCCACGAGAGGCAGGGGTCATTTCAAGGCCATCTTGAAGCCGAGATGCGAAGGCTTGAAGCCAAGCCTTTCGTAGAAACGATGGGCATCCCTGCGTATGGCATTCGACGTCGGCTGTACCAGCCGCACGCCGCGGCCTTTTGCCTCTGATATGGCGAATTCGATCATTCCGGTGCCGATGCCCTGCCCGCGCATGTCAGCCCGCGTCTGCACCGCCTCGATGGTCATCGTCGAAGAACCACGGCCTGTCAGCGAGGTCGTGAGCATCATCTGGAACGTGCCGACGACTTCGCGGCCGCGCTCTGCGCCATAAAGCGTCTGGTCGGGCGAAGCCTCAATGACGGCGAAGGCCCTGGCATAATCGGCAAAAGCCCCGGCAACCGTCGTATCGCCGTGACCGCCGAGAGCATCGGCGGCAAACAGCGCCACAAGCGCCGGCAGATCATCCCTGTGCGCTTCGGGAATGAGAATATCGGACAACTTGACCGCCACGGCGTCAATGCCCTTCCAGCGGTTTTTCGAAAATCAGCGAGGGAATGCCGGATTGTCCGGGCCCGCTGTTCTCATTGCGGCCGACTTCGGTGAAGCCATGCGCCCGGTAGAAGGCGATCGCCGCCGCATTCTGCGGCTCGACTTCCAGGCGCATGATCTCAGCATCCGGAAAGCAGGTTTCGAGCTCGGCGAAGACATCGCGGCCGATGCCATGGCGCTGCAGCGACGGACTGACATAGAGGAGATGCAGCATGACCGTCTTCGTCAGCGCGTGCGACATCGCCGCATAACCCACGCCGCCGATGTTGCGGCCGTTATCGGCGACGAGGAACTCGGCGTCCCTGCGCACCAGCCGCGCCTTCAACGCTGCCGGCGTAAAGAGATGGGCGATCAGATCGTCCACCTTTGTTGTGCCGTGGAGCTCGTCATAGGTGGCGTGAAAGCTCTCCACCAGGAGAGCGCGCACCTTCTCGAGGTCGCGCTCTCCGGCGGTGCGGACGAAATACACGGGCTATTCCTCGATGCCGAGCTTCGCCTTGACGAGCGCCTGGACCGCCTGCGGATTGGCCTTGCCGCCGGTCGCCTTCATCACCTGACCGACGAACCATGCCGCCATGGTCGGCTTCGCCTTGACCTTTTCGACCTGTTCGGGACTGGCGGCGATGATCTCGTCCACGGCCTTCTCGATGGCGCCGGTATCCGTCACCTGCTTCATCCCGCGCGATTCGACGATCTCGGCGGGATCGCCGCCCTCGGTCAGCACGATCTCGAAGAGATCCTTGGCGATCTTGCCGGAGATGGTCCCCGCTTTGATGAGGTCGATGATCGCGCCGAGCTGAGCCGGCGACACCGGCGTCTGTTCGATGTCCTTGCCGGTACGGTTGAGCGCGCCGAGCAGGTCGTTGATCACCCAGTTTGCCGCCGTCTTGCCGTCGCGGCCGGCGGCCACGGCCTCGAAATAATCGGCGATCGCCTTTTCGGAAACCAGCACCGAAGCGTCGTAAACCGACAGGCCGAGTTCACGCACGAAGCGCTCCTTCTTGTCGTCGGGCAGTTCCGGCAGATCGGCTTCGAGCGCCTTGATGAAGGCGTCGTCGAATTCGAGCGGCAGCAGATCCGGATCGGGGAAGTAGCGATAATCATGCGCGTCTTCCTTCGAGCGCATGGAGCGCGTCTCGCCCTTGTTCGGATCGAAGAGGCGCGTCTCCTGATCGATCGTGCCACCGTCTTCCAGAATGCCGATCTGGCGGCGCGCTTCATATTCGATCGCCTGGCCGATGAAGCGGATCGAGTTGACGTTCTTGATTTCGCAGCGCGTGCCGAAAGCCTCGCCAGGACGGCGGACGGAGACATTGACGTCGGCGCGCATCGAGCCTTCATCCATGTTGCCGTCGCAAGTGCCGAGGTAGCGGACGATCGAACGCAGCTTGGTCATATAGGCCTTGGCCTCGTCGGACGAGCGCATGTCGGGCTTGGAGACGATCTCCATCAGCGCCACGCCGGACCGGTTGAGGTCGACATAGGACATGGTCGCGTGCTGGTCGTGCATCGACTTGCCGGCATCCTGTTCCAGGTGCAGGCGTTCGATGCCGATCTCGATATCCTCGAACTGGCCTTGGCGGTCCGGCCCGAGCGAAATGACGATCTTGCCCTCGCCGACGATCGGATCCTTGTACTGCGAGATCTGATAGCCCTGCGGCAGGTCGGGGTAGAAGTAGTTCTTGCGGTCGAAGACCGAACGCTTGTTGATCTCAGCTTTGAGGCCGAGACCGGTGCGCACGGCCTGCTTGACGCATTCCTCGTTGATGACGGGCAGCATGCCGGGCATGGCGGCATCGACCAGCGAAACATTCGAATTCTGCGGCTTGCCGAATTCCGTCGAAGCGCCGGAGAAGAGCTTCGAATTGGACAGCACCTGGGCATGGACTTCCATGCCGACGATGACTTCCCAGTCGCCGGTGGCGCCGGGAATGAAGCGTTTTGGATCGGGCGTGCGGACGTCGACAATGGTCATCTGATGCTCTTTGCAGGCTGTTCTTTTCCGCTGGTGAGGTAAAGGAAATGGCATTCCGGTGCAAGGCTTTCCCCATCGCGGACCGCGGTTTGACGCAGGGCGGCGACATTTGCCGCGGGTTAACCGAGGGATGGCAATGTAGCCGCATGACGATGACCGACATCACCAAAACGGCCGCACTGTTTCTGGCGCTGAACCTCATCGCATTTTCGATCTATTTCCTCGACAAGCAGGCGGCGCGCAATGGTGGGTGGCGCATCAGCGAGCGCTCGCTTCTGACTCTTGCGCTGATCGGCGGCAGCCTCGGTGCGCTGGCGGCACAACAGATCCTGCGCCACAAGACGAAAAAGGAACCGTTCCGGTCGATCCTGGCGGCGATCCTGATCCTTCACGGCGCCTTGGCCACGATGCTGGCCCTCGCGACACTATGGGCCCCTCGCCTTCATCTGGACTTTTAAACTTCAGAATTCCTGCCCATATCCGCCTTGGCTTTCCGAAACCAGCGGCTTCGTCAGCCCGACAGAGGGCACGTCTCGGTCAAGCTTCGGATTATAGGCGACCGACAGCCAGTGGATACCGTAACCGTGCTTCCGAAAAAAGCCGATTGCCTCGCTATTGCTGGAATGGGTCTGCACCGCCGCCGTCTCGAAGCCTCGGCCGGCGATATCCTTCTCGATGCGTTCGAGAAGGGCTGAGCCGAGTCCCTGCCGGGTGAAGACGGGATCGATCCAGAAATCCGAGATGGTTTCGTCCAATCCCTCGCGTGCAGCCCAGCCTGCGACCTGGCCGTTCTGCTCGATGACGGTGATGGTCAGCCAGTCATTCTCCACAAAATTGCGAAAGGCGTTGCGCGCCGCGTCGATCATCGCATCCGATTCGCCGATCGACGCCATCGCCTTTTGCCAGGCCCTGAGCCCGATCTCGCTCAACAGTTCCGCTTCCCCGTCGCGGGCATTGCGAATGTGAATCAACGACACCTCCGCGTTACCCCTCCAACTAGAGCACTGAGTCGCGGGATTTACCAGTAGCTGCAAAGGGATGATCAACCGAAACCAAGGTTTTCGACCGGTTTTCACCGACAGCGATGCGCTTGACCGCTTTTTCGGGGCTGAATAATAGATATTTTATGTTGAGCCAGTCTGAGACCCGGTAAAGGCCCTGCCCGCAAGTTTTCTTGCGCGCATGGGCCCGAAAAAACGAAGCCCTGACGTTCGAATGAGCGCCAGATCGTTTTTGTGCGCGCCTACGGCGCGATACCGGATCTCACAACATGGACATTTCCCGCACGGAGCAGCGCATCCTGCATCTCATGGCCCAAGGCGGCCGCATCGAAATTATCCGAGACGACAACAGAAAGATCGAGAACGTCAGTTGCTTCACCCGTGACGGCTGGCGCTATCCCGGCGTCGACCTCGATCTCTTCCGCAGGCTGAAGCGGCTGAAGGCGATCAAGTCTTCAGGCGGCCAACCCTACCGGATCACCGAAAGGGGGCTGAGACTGGTCAGGTCGCAGCTGGACAATAGATAGGTCAAGTAACTAACTCACTCTGATCGCGCCTAAACTGGGAGCGGTTCACTTCCGCCTCAGAGCAAGCTGACGTGTGTCACACGCGAGTGATTCCTGGCCTGATGCGACGTCCGCTACTTCTTGCGCCAAGAGTTGATTTCTTTAGCAAGCTGCGGATCGTGTCGTAGTTCCTCGACCGCATCTTTGCTGATAGCGCCTTTCGAGCGCCTCAAGGGTCCAATCAGCAAGAGGCGACTTTCTCCATTGGAGGGATCTTTTGCCAATCGAATAAGGTCAGGGAGCCTCTCTTCAGTTACTGATCCGGAAAGCGCGCAAGCCAAACCGTCCTTGAAGCCCAGGACAAATTCCGTTTCCTCATCGGGGAAAACAGGGCCTTTGCCTTCTTTCGCGTTGATGTATTGCTGAACAAGGAAGTCCCAATATTCGCCGGCCGCGGGAACCGCTAGAGCTCTAGCAATCCCGCTTCGTGTTCGATCAGAGTAAGGCAATTGCAAATGCTTCATCAAGATCGGTACCAAATTCGGATATCCACTTCTGCTGTTAACCAGGTCCCAAACCGAGTTGATGTTCGCGCCTGCCTCGCGCAGGTCTTTCACAATAGGTTGTTCCTCTTCAAGCAGGCGAGCGTCGCGAATGGCCCAAATATCGCTCATTCTATCCTCCCAAATCTAATGCACTCCCACAATCGTCACTGCTCTATGTCCCTACGATTTATCAAGCCCTCGTCAATTGTCCTTTGGAGAGGCCCTGATCTTTGTGTCGTTGGTCGGTCGAACAGATCGAAGCGCAACCCTCGAGATATCGCGATGTCGATATAATCTCTCAGCTGCTGGGTAAGACTCAGTCTTCCCACGTTCTTAACCTCTGAAAGAGTTGATCGAGTGATTCCGTCAGGAATTCGAACCCTTCCATTCACAGTGATTTTCTGCTTTTCGCCAATGTCTACCTTAGCACGGACAGCAGCTTCACCGTCTCGCCCGATCGACCCGGACGTTCTTCCGCCCGCCATTGGCCCGCCGGTACCGATCCCTTTAACATCAAAGCCATGCATTTCTTTGTGAAAGAAACCTGGTGAAAGAGGTATGATTCCTCTTTCCAGTTGCTCATCCAATTGACGCTGCTGGAACTCGAAATTTCCGATCTCACCTTCTGTTTCTACGTCCGGCGCATCATCGAAAGGGCCGCCGGCAAAAGCTCTGGTTTCAGCCGTACTGCCGGTGCCGAAGCTGACATTGGTTGCGGATTTCAGGCCGCTGTCGGAGCTTAGTGGATGTTCGTTAGTCGCATTGGAGCGCTGCCCCCAGCTGTCGGAGTAGTTGATCGAATGCCCGTTCGGATCGGACTTATTGACCGGATCGTTTTCGGAGTAGCTGTATCGGTTTGTGCCGACGCCCTCCTTGGTCGGGTCCCAGTCATCCGGCGAGATGAACCGTCCGAACGCCGGATCGTAATATCTGGCATTGAGATACATCAGCCCGGTTTCGGGATCGAAGCGTTCGCCGATATAGCTCTTCTTGGTCTGGAAGCTGGTGTTGGTGGCTTCGCCATAGGCGGCATAGCCGGTCTGCTCGACCCTGTAGCCGCTTTCGTTGGTCACCTGCCGCACCGAGGCGAGATGATCGCGGTGCAGGAAGAACTTGTCCTGCTCGGTGCTGCCTGATGTGACGACGATCTTGGCGTCGGGATGCGGATAGAGCGTGTAGATGTCGCTGCCGGGCGTCGAGCGGTCGATCTCGACATTGGCGTCGGGATAGAGGGTCGTGCCGAAGCCCCAGCTCTTCTTCACCCGGGCGCCGTCCGGTCCATAGGCAAAGGTCACCGTGGCGCCGTCCTGGGTGACGCTCGCCAGCCGGTTGGCGCCGTCCCAGTTCAGCGTGCGGCTACCATCGGAGACCATGTTGCCGTTGGCATCATAGTCGATGGTCTTGGCACCGATCTGCGTTGCCGCATGCGGGCGGATCGCCGATGCCGTCGTCGGATAGACATAGCTGCCGATCCGCGTGCGGGAGAGAAGATTGTGATTGCTGTCGTAGCTGTAGGTCTCGTCGAGCGTGTTGTCGCCGGCATTGTCGGCGCCGGTCAGGCGAGAGAGATCGTCATAGCCATAGGTCCAGTTGTCGTTGGCGGCCAGGCCGGTGATGGTCTTGATCCGGCCGAGTTTGTCACGGCTGTACTGATTGTCCATCAGCACCGTCGTGCCCATCGCCGTCGTCACCCGGTCCAGCCACCGCCGGGTCGGCGAATAGCTGAAGCTGGTCGTCACGCCATTGATGTAATTGATCGTCTGCGTCTGGCCGTCGGCCTCGTAGCTTGTCGAGTCGATCAGTCCCGGGATCCTGGAAAGCAGGTCGGCGTCGTTGTAGAGCCAGGGCAAGGTCCTTTTGCCGACGACGATATTGGCAGGCTGATAACCGATCGCCGTGGTCTTGCCGGTCGGCCCATGCTCGACGGTGGTCGTGCTCGCCACGCCGTCGATGACCGCCCGGGTGATGACCTTGTCGCCGACGCCGTTATAGAAACGGGTATAGGTCATCGTCGCATTGGCATTCTCGGCCTTGGTCAGCATGCCGGCATTGTGCGACTGGCCGGTGGCGGCCGGCTCGTCATAGCTGTTCTCAGCCAGCAGGGTCGGCACCGTCGCACCCGGTTCCGTCACCTCCTTGCGGGTGACCCGGCCCATCTGGTCGTAGGCGATCGTCGTCACCGCGCCGCGCGCATCCGTCTGGCGGATCAGCCGGCCGGCATCGTCATAGGCATAGNCACCGTCGCACCCGGTTCCGTCACCTCCTTGCGGGTGACCCGGCCCATCTGGTCGTAGGCGATCGTCGTCACCGCGCCGCGCGCATCCGTCTGGCGGATCAGCCGGCCGGCATCGTCATAGGCATAGGACCAGTTGCCGAGATCCGGATCGCTTGCCGTCAGCCGGTTGCCGAGCAGATCATAGGTGTAGGTCCATTGCGCGCCCTTCGGGTCGCGCACCCCCAGCAGACGGCCGAGCGGGTCGTAGCTGCGGTTTTCCGTGACCCAGTTCGCGCCGAGCTGCGACTGCAGGGCAATGACATTGCCGTCCGCATCGGCATAGCTGCGATGCGGATGGTTTTCCTCGTCGGTCATGACCGTTAGCGACACCGGCAGCCTGGTGACGTCGGTCACAAGTGCCGACTGCGCCGCATATTGATAGAGCTTCTGGCTGGTGTCGGGATTGACCTGCTTGATCACCCGGTCCTGCCAGTCATAGCTGTTGGTCGTCCATTGTATCGTCTCAGGCTCGGTCGCGGCGGCCTTGAATCGGACAAGTGATGTCTTCTGCACGTTCCCACGCGCATCATAGGCGGTCTCGGTGATGCGAACCGGTCCGGTGGCAGACGCCCCGGGCGTCTCCACCTGCCAGGGCCGGCCGAGGCCGTCATAATAGGTGCGGCTGAAGACCTCGCCTGTCCCGTTGGTCCGCGGCGAAGAGGTCACCACCGCCTGCGTCGTCGGGCTGCCCTCGTTCTCATAGCGGGTGTTGAGGTAATTGCCCGATCCGGCATTCACATAGCCATAGGGCCGGCAATAGGCGTCATAGGTGAAGGTCTCGACGATGCCGTTCCAGTCGGTCTTTGTGGCCGGCAGACCGCAGACCAGATCGTAGGTGGTCGTGCTGGTGAAGCGGCTGTCACCCGTCAGGGCGCCATTGGCGAAGTAGCGCGGCGCCCGTTCCGCCACCGGGTAAAGATGATAGGTGGCGTCGTAGTCCCATTCGCTGCGGTTGCCAAGCGCATCGGTCTCGGCAATCCGGTTGCCGTAGGCATCATAAGCGTAGCTGGTCGGCGACACCCGCGGTGTGCTGCCGATGCTCATATAGGCGAGCTTCTGCGTCAGGTTGCCCTTGACCGGCGGCGTCGCAACCGCCGTCGCGTCGTCGTAAAGATATTCCTCTTTGCTGCCGATCGGCGACGCGGCATCGACACCGAGACGAACGGTCTTCGAAGTCGGCAGCCCAACAATGTAAGCGGAGGTGTTCGGGGCGAAGGTAAAGGTCGTCGTCTTCTCGTCGCCGGTGGTATTCACATTCTCCGTGCCTGCGGCATCCACCGTGCGGCCGCGATCCTTGATCTCGGTTACGTTGCCATAGGCGTCGAAACTGCGCTCCGTCCGAAGATAGGCCGTCGTGCCCCCCTCCGTCAGCTTCGTCGTCGTCGCAATGTTTCTGGCCTTATAGGGCTTGGAGGCGATACTGGCGTCATAGGTTTCGGTGATCGTCTTGGATGCCGTGTTCGCCGAGTTGCGCAAAATTGTTGTTTCCGGCAGTCCGTAACTGGCGAGATCCTGACGGTAGGTCTTCACAACGAGGGGGGACGCGGTGTCTCCGGATAGAATCGGCTTGGTCTCGGTGACGGTGCGATAACCAAGGAACTTTCGGGCTGCGGGATTGTAGAGACCCCCGGAATAAGAATAGCTGGTGGCGGCAGAGTTTCCGCGTCCATCGGCGACGGTCACCTTCGTCACCGGATGCATGACGAACGGCATGAAGCTGTTGGTAAAGCTCGTCGAAGGGGCGTAGTTGACCGAAATCGTCCCACCCGTTTCCAAGGTGACGGTCCGCAAGAGATTCGGATTGCCCGAACCGGCATTGGAAATGACAGTGTCCGTCTGGGAAGCGACGAAGTCGGGAAGGCCGTCGCCATTGAAGTCACCCGACAGACCGGAACCGCGCTGCAGGAAAGGCGAGATGACGAGACTGTTGCCGGAGCTTCCGAACCAGAGGCCATAAGCCCTCAGGTCCTTGAAGGGATCGGTATCCCTGCGATCCTTCGCGGCGACAACGTCGACCTTGCCGTCATTGTCCATGTCGCGCAGGATCGGCGTGCCCTCTAGGGCAAGGCCGCTGGCGACCTGAACGAAACTGCTGCCGGTTCCCAGCCAGACCGTCGCCAC
Source organism: Rhizobium sp. NLR10b (assembly GCF_019685435.1). Lineage (NCBI taxonomy): Bacteria > Pseudomonadati > Pseudomonadota > Alphaproteobacteria > Hyphomicrobiales > Rhizobiaceae > Rhizobium > Rhizobium sp. NLR10b. Next base: position 139,159 of record NZ_JABDWV010000007.1, on the reverse strand, counting down.
ATAGGTCCCCGATCCGGACGGCGTCGCCTTGACAACGTCGGTTGTGCCATCGCCATTCATATCCGCAAGGGCGCAGTAATAGGACGCGTGATGTTGTCATAGACCATCGACCGTATGGTCTTGTGGGTTCCGCCGGTGATGTTGTTGTTATTGGAATCGACGACCAAATCGCGGCCGTAACGATCGACACGCACAAGGCGGGATGCGTTCGAAAAGGGCGCCTGATTGTAAAAGAGGGCGTAGCCGCCACTGAGGCCGGATTCGGCAGCCACGCTATAAGCGACGGATTTCAACCGGTAACGGTTCCATGTAATGCCCGAACCATTGGCCACCGGCTGATAGTCAGGCCGCGGCTCGTAGCCGAACGTAATATAGGAGCGGCTGTCGTATTCGATCCGCGTCGGATAACAGGTGGGAATATCAGGGCAGGTATAGAAATAAGTCACCCGATTGCCGTTCGGATCCACCACCGAGGTGGGCAAATAACGCCCGCGCCAATTAGGATCACTATGTGGTGCGTTGGCAATTTCCGCCACAGACTGGAAGGTCGTCAACACCCCTTTATTGTCTGTAACTGTCCATCTGTTGGAACTGAGAATAATCCGCTGAGACGACTCATGTTCGGTTGTATGCGTCGATCCGGGCTGGCAGCTGGACGCAGCCGAACAGGCAACGAGAGGTTCGCCGTTCAGCACATAAACGTCACTGGCGTCACTCCATGTCGGGACGCCGCCACCGGGACTTTCCCGCTCAATGACATCGAGGCCGTCGAGACCCCAGCCGTATCCAACCCAGCCTTGATACAGGCCGCCGAGCCGAGACTTGCGCGCCGAATCGTAACGAAGCGTCAGCCTGGGAGCAATATCGTAATAATCCGGCAGGTCGAGGCTGATGAGCTGTGTGAATGATCCATTGCTGGAGATTTGCGGAACCGATGCTTTCTCAGGCGCATTGACCGCAGCCGAATCCGGCTGGACTGTCGTGGCCGTCGCCGCTAGCGTGGTGGCGCCTGCCGCTTGCGTCGTATTCGACTCAGCCGACGAAGCCGCGTCCTTGGCCTGCCCGTCAACCGTCAGCGTCTCACCGTCGGCGGCGCCTTCGGCCGGCGCCAGACCTCCCTTGCCGAGCGTGGTTCGGTCGACCGTCTTATCTGGTTGCGAGGAAGCGTCAGCGGTGGAGGTGAGATTGGACGTTGCTGGAGCCTCGGTGGCTTTCGCGCCGAGGCCGGCCGTGCTTCCATTGCCAAGGCCACTGCCACTGGTTTTGGCGGTATCGGCCGCAACCGCGGTTCCGACAACCGCGGAGTTTATGCCCGGCGCGACAGACAACGCAAAGAGAACCGCTGCAGCCGAAGCCGCAACACGCAAACGAAACTGACGCATGAATCCCCCGGATGAATCAAGACGTACTGAAATTTCCACTCTCTAAAGTCGAAAATATTTAAGAACGCAAGTAGACAAGTGTGAGGTTCAAGAAATAATTCTCAATCATCAACAGCTGAGGTATTGATCGCATCTGAAGATAAGTTCAAGGAGATGCGGGTGAACGATGCAAGTTCATCGGACGCCAAGCACAGAGAAGAGAGAATCCCCATAAGATTCGATGCAGGAGTCGGGGCTGAAAGCTTTGCTGTTTCGGCAATCTTGGGACCGACTCTGCAGCGGAGCCAAACGACGGGGAGTCGGCGGAAACGAGGACGTTGACCGAGATGGGATTCGGATCGATCTGTCGCTTATCGGTTGAAATTGAACTTCATCCCGGCAGTGCGTAGCGTGTCAGCACGGCCTGGCCATCTTCGATCGCAATCTCTATGGCTTCGTTCACGATCTCCTGGGCGTCGGCGAGCTCTTGCACAACAGCCAGGAACAATTCCCGCTGCAGTGCCGGCAGCACCTGAGGAACGATGATGACCAGGCCGGCATGCAATTCCTCTTTTGCGTAGAGTTTCCGGAAGTCGCGCGCGTTGTTCGTCACGAAGGTGAAATCACCCGCGACAATGCGAGGCATCAGATCCCAGTCGGTCTCGCCGCTTAGGCCAAGCCAGTTGACGTGAAAGCAGTCGTGCCCGTGATCTTGAGCCACGGCCACGAGCGATGTGTGCAGGCATTCATCGATCAGGAACTTCACGAAGTCGTGCCCGAGGATTTCCGGGACCCAGTCGTGGCGAGACGCAAACTCTTCACAGCCTTCACCTTCAGTCCCTGTTCCGACAGCTTCTTCGGCCGCCCTCGGGCCGGGTGAGCTGCCGTCCAGATTTCGGCGAGTTCCACCATCCGGGCCGTGACGGAAGGGTAACCCTCGACGATTTCTTCGGTAGTGGCGCCCTGCTGCTTCATCGCCGCGATCATGCGCACCGGAACTCGGGTTCCTTTGAATGCCGGCTCGCCACCGACGACCCCTTTGGTGCTTCGGATCGCGCGTTCGGCTTCTCGAAGGGTCTCTGCCCGCGCAGCCAGTTGCTCCCTTGCCCGCGCCACGTCGACGATTAGATAATCGTCTGCCCTCACCGTATCCGCATCAGGATTCTCGTCGATCGTTTCGAACAAGCGTTTGCGGCGCTCCGCAGAGAGGATCGATCCCACACCATACCAGAGCTTCAGGCGGAGCAGGTCGTCATCCGAAAGTTCTCGGCCAGCGCGGCCAAAATGTGCCTTGACGATCCGCTTGTCGATTGCATTGTGGACCGACTTTACAGCAATCTCACTGACAGCTGCTGCTTCGGCGGGCGTGTAGGCGCGTGATGTGGCAACCATAATCATTCTCCTTCAGGAGAATATATATTGAGCGAAGGTTGGCGTAAAGACCGATTGCAATTTCGGCTATCACGAGCGATGGCAGCTTCACTTTTTCGGCCGCCGTTTCAACAAACAGAGGCCTCTATTTCCAAAACGGTTGCAGGTGATCCACGACGTCGATGCTCGCGTTATAAACGCTGCGTTCCAGCGAACTGATATAGGTACGATCGATGCCTGCTTGATGTGCGAGCTCCTCTTGCGACAGGCCTTTTGGGGACAGTCAGGTCGCAGCAGATAGGTCCGGCAACCCTGGTCGCGCCTTAAACCGACGCGGTCAGGGCAAAGCTCAAGCCTTTGGAGACAATTCCGCCCGCATCACCGCCCACTCGTCGGGCAGTGCGCCCGAACCTCGCATCTTGCCGGCGCGGCGATACCAGTAGTCGGCATTCCAGTCGTCGCCCTCGATGCGATGGCATAGGGCGTGGCCCCAGTCGAACGGCTGTTCGCCTTCGTGGCGCTGACAGATATCGTGAACCGCCTGCCAATCCGCGCCCATGGTGAAGCCGCCGGCGGCAAGGCGGTCGATTGCCTCGATCAGGCGGATAAGATCATTGCCTGCCATGAAGCCCTCCCAGTTTGGTTATTGCTCAGCCTAGCTGCTTCTCCAGGTGCACCTTTTCGAGCGGGACGCCCATGCTCCTGGAGAATTCGATACCGTGCCAGATGATGGTGAAACCGCAGCGTTTGTAAAGCCGGATCGCGCCTATGTTCCTGGCATGCGTGTCGATCCGGGCGGTCGTCAGTCCTTCGGCCGTCATCAGCTCGCACAGATGCAACAGCAGAGCCCCGCCCAACCCCTTGCCCTGATGATTGGGATGCACCCAGAGATCGGACACATAGTTGGGTTGGCCTTCACGTGCGCCCCAGCCGACGATCTCCGCGTCGAGTTCGGCAACGAAGATCTCACCTTTTGTCTCTCGCGGAAACACTGTGAACTCTTGCCTGACTCTGGCAATCACATCGGGGTCGCGATAACTGTGGTCGAAGGCATCGGCTGCGGCCCATGAGGCAAAGCCGACGGCGCCGACCGTTTCGTGGTCGGCAAAGGCTATCTTTCGGATCGTGAGACCCGTTACCACCACTTGGCCGGCGTAAACTTGCCGGCAGCCTGCTCGATGACGTAGGCGGTCTTGAAGAGGGTTTCCTCGTCGAAGGCCTTGCCGATCAGTTGCAGGCCGAGCGGCAGGCCCTTCTGGTCGAGGCCGGCGGGAACGGCGATGCCGGGCAGGCCCGCCATGTTGACCGTCACCGTGAAGATGTCGTTCAGATACATCTTCACCGGATCGGCGGCGAGGTTTTCGTCAGCAACGCCGAAGGCGGAGGACGGCGTCGCCGGCGTCAGGATGGCGTCGACGCCGGCATCGAAGGCCAATTCGAAATCGCGCTTGATCAGCGTGCGGACCTTCTGGGCGCGGATGTAATAGGCGTCGTAGTAGCCGGCCGACAGCACGTAGGTGCCGATCATGATGCGGCGCTTGACTTCCTTGCCGAAACCGGCGGCGCGCGTCTTTTCGTACATGTCGACGATATCCTTGCCGTCGACGCGCAGGCCGTAGCGCACGCCGTCGTACCGCGCGAGGTTCGAGGACGCCTCGGCGGGCGCGACGATGTAATAGGCCGGAAGCGCGTATTTGGTGTGCGGCAGGGAGATATCGACGATCTCGGCGCCGGCATCTTTCAGCCAGGCAATGCCCTGGCGCCACAGGGTCTCGATCTCCTCAGGCATGCCGTCAACGCGGTATTCGTTCGGAATGCCGATCTTCATGCCCTTCAGCGACTGACCGAGGACGGCCTCATAATCGGGCACCGGCAGATCGACGGATGTGGTGTCCTTCGCGTCGACGCTTGCCATCGACTTCAGCAGGATCGCGGCGTCGCGCACATCACGGGCGATCGGGCCTGCCTGGTCGAGCGAGGAAGCAAAGGCGACGGTGCCCCAGCGCGAGCAGCGGCCATAGGTCGGCTTGATGCCGACGGTGCCGGTGAAGGCGGCCGGCTGGCGGATCGAGCCGCCGGTATCGGTCGCGGTGGCGCCGGCGCAAAGATGGGCGGCAACAGCAGCGGCCGAGCCGCCGGAGGAGCCGCCCGGGACGAGTTGCTGGTTGGAGCCCTCTGCCCGCCAGGGATTGATCACCGGGCCGTAATAGGACGTCTCGTTGGACGAGCCCATGGCGAATTCGTCCATGTTCAGCTTGCCGAGCATGACGGCGCCATCATCCCAGAGGTTCTGCGTCACGGTCGACTCGTAACGCGGCTCGAAACCATCGAGAATATGGCTGCAGGCCTGGGTGTGGACGCCGACGGTGGCGAAGAGATCCTTGATGCCGAGCGGGATGCCTTCGAGCTCGCCCGCCGAGCCAGCTGCAATCCGCTCGTCGGACTTCCTGGCCATGACGCGGGCGAGATCCGGCGTTGTTTTTACGTAGGCATTCAGCCGGTCATTGGCCGCATCGATCGCCGAAATATAGGCTTCAGTCAGTTCGATTGCGGTGATTTCCTTGGCGCGCAGCTTCTCGCGGGCTTCGGCAATGGTCAGGCTGGTGAGTTCGCTCATCGTGTTTTCGCTTCGGTCTTGAAAATGGCAACAGGGGCGGAAAGAGGCCTTCGAAGCCTTATTCGACGACTTTCGGCACCAGGAAGAAATTATGGTCGGTGACGGGCGCATTGGCGACGATATCGGCGGCCTTGTTGCCATCGGTCACCTCGTCGGTCCGCTTCTTCATCGCCATCGGGGTCACCGACGTCATCGCCTCGACGCCATCGACGTTGACTTCGGAGAGCTGCTCGACGAAGCCGAGGATGCCGTTCAGCTCGCCGACCATGCGATTTGCCTCATCCTCGGAGACGGCAATACGAGCAAGTTTGGCAACGCGCTTCACGGTGGCAAGATCGACGGACATGGCATTCTCCGGATAGGATTTTTCCTACCCGCTATAAAGGCCATGTTCGCCCGGTGCAACGGGGTTTCGTCAGATCGACAGGCTCTCGGCAGGCTTCAGCGCCCTCGCCTCAGTCTTCGACCCCTCCATGCCGGCAACGAATTTGTCGGCCGTCTGGTCGATGATCGGGAAGGTGCCGTAATGGCAGGGGATCGCGGTCTTGAAGCTGAAATAGCGCTGGCAGGCGAGTGCCGCCACCGCGCCGCCCATGGTGAAGCGGTCGCCGATCGGCACGAAGCCGATATCGGGCTGGTGCAACTCGTTGATCAGCGCCATGTCGGAGAAGATGTCGGTGTCGCCCATGGCGAAGATCGAGGCTTCGTCGTCGAAATGCAGCATCAGACCATTGGCGTTGCCGAGCGCATGCGAGACGCCGTCCTCGGTGATCTGGGCCGAGGAATGCAGCGCATTGGTGAACGTCGCGGAGAAGCCGCCGAACGTGACCGTACCGCCGGTGTTGCCCATCTCGATCCTGTCGACGCCCTTGGAGCCGAGCCAAGCGGCGAGATCGGCATTGGCAAGAACGACCGCACCCGTCTCCCTGGCAAGCGCCACGGTGTCGCCGACATGGTCGCCATGGCCGTGGGTCAGCAGGATATGGGTGATGCCTGCCGACACATCCTTGATGTCCTGGCCGGAAAAGGAGGCGTTATGGCTGAGGAAGGGATCGAGCAGGATCTTCGCCTTTGATGTCTCGATGCGGAAGGCGGAATGGCCAAGCCAGGTGATCTTCATGAAATCTATCCTCACGTGATGCAAAACTGGATTTCGATGGTAAGGACATATCTCATGCGCCGGCAAAGGAAAGCGGCGGCGGCTTCAATTTCTTTTTGACGGGATGAAACGGCAATGACGGTGCTGACGATCGAGGAAATGGCCGAAATCCTTGCTCCCGGGCAGGCGATCGCCGGGCTCGATCTCGGCACCAAGACGATCGGGATTTCGATGTCGGATCTCGGCCGGCGTTTCGCCACGCCACGTCCGGTGATCCGCCGCGTCAAGTTCACGATCGACGCGCAGGCGCTGCTGGACTTCGCGATGGCGGAAAAGGTTGCCGGCTTCATCATCGGCCTGCCGATGAATATGGACGGATCGGCGGGGCCGCGCGTGCAGGCGACGCGCGCCTTCGTGCGCAACATGGAGCAGAAAACGGTGCTGCCCTTCGTCTATTGGGACGAACGGCTTTCGACGGTCGCGGCCGAACGGACGCTCATAGAAATGGACGTTTCGCGCGCCAAGCGGGCCGAACGGATCGATTCGGCCGCGGCAAGCTTCATCCTTCAGGGCGCCCTCGACAGGCTGTCCTCGCTCGCAAGGTCTGCGGGAGACGAATTCAGCGCCTGACGCGCCTTCCACCAGGCGGCGATCAACTTGCGCTTTCTGAAGCCCATGATGGCGAAGACGACGAGGCTATCCACCGCAATGGCGCGGGCAACGAGCGGCGGGATGGTCTCCGGCGGCACACCGAGGGCTTCGCCATAGATCGCGAAGGTCAGGTCATGGACCTGCCGCGTCAGCATGAAGATGCCGAAATTCATGTCGTAATAGGAGAGCCAGTACCATGCGCCCAGAAAGACGATGGGACCGGCCCAGAAGATCAGAAACCACCTCATGCGGCTTCTCCTCCCTGCTTGCGGGCGACGGGCAGACCGAGGGAAACCAGCCAGGTCGACAATGCCATGATGCAAAGCACCAGCGTCGGAATTGCGATATCCAGCGCCAGGACTGCGAAGAACATCATTGCCGTCACCAGAATTGCGGCTTTGGCGATCTTGCTTCCCATGGGCGTCAACTCGCAGGTTCTCACTCGTATCATCTCTGCTCCCCGCCACACTGTCGGGTTAACCAGCCCCACGCAACGTAAACCATTCGTTAAGGTTAACGCCGCGCCTCCTCCCTGTGGATGAATGGGGCCCGTGGATGAAAGGGGGTCAGCCGTAGACGCCGCGCACGAGACGCTTCAGTGCCGTCGCGGCCTTCTCCCAGTCCTTCGACGTCTTCAGCGACAGGCCCGCGCACTGGCCGCCGGCTGCGCCGGAAAGCACGAGGTGCTGGATTGCCGCGATGACGACGGCATTGACGGCTGCCGCATCCATGCCCTTTGGCGGCGCCAGCGAACCGCGCATGCGATCCAGCCAAAGGGCGAGAGCCTTCGAACGGGCCTCGGACAACCGCCTCACCTGCTCGGTGTTTTCCGATACTTCCCAGGCGAGGATGCGGCGCATCAGCGGATCATTTCTCAAGGCGTCGAGCAGCAGAAGCGCCAGTCGCTCCATCAGATCGCCATAGGTGAGCATGAACATGCCGCCGGCATCTTCCGGAATGCGATCCCTCACCCATGTGCCGAGATCCGCGCCGATCGCCTCGACCAAACCGTCAAGGCCGCCATAGTAGCGGTAGATCAGCTGCTTGTCGCAGCCGGCGCGGCGGGCGACCGCATTGATGCCGAAATTCTGGAAGCCCTCCTGCGCCAGCAGGCCCTTGGCGGCGGCAAGGATGGCGCGCTCGGTGGCGCCGCGATCGCGCACGCGCCGTTCCGGCTCCGCGCCGACCTCCATCGAATTATCAAGATTTTCAGCTTCATTCAGCATCACCGACCGTTCCCCACTGTCACCAATCGGTGAGTAGCGGGGAGACCTTATCCGATCAATCCTATCCCCTTGGGAAGACTGTGGATATTTCCTCCAGCACTCAGAATCCGGCGTCGCATGGGCGCGAAAGGCGGCACGAAACCCTTCAGAAATCTCGTCCCGACGGTTGATCGCGATGGACGAACCCGGCATAGCTGCATTATGAACAAATCTAACAATCCCCGCTAAGGCCCTGCAATGGTGAATTATATCGAAGCCTCCTCCGCGCCGCCGAAGAATACGGGCGCCATCCGGCTTTACGATGCGCAGGCGTTCGAAGGCATGCGCAAGGCGTGCCAGCTGACCGCGCGCTGCCTCGATGCACTCGCCGATATCGTCAGGCCCGGCCTGCTCACCGACGAGATCGACCGATTCGTATTCGATTTCGGCATGGATCACGGCGCGTATCCGGCGACGCTGAATTATCGCGGCTACACCAAATCCACCTGCACCTCGATCAATCACGTCGTCTGCCACGGCATTCCGAACGACAAGCCGCTGCGCGAGGGCGACATCGTCAATATCGACGTTACCTTCGTGCTCGACGGCTGGCATGGCGATTCGAGCCGCATGTATCCGGTCGGCACGATCAAGCGCGCCGCCGAACGGTTGCTGGAAGTCACCTATGAATCCCTGATGCGCGGCATATCAGCCGTCAGGCCAGGCGCCCGCACCGGCGCGATCGGCGAGGCGATCCAGACCTATGCGGAAGCCGAGCGCTGTTCGGTGGTGCGCGATTTCTGCGGCCACGGCGTCGGCCGGCTGTTCCACGATTCGCCGAACATCCTGCATTATGGCCGCGCCAATGAAGGGCCGGAGCTGCGCGAAGGCATGATCTTCACCATCGAGCCGATGATCAATCTCGGCCGGCCGCATGTAAAGGTGCTCGCCGACGGCTGGACGGCCGTGACCCGCGACCGTTCGCTTTCAGCCCAGTATGAACACACGGTCGGCGTCACCGCCGAGGGCTGCGAAATCTTCACGCTGTCACCGGGTGGCCTCGACCGGCCCGGATTGCCGCCGCTTGCCAGGTGACGATCTGATGGCGAAGCGGCCTGTTGCGACATCTTCCGACGACACGCTGCCTTTCGAGACTGAAGAGCCTGTTGCCGACGAACGCTCGTTCTTCGGCGGCCGGCCGCAAAAACCAGCCGCGCCGAACGCACTGACCTCCCTACCCGCCTCGCTTTCCGGGCCGGAACATTATCACGGCCATCGCGAGCGGCTGCGTGACCGCTTCCGGGAGCTGGGCGATACGGCGCTCGCCGATTACGAAATCCTCGAACTCCTGCTTTTTCGGCTGATCCCGCGACGTGACACCAAGCCGATCGCCAAGGCGCTCATCGAACGATTCGGCTCGCTTTCCGGCGTCTTTGGCGCGCCGGCTGGTCTCCTGACGGAGGTGAAGGGCGTCGGCGAGAATGTCGCCCTCGATTTGAAACTGATCGCCACCGTCACTCACCGGACCCTGAAGAGCGAGATCAGAAGCAAGCAGGTTCTCTCCTCCTGGACCTCGGTCATCCAGTATTGCCACGCCGCCATGGCGCACGAGACACGAGAACAATTCCGCATCCTGTTCCTCGACAAGCGCAACGTGCTGATCGCCGACGAGGTGCAGGGCCGCGGCACGGTCGACCATACGCCGGTCTATCCCCGCGAGGTGGTCAAACGCGCGCTCGAACTGTCGGCAACGGCGATCATCCTCGTCCACAATCATCCCTCCGGCGATCCGACGCCCTCGCGCGCCGACATCGACATGACGAAGGTGATCGTCGAGGCGGCCAAGGCGCTCGATATCGCCGTCCACGACCACATCATCATCGGCAAGGACGGCCATGTCAGCCTGAAGGGGCTGAAGTTGATGTAATCCCCCTACGCTGAGACGCGACTACATAACTATCGTCCGCCCCGAAGCCCTCCACGGAGACGACATGTCGAATGGTCCCAATGCTGTTCTCACTTCCGATGAGATCGACGCGATAGCGCGTGACGTCGTTGCAGAAGGACAGGCGGGCCGCACGTCGGCGGCATGGCAGAAGATCCAACCATTTCGAAAAGCCCAGCGTCGCCAGACTGAGGCCGCGATGGCATTGTTATGGATAGTTGACCAACAAAGCCTCGCAAGAGAAGACGCAACAGACGTTCTTTCCGAGATCGCAGATGCCCACGAAGACAATATCGATCTCCTTTCGGCGATCGGACTATGCCTGGAATCCGTCCGCGACATCGATGATCTGAACGCGCCACCGCCGGAACACCCGATATTTCAGTCGATGGTCGCGACGCTGGACCGCTTAGCCAAGCTTCATGACGGGCGGCCTGAACAGGAGCAGATACTGCGCGGGCTCGCCACGTCGGCGCGAATGATGGCACGCCAAATGGATGCAATCGCCGAGAACAGTCTCCGGAAACTGACGGAAATCGATCCACGGAACAGCGCGCATCAATACAATTTGGGCCTTTTCTACAAGACGCGGGGCAGATTCGCAGAAGGCGTAGCGGCGGGCCTGGCTGCTGCAAGCTTGCAGCGGGAGGTTATCGACAGCACCGAGTGGAACCTTGGAATCTGCGCCACGGGCGCAGGGGACGCCGAGACCGCTTTGGACGTGTGGAAGCGGATGGGTCAGAAGATCGAGCTTGGGCGGTTCGGGTTACCGGAAGGCGGGTATGCGGCCTGCAAGGTGAGACTTGCCCAGCGGCCTCTTGCTGAGCGGACGGCGGACTCGGATGATCCAGGGGAGGAGGAGACCGTATGGATCGAGCGTTTAAGTCCATGTCATGGCATTATTCGCAGCGTACTGTTCGGCAGTCTCGGCGTCGACTATGGCGATGTCGTCCTCATGGACGGCGCTCCGATTACGTATCATACCTACGGTGAACAAGAGGTCCCGGTCTTCCCGCATCTGGCAACGCTTGTGCGCCGGAACTACCAGTTTTTTGCTTTCGCGGGCACGCAAGAGACAGCAGGGCAACTGATCGATCTAAGCGGGGAATTGGACGAGGACGCCATTATCTATTCACACACCGAAAACTTTAGGATCATGTGCGCAAATTGCTGGCGCAACCCCGACATCGATCACGCCGATCATGAGAAAATGGAGAAACACGTCGTCACCGGTCGCATTGCCGCGCCGCCCGACATCGCACCTGCACGACTTCTGGATCTGATTGATAGGGGAATCGAAAAGCGAAAAACTTGCCAGCTCTATGCGCCCGATCTCTGCGCAGCGGCGGGGCAGTTGGCGCGCGAGCGGAGCGACAGACGTCGGTTTACTCTATTGACGGATAATTAGCGACATTCCTGCACGGAAAGGTCGCGGCCGAGCGCGCGCTGGACCGGCGGTCCGATCAGCGGCGCTCTGCTGTTCTTCCCGGCGGCAGCTGCCGACGCTCATTCTGCCGTTCGACCGGAGGTCGCAGGCAAGCATCCGAGGCAAGCGAACACTGCGGAAAGCTTCAGTTGACAGAGGTCGCCGGCGCGGGATTCTATGCAATCCTGCGCCGCCACTCGCTGAACAATACCCGCCCGAAATACCAAGAAGATAAAGCTTCATGACGATCTCCAGCGGTAACACTGATCGATCGACCCGGCTCTGCCGCGATGCGCTCTGCCTCGATGACTTTGAAATGAGGGCACGGCGGCATCTGCCGAAGCCTCTGTTCGGTTATATCGCCGGCGCGACCGAGACCAACGCGTCGCTGCGGCATAACGCAGAGGCCTTCAAGGCCTATGCCTTTCGGCCTCGTGTACTTCGGGACGTCTCGAGGCGCAGCACTGAGACGAGCCTCTTCGGCAAAAACTATGCCGCACCGTTCGGCATTGCGCCGATGGGGATCAGCGCGCTGATGGCCTACCGGGGGGACATTGTGCTCGCGCAAGGAGCGGACCAATCGGGAATCCCGATGATTATAAGCGGTTCGTCACTCATCCCGCTGGAAGAGATCGCGGCGGTTTCGCCACAAGCATGGTTTCAGGCCTATCTCCCCGGCGAACCCGACCGCATCGACGCTCTCATCGATCGGGTCGCCGCGGCCGGCCTCGCCACCCTTCTGCTGACCGTGGATACCGCCACGCTGCCCAATCGCGAAAATAATGTAAGGGCGGGGTTTTCGACGCCTTTGCGTCCCGGGCTCCGCTTGGCATGGCAGGGCATCTCGCATCCACGCTGGACAACCGGTACATTCCTGCGCACGATCGTCCGGCACGGCATTCCGCATTTTGAAAATTCCTACGCCACAAGAGGCGCGCCGATCATCTCCTCGAACGTCACGCGCGATTTCGGCAAGCGTGACCATCTCAATTGGAGCCACCTGGAGCGGATACGCAAGCGGTGGTCCGGCAAACTCGTGGTCAAGGGGATCATGCATCCTGAAGACGCGGCACGGGCTGCAGATGCCGGCGCGGATGGAGTGATCGTCTCCAATCATGGCGGCCGCCAGCTCGACAGCACCGCATCCCCCCTTCAGGTCCTTCCGGAGATTGCAGCACGCGTTGGAGACAGCATTGCCGTCATGATCGACGGCGGCATCCGGCGTGGAACGGATATCATGAAGGCCCTCGCGCTTGGCGCCTGTTTCGTGTTTGTGGGCAGGCCGTTCCTTTATGCTGCAGCCGTCGCGGGGCTACCGGGCGTGCTCAGAGCGGCGGATATCCTGAAAACGGAACTGCATAGCAATATGGCGCTGCTCGGGGTCACTGGAGTGAGCGATATTTCCACGGATTACATCACTCGCGCATAAACAACCGTCGCGCGCTGACATCGATATGACGAAGGTGATCACCGACGCGGCGAAGGCACTTGATATCACTGTCGACGACCACATCATCATCGGCAAGGACGGCCATGTGAGCTTGAAAGGGCTGGACCTGATCTGAAAAGCACAGGTCCGGCTGAATCGGCAGCCGTAAAACAATCTGTAACATTGACCGGCTACCGATAGAGGAGCGACATTTTTGTCGCAAATGATTCCATTTCCAATCCGAGGCTAGAGGATGTTTCAGTACGATCTCGTTGTGGTGGGTAGCGGTCCCGCAGGGCGCCGCGGCGCGATCCAGGCTGCGAAACTCGGCAAGAAAGTGCTTGTCATCGAACAGGGCAAGCGCGTCGGCGGCGTGTCCGTCCATACCGGCACCATCCCTTCGAAGACGCTGCGCGAGACCGCGCTTAATCTCTCCGGCTGGCGCGAGCGCGGCTTCTATGGGCGATCCTACCGCGTCAAGCAGGAGATCAGTGCGGAAGACCTGCGTCGTCGCCTCTTGATTACGCTCAACCATGAAGTGGAGGTGCTCGAGCATCAGTTCGCCCGAAACCGTGTCCACCACATGCGCGGCAAAGCGAGTTTCATCGATTCCACCACCTTGCAGGTCATCAAGGATGATGGCGAAGCGCTGACGGTCAGCGGCGCCAGTATCCTGCTTGCCGTGGGCACGAAGCCTTTCCGGCCGGACTATATGCCGTTCGATGGCAAGACCGTGCTCGACAGCGACGAGTTGCTTGATATCGAAGAATTGCCGCGCACCATGGTCGTCATCGGCGCCGGCGTTATCGGCATCGAATATGCGACGATCTTCTCGGCGCTTGATACTGCCGTGACCGTGATCGATCCAAAGTCGACCATGCTCGACTTTATCGATAAGGAAATCGTCGAGGATTTCACCTATCAGCTGCGCGACCGCAATATGAAGCTGCTGCTCGGCACGAAGGCCGAGAAGGTCGAGCGGCTCGATAGCGGCAAGGTCCAGCTGACGCTCGACAACGGCCGCCATCTTGTGACCGACATGGTGCTCTTTGCCGCCGGACGTATGGGAGCCACCGACGCGCTGAACCTTCCGGCCATTGGACTGGGGGCCGACAGCCGCGGCCGTCTCAAGGTCAATCCGGAGACCTTCCAGACATCGGTTGCAAACATCTATGCCGCCGGCGACGTGGTCGGCTTTCCAAGCCTTGCCTCGACCTCGATGGAACAGGGCCGCATCGCCGCGCGCGTGGCGATCGGCGCGGTCGCCAAGGAGCCGCAGAAATATTTCCCCTACGGCATCTATGCGGTGCCGGAAATCTCGACCTGCGGTTTGACCGAAGAGGAGATGAAGGAGCGCGGCATCGCCTATGAATGCGGCATTGCCCGCTTCCGCGAAACCTCGCGCGGCCACATCATGGGCCTCGATACCGGGCTTCTGAAGCTGATCTTCTCGCTGAAGACCCGCCGACTGCTCGGCGTGCATATCGTCGGCGAGGGCGCCACCGAGCTGGTGCATATCGGCCAGGCGGTGCTCAATCTGAAAGGCACGGTCGAATATTTCGTCGAAAACACCTTCAACTATCCGACGCTCGCCGAAGCCTACAAGATCGCCGGCCTCGACGCCTGGAACCGGATGGGCGACATCAAGTCGGAACTCTGAAGGCGGCGCCACCATCTGATTCCGCCAGCTAAGATGGAGCCGAGAGCTTGCGCATCATTTCGCTGAATGCATGGGGCGGCCGACTGCACGGGGCCCTGATCGCCTATATCAGGCATGCCAACCCTGATGTGCTGTGCCTGCAGGAGGTGCTGCGGACGCCGAATGCCGACCACGGATGGTCGATATACCGGGATGCGGGGTTGGAACTGCCGCAGCGCGCCAACCTCTTCGATGAGATCGGCGCCGCCCTGCCCGGCCACGACGGCTTCTTCTGCCCGACATCGAGAGGCGAGCTCTTCGACGGCGACGCCGTCATTGTCGCTGAATTCGGGCTGGCGACCTTCGTCCGCAAATCACATTCCGTCATCGCCCAGGCGCTGGACTTCGTGCATGGCGGTTTTTCCGCCGATGGCTGGGGTGAACATCCCAGACCGCGCAACGCCCATTGCATCCGTCTGTTCAGCCACGAGCACGCTTCGACCGTCACCATCGTCCACATGCACGGCCTGCGCGATCCCGCCGGCAAGGGCGATACGGCCGCGCGTCAGGAGCAGGCTACAGCGCTGGTCCGGCTCATCGAGCGCGTCTGGCCCGGCGACGAGGGGCTCGTCGTCTGCGGCGACTTTAACGTTTTGCCTGACAGCACAACCTTTGCGATTCTCGCCGGACTTGGGCTTTCCGATCTCGTCACCGGAAACGGCCTTGTAGACACGCGAACCTCCTACTATCTCAAAGAGGGTCGATATGCCGACTACATGCTTGTGACACCGGGGGTGAATATCGCCAAATTCGAGGTGGTCGAGGCGCCGGAGGTATCCGACCACCGCGCATTGCTGCTTGACATCATGTAGTATATTGATGGTTGAGAACCCGCGTGGAGTATCGCGCCGGTGCTGATTTGTATGGCCGAGTTTGAAGCCCGATGGTTCGTATCCTTACGCCGTGCCTGATATTTGCCTTCAATGCCATTTTGTCTCCTCGCAAAAGCTTCTAAGAAAGATAGATACTCTTGTCCCATGTCCCGGAAGCCGCGCGCCGACGTTTTCAGCTGATCCTGATTAAGCCGTCGCATTATGACGACGATGGCTACGTCATCCGCTGGTGGCGGGCGATGATCCCGTCCAATTCGCTTGCGGCCCTCTACGGCATCGCCGCCGAATGCGCCGAGCGCAAGGTGCTCGGACCCGATACCGCGATCGACATTACCGTAATCGATGAAACCAATACGCGGATCGATTTTCCCGGGCTGCTCGCCCAGTTCAGGCGCCACGGCAATTTCGGCATGGTCGCGCTGGTCGGCGTCCAGTCCAACCAATATCCGCGCGCACTCGACATCGCCCGCCCCTTCCGCAATGCCGGCCTGCCGGTCTCGATGGGCGGCTTCCATGTGTCCGGTTGCCTGTCGATGCTCGACGGCAAAGCGGTCGGGCTCGATGCCTGCCGCGATATGGGCATCTCGATGTTCGCCGGCGAGGCCGAGGGGCGGCTGGACATGGTGCTGCGCGATGCTGCCGCCGGCGAGCTGAAGCCGCTTTATAATTTCATGAACGACCTTCCCGGCATCGGCGGCACCCCCGTTCCTTTCCTGCCGAAGGACAATATCCAGCGCACGCTCGGCCTCAGCACCAGCTTCGATGCCGGACGCGGCTGTCCCTACCAGTGCTCCTTCTGCACCATCATCAACGTGCAGGGGCGAAAATCGCGTTTCCGCTCGGCCGACGATGTCGAGAAGCTGGTGCGGATGAACTGGGCGCAGGGCATTCACAAGTTCTTCATCACCGACGACAATTTCGCCCGCAACAGGGATTGGGAGGCGATTTTCGACCGGCTGATCGAACTCAAGGAGCGGGACGGCATTCCGCTCGGCCTGATGATCCAGGTGGATACGCTCTGCCATAAGATCCCCAATTTCATCGAGAAATCCAAGCGCGCCGGCGTCACCCGTGTCTTCATCGGCCTCGAAAACGTCAATCCGGATAATCTGACGGCCGCCAAGAAGAACCAGAACAAGATCACCGAGTACCGCAAGATGCTGCTCGCCTGGAAAGCACAGGGCATCATGACGCTTGCCGGCTACATCCTGGGCTTCCCCGCCGACACGCCGGACTCGATCCGCCGTGACATCGCCATCATCCAGGAAGAGCTGCCGCTCGACGTCATCGAATTCTTCATCCTGACGCCGCTGCCCGGCTCCGAGGACCATCAGGTTCTCTGGAAGAAGGGCGTGGAAATGAATGGCGACCTCAATATCTACGATGTCGAGCATGTCTGCACCGCCCATCCCAAGATGAGCAAGCAGGAATGGGAAGAGATCTACCATGAGGCCTGGTCGCTCTATTATTCACCTGATCACATGAAGACGCTGCTGCGCCGCGCCGTGGCGACCGGGGTTCCGCTCGCAAGGCTCGTCAAGGTACTCGTCTCCTTCGCAACCACGGTGCCACTGGAAAACGTGCATCCGTTGCAGAGCGGCCTCTTGCGCTTGAAGACGCCGTCGGAGCGGCGCCCGGAACTGCCGCGCGAACATCCGCTGGTCTTCTGGCCCCGTTTTGCCTGGGACACCGTCCGCAAACATGCCTCGCTCGCGGGCACGATTATCGGACTGACGATTTCGGCCTTCCTGATTTCACGGGATGCCAAGTCGAAGACCTATATGGATCAGGCTCTGACGCCCGTCGCCGACGACGAAGAAGAAACGCTCCACCTCTTCACCCAGACCGCCGGCGGCGCCGCAGCCGTCAGCCATGTCAGGAAAGTCGCGCAACTGACGGGGCATTAAGCGGAAATTCTTGCAATAGCGGCCGACTCCCCGCCGGCCGGAGAGCACAGGCGACATCAAGGCGAAGCTTGGAGCCTCCGACTTTGATTCGGCTAAGCGCGTCGCGATCTTCCAGAGACGCGCCACGCTCTATGCGATTTGGATCATCCGGCTCGTCTCGGCCACTTGTAGCGTGTCGACGAATTCGACGATCTTGACCGGTTTGCCATCCTGGAAATGGATCTTGTCGACGAATTCCGTAGAGAAGGTTACGCCCGATGGGATGTGTCTGACCTCGCCTTCACGATGGGCAAAGACCATCTGCTCATCCTCATCCACATAGATGCCGGTCGTCCTGACCTTGGATAGATCCCATGCCGCGATAAGCTGCGTTATCGTTTGGCGAAAGTCATGCCCGCTCGATTCGGTCGTCAAAGGCGCCAGCCGTGCATTGCCGACCATGCGAAAGGTACAACCCTCGCCGAACAGCGCAAGCGTACCCTCGATGTCGCCACGACCACGCACAGAATAGATTTCCTCTACCAGCGTCTTCATGTCATTCTTTGCGGTCATTTTCAGGTCCTCCATTACCCAACGCTCTTGTTTTTTATGCATGTCGTCATCCCGGGCGACATGCTTGCAGTTTGCTCAACTATTTGTTGTTGCCAGCGAAGATAACACCAGGACGGAGAGGGCGTCGAGTACCCCGTCCGGATGACCCGAAAAGAAAAAGCCCCGCACGACGGCGGGGCCTTCACAAGTTTCAGAACTGAAAAGCGATTATTCGGCGCTTTCGTCAGCCGCCTTCTTCTTCGGTGCAGCCTTCTTCTTCGGTGCGGCTTCTTCGCCTTCACCGCCGTCGGCAGCTTCGGCCTTGGCGGCAGCCTTCTTCTTCGGCGCGGCCTTCTTGGTCTCGGCCTTCGTCTCGCCTTCCTCCTCGGCGAGCAGTTCTTCCTTCGTCACCTTCTTGTCGGTGACGTCGATTTCGGTCAGCAGGTGATCGATGACCTTCTCTTCGAAGATCGGCGCGCGGATCGAAGCGGCGGCACCCGGCTGGCTGCGGAAGAATTCGAGGATCTGCTTTTCCTGGCCGGGATACTGGCGCAGCTGATCGTAGATCGCGCGCTGCATCTCGTCTTCGGTGACTTCGACGCCGGCCTTTTCGCCGATTTCGGAGAGAACGAGGCCGAGGCGGACGCGACGCTCGGCGAGCGTCTTGTATTCCTCACGCGCCTTCTCTTCGGTCGTGTCTTCGTCCTCGAAGGTCTTGCCTGACTGAGCGAGATCGTTGTTCACCTGGCTCCAGATGCCGTTGTACTCGGCATCGACGAGCGAAGCCGGGGTCTCGAACTTGTACATCTCGTCGAGCTGGTCGAGGATCTGACGCTTCAGCTTCTGGCGGGTCAGCGAGCCGTACTGCGATTCGATCTGGCCACGGACGATTTCCTTCAGGCGATCGGCGGATTCGATGCCAAGCTTGGAGGCGAGTTCGTCGTTGATTTCGACGGCGCCGGGGGCTGCGACGTCCTTGACCGTGATGTCGAAGGTCGCTTCCTTGCCGGCAAGGTTCTTGGCCGGATAGTCGGCCGGGAAGGTCACGGTGATGGTCTTGTCTTCGCCAGCCTTGACGCCGACGAGCTGGTCTTCGAAGCCCGGGATGAAGCGGCCGGAGCCGATCACCAGTTCGGCGCCCTGATCGGTGCCGCCTTCGAAGGCCTCACCGTCGACCTTGCCGACATAATCCATGGTGATGCGGTCGCCGTTGGCAGCCTTGCCGGTCTTGCTCTCGTAGGAACGGGCGCTTTCGGCGACCTTCAGAACCTGTTCGTTGACTTCCTCATCCGAGATGTCGATGACTTCGCGCGTAACCTTGATGCCCTTGACGGACTTCAGCTCGATAGGCGGCAGCACTTCATAGGAGAGCGTGAATTCGAAATCCTGCTGGGCGGAAAGGATTTTGTCGGCCTCGTCCTTGTCCTCAGTCATGGCGATTTCCGGCTGGGTGGCCGACTTTTCGCCGCGGCTGGACAGAATGGCGGCCGGCTGTTCGCGGACGATCTCGTTGACGAGGTCGGCCATGATCGACTTGCCGTAAACCTTCTTCAGGTGAGCAGCGGGAACCTTGCCCGGACGGAAGCCGTTGATGCGGACCTTGTCCTTTACGTCGGCAAGACGCTCATTCATCTTGTCTTCCATGTCCTTGGCCGGGATAACGACCTTGATTTCGCGCTTCAGCCCTTCAGCGAGCGTTTCGATAACCTGCATGTCTTCCTACCTTCATGTCGTGGCGGCCGTGCCCAGACGCCGTTCGTTTCTATGAGCACGACGCCGGCAGCGTGCCGCGCGTGGCTTTTCCCAATTCCTGCATCATTCCACCCAAGGGGGAACGGCACTCGCTTCCCGGGTATCGGGGATAACTAACTTCTTAGTCTCCCCCTGCAAACAGCCTGGTGCGGGTAGAGAGACTTGAACTCCCACGCCTTGCGGCACCAGAACCTAAATCTGGCGTGTCTACCAATTTCACCATACCCGCGTTCACAGAACCGCATGCCTATGCCTGCGCATGAGGCCTTCCGGAGCGCGGCGTCTCTATATCACCCGATTTGGTCGAGGCAAAGGAAAAATGAACGTCCAATGACGGGCTGTTCAAGGCCCGAAAACCGCGCTGCCCCGAAGGCGCCGGAGATCAGAAAAGCGGTTCGTCGTAAACCGCCTTGCCGTCGACGATCAGGCTGCGAATCTGCGCGCTTCCATCCGGCGAGACCCTCACCGCTATGGCGACGTTGCCATCGTTGCGGGCCTCCTCGATCGGTTTGCCCTGACCTTCCGGAACATAATAGCGCTCGATGCCGTATTCGACCCGCATGCTGTCGCCCGCGGCCAGCCCGCCGCTGTAGAAAGGCTTGCTGCGCAGGATCACCGTCTCCGGCTGCGGCGGCAGCGCCTGGAAAGACGATTCGCTCACCGTCCAGAAACCGTCCGCCTGCTTCCTCAACCGGACCCACAGCGTGCGTTCGCCGGGTTCTGCGGGAACGCCACCGGAGATCGTCTGTACCGGCACGGTGGAAATGTCGTAATTCAAGACGACATAATCACCGCGCAGGAAATCGCGAGGATCGACCGGGGCGGTCTTCAGCAGGACCTCAGCGCCGCTGCTGAGGATCGACGCACGGCTCTGAATGATCGTGCCGAGGATTAAAGTCTGCAAGCCGGCGACGATGATCGCCGAAATAAGATATCCTTTGCCGGACTGCAGCCTAGCCATCAACGAGCTCATGCGCGCGCCTCCCGCGAAAAGCGCCGTTCGAGACGGATGACGATCCAGGCGACGAGCGCCACTACGAGACCGGAGAACAGGAAGAGGCTCGACGTGCCGAGGATCGAGCCGACGGTAACGGAGGCGAGATAGAGCATCTCCGCGGCAAAGGTCGTGTAGGCGAGATAACGCACCGCGCCATTATCCCTGCCGTGCAGGGCAATAGCCAGCACGGCGGCAGCGAGCGTCGCCACCCCGAGCACCACCAGCCGCCAGCCTTGTTCAATCTCGATATGCAGCAGCAGCAAGCCGACTACGGCGACGAGAAAGCTGTAGAAGGCCGGCGCTGCGCCGGCACTCCTGACGAGCGAAGCGATGCGGGGGTGCGGCAACGCCGTCAGCGCGAACACCGCCATTCCGCCGATCGCGAAGGCGAGCGCCACCGCAATCTCCTCATAAAGAGCGTAGAGCCAGGCGAGCCAGCCGATCAGCAGCAGATAAGCGAGATGACGGGCGCGCTCGGCACCGGTGTAACGCACCAGAGCGACTGTGATCACCGCCATGACCGGCGCCATCCAGGGATCAAATCCGATCCAATGCGTGTCGTTGCTCTCGAGATAGACGGCAAAGGACGCCCAGGAGAGAAAGCCTGCGACGACGACGACCGCGCCCGAACGGAACAGGATCGCCGAGATCGTCGCAATCGCGAACCAGAGATACATCACCGTCTGCTCGTCGCCGGAGAGATGATACATCTGCCCGACCAGCGAAATCGCGCCACCGAAGCTCATCGCGCCGATGACCAGCAGCCCGCTTGCTGCTGCTGTCGCACCCCGGGCAAACATGGAGGCGGCTGCAATGTGCACAGCCCAAATCAGGGCGAGAATGGCGCCGACGCGGACGAGCCGCGGAATGGCCTCCCAGTTGGACGCGACGACCAGCAGGACGGCGGCGGCAAGCAACACCGCCGCCAGCGCCATCAACACCCGGCCTAGGCTAAAGCTTGCCGGGCGGCTGTCATATTCGGCGAGAAGCTTGGCCGCCGCTTCCTCTCCAATCAGACCCTTGCCCACCCAGAGCGAGAGATCCCGCTCCAATCTGCCGCGATACATGCCTCATCCCTCATTTCCGTGACGCACGCCGGCGCTACGGCTTCCATCGTTATAGCCGCAGCGGGCGGCTTCGCAAACGCCCGCCCGGCGACAAACATGCAAATTCCTCACTGGTCTAATTTGGGTCAGATATTAACCGGCCGGTAACGTCGGAACTGCTAATATGAGTGCATGAAGGAAAGGTATGCGGTTTTCGCATACCCCTCATGTATTTATTGCACTGCAAAATATCAATTAGTCATACTATTTGTCGATTCAACCAAGCACGGGGATGGCGCCCCGGCCCGGTTTCCCCGGAAGCCCGCGGATGTTTTGTTCGTGACGAGATTTGCAGCCGCGCACTCCTCCTCCCAAGCGCGTTGCGATAGACTGGCAACACTCCTCCTCCCAGTTGCCAGTCAATATAATGCGCCCGCCGGATCCTCCCCCGGCGGGCGTTTTATTTTGACGACAACACAGCCTGTAATTCAACCACTTATCGGCATTCGCATTACAGCTGGCGGCAAAGCTTGGCACTAGAAGCTCCGCCTCATGAACTGATGGGACCGCATCGCGAGCCCATTGCTTTGCCACCGGCATTGGGATGAATGAACAGCTTGGCGCCTCAGCGCAAAACGCGGTCGGGCCGATCGCGAGAGGGGCAGCTTTGCTTCATCGCAAGACCGAGCGAGCGGGAGAACAGGCAGAATTCTCCAGGGATTATTTTGCCTATTCGTTGACCAGACTGCGGTAAGATTGTGTAAAGCATTGCACAGATCGCATGGGTGACTTGAAAACTTGGCTGTTTTCGTTCTTCGCGTCGCAACATATATTCCAGCCATCAAATAGAGCTCAGCGCCGATCGGTGGCTGCTGGCAGATCAAACCCTCGGAAAGGGGCCCAACATGAACATCACTCGCTCTTTCAACAACTGGCGCAAGTATCGTCAGACGGTCACGGAACTCGGCCGCATGACCAACCGCGAATTGCATGACCTCGGCATCGACCGTTCGGACATTCACCGCGTTGCCCGCGAGGCTTCTTCTCGCTAATTCAAGTCGATCGCTGCTTCCTCCCGAGCAGATCCGCCAATGATTGAAACGCCCGCTGCACCGCAGCGGGCGTTTTCATTTGCACGCAATCCGCCGCCGCTCCGGTTGCGACCTTCCCAGCTCTTTCGCCCGCTTAAAAATTATTCACCGCTCAAATTGAGAGCATCATCGTGCACAATTGCATGGCAGACGCCTTTTATTTGCACTGCACAATGCGACCGATATCGCCTATATAAACATCAACCGCAGAGAGACAGGCGATCCCGCCGTCCCGCGGACGTTTGTTCGAGGAAGAAGACAATGAACCCGATCCGCATCGCAAAAAGCTGGCTCAGCTATCGTCGTACACTCAATGAACTCGGCAGCCTGTCGAACCAGACCCTGTCCGATATCGGCGTCAGCCGCTACGACATCCGCAACATCGCATCCCGGTCTTTCCGCTAATCGCGGTTCTGGCAACGGGCACGATGTTTCAAGACGGCGCCATCATCGGCGCCGTTTTTGATTCCGGGGTGTTGGATCGCACCTGCCGACATGATATCAGCCCGGAATGAACACGATCTCTTCCTACTCCCCTATCCACGTCGTCGGCGGCGGGCTTGCCGGTTCGGAAGCCGCGTGGCAGATCGCCAGTGTGGGCGTTCCCGTCATCCTGCATGAGATGCGCGGCGTGCGCGGCACGGATGCGCACAAGACCGACGATCTCGCCGAACTCGTCTGCTCCAATTCCTTCCGTTCCGACGATGCGACAAGCAATGCCGTCGGCGTCATCCATGCGGAAATGCGCATGGCGGGCTCGCTGATCATGGCCGCTGCCGACCGCCATCAGGTACCGGCCGGCGGCGCGCTCGCCGTCGATCGCGACGGCTTTTCGGATGCCGTGACCCGCGCCATCCACGACCACCCGCTCATCACCATCGTGCGCGAAGAGGTCACCGGCCTGCCGCCAAGCGACTGGGATCTTGCCATCGTCGCCACCGGACCGCTGACAGCGCCGTCGCTCGCCAGCGCCATCCAGGCGGAGACCGGTGAGGATTCGCTCGCCTTTTTCGACGCCATCGCTCCGATCGTCTACCGAGAGAGCATCGACATGGATATCTGCTGGTATCAGTCGCGCTACGACAAGGTCGGCCCCGGCGGCACCGGCAAGGATTACATCAACTGCCCGATGGACGAAGCGCAATACAACGCCTTCGTCGACGCGTTGATCGCAGGCGACACGGTCGGCTTCAAGGAATGGGAAGGCACCCCCTATTTCGACGGCTGCCTGCCGATCGAGGTCATGGCCGAACGCGGCCGCGAGACGCTGCGCCACGGGCCGATGAAGCCGATGGGGCTGACAAATGCGCATAACCCCAGCGTCAAGGCCTATGCGGTCGTGCAGCTACGTCAGGACAACGCGCTCGGCACCCTCTACAACATGGTCGGTTTCCAGACGAAATTGAAATATGGCGCGCAGGCGGAAATCTTCCGGATGATTCCCGGTCTTCAAAACGCGGATTTTGCCCGACTCGGCGGCCTGCACCGCAACACCTACATCAATTCCCCCACTCTGCTCGACCCGTCGCTGACGCTGAAATCACGGCCGGGCCTGCGTTTTGCGGGCCAGATCACCGGCTGCGAGGGATATGTGGAAAGCGCCAGCGTGGGTCTGATGGCCGGGCGTTTCGCCGCTGCCGAACGCAAGGGCGAGGCGATCTCGCTGCCGCCGGCGACGACGGCGCTCGGTTCGCTGCTCGGTCATATCACCGGCGGGCACATTGTGACCGACGAGGAGCCGGGCAAGCGATCGTTCCAGCCGATGAACATCAATTTCGGGCTGTTTCCGGAGCTCGAGCCCGGCTCGATCGTCAAGCCCGAGGGCCTCAAGCGCTTTCGCGGCAAGGACAAAACGATCATGAAACGGCAGTTGATTGCACGTCGCGCGCTTGCAGACTGCGCCGCCTGGCTCGGTCAGACACCGACCTTTGCCGAAAGTGCCTAAGCAGCTGTTCTACTGCTTGTTGGCCGCGGAAATACTGTCGGATGGCAGATCCTTATCCGGCTCGGCGATGTAATTGCCGAGCAGCCAGAGCGCAACTTCGGAAGCCTCCTTCGGCGAAGCAAACTCGAATCTGCCATTGTGGCTGGGCGCATCGAGAAATTCGATCGCCAACCCCCTGCCCGTCTCGGTGCTTACGGCACGCACGCGGCCGGGCTCGATCAGATGGCAAGAGAAATGGCGTGCCATGTTGCGCATGAGGCCGGCCTTGTTGTCGTGCAGGCGCACGAAGATCGCCTGACCGTTTTCCGTCGCCTGCAGCTGGCGGATCGCCTCGTTGGGAAAGGCGCGGCCGAACTCGATGATGGCCAGACCGGTGTCGTGCAGACTGTCCTCCTTGTTTTGCGCGGCCATGCGTGTGGCCACGAAAGCAAAGAAGATGACGATGGCGAAAAGGACGCACCAGACGATAATGCCCACGCCGAATCTCCGTTCAAAGCATAGTGGTAAGGACCTTGTAGTGCGCGAGACTTGCGCGAATTTGACCGATATCAGATTTTTCGGCGGCCCGCTGCCAGCGCCATTCTGAGCTGGCGGCGCCATTGCGGCGATTGCAGCGGCCGGTCGAACAGGAGAACACCCCGCCTCTGCGCCTTGAGCAGCACCGGTTCGGCCAGCGTTGCGGGCAGGAAGGCCGGGAACACGGCTGGTGCAATCGCCCCTGCCCCTCTCGCCTTTGCCAGATGCTCAAGGCCGAGGCCGGCGAAGGCCTCGATGGCGGCCGAGATGCGCGGCCGGTCTTCGCCGGCGAGGAAGGCGTCGCGATCGAGGCCGGTGGCCGCAAGGATCTGCAGCGGAATATAGATCTGGCCGCGGCGGCGATGCAGCGGCATCAGCAGCAACAGCCCGGCAATCGCCTGTGCGACGCCGGCATAGCCGGCGGCATCCGCCGAGCGCGGGGCGGCCTCCGGCGAAAGCACGAGGCTTGCCAGCTGGATCAGCGCGGAGGCCGTTTCTCCGGCATAACCTTCGAGCGAGACCCGCGTCTCCATTGGATCGTCGTAGAGGTCGAAGGTGCGGGCGTCGATCATATTGAGCAGCGTCCTGCGCGGCAGGCGATGGGTTTCGATCGCGGTCAGAAGTGCGGCGGCGACGGGATTGGCGGCCGTCGAGCCATGCGCGCTGCCTTCTAGCAGGTCACGCCAGTATTGCATGCGCACTTCGCCAGGCAGCGGCTCGTGCACAAGGTCGCGGATGCGGGCAAGCTCCGCATTGAACGCGTAAAGGGCCGCTAGCGCGCCGCGTTTCTCCTCCGGCGACAGAAGACAGGCGAGATATCGGTCGCGATCATTGTCGCGCAGCATCGCCAGGCAGACGTCCTGGTTGGTCGCTATCTTCGCATCAGCCATCGTCAGACCGCAATCAACGCCGCCGCGACGGCGCGCTGCTCCGACAGCATGATGTTGAAGGTGCGTACCGCGGCACCCGTGCTCATCGGATCGGAAGAAATGCCCCGCGCCTTCAGCGCCTGTTTCAATTCGTCGGGCAGACGGCGAAGCTCGGTTCCGGTGCCGACGAGCAGAACCTCGATATCATCAGCCTCATCAAGCACACGGCGGAAATTTTCAGGCGACAGCGGCTTCGACATGTCCATGTCCCAGCCGTAAATGCCGGAGGGCAGGCAAAGGATCGAGCCGCGATGCGACATGTCGGCAAAACGGAAACCGCCATTGCCGTAGGTGTCGATCGGAGCCCGGCCGGGAAAATGCGCCGCGCGGATTTCTATGCCTTTTGCCATGTTTTCAAACCACCGTGCCGGATTTTCGACCAGCATCTGTCTTGTTGCTCTCTTCTCCGTCGGAAGCCTCCGGCCGCAGCCGGAAGACGATCAACACGGGAGCAGCGATATAGATCGAAGAGAAAGTGCCGAGAGCTACTCCGAAGAGCATCGTAAAGGAGAAGGAGCGGATGACGTCGCCGCCGAACAGATAGAGCGCCAGCAAGGCGAGCAATGTCGTCGCCGCCGTCAGGACGGTGCGCGACAATGTCTGGTTGATCGAGGCATCGATCAGGATCGGCAGCGGCATCTTCCTGTATCGTTCAAGATTCTCGCGCATGCGGTCATAGACGACGACCGTGTCGTTCAGGGAATAACCGACGATGGTCAGCACGGCGGCGATGCTCGTCAGGTTGAACTCGATGCCGGTCAGCACGAAGAGACCGAGCATGATGATGACGTCGTGCAGTGTGGCAATGATGGCGCCGACGGCGGACTGCCATTCGAAACGGATCCAGATATAGATCAGGATCGCCGCGAGTGCGGCTGCGACACCGAGCGTAGCCATCATCGTCAATTCGCCCGAGATGGCGGGCCCGACGACCTCGACGCGGCGGAAATCGTAATCGGCCTCGAGTTCGCCGCGCACCAGCGTCGCCGCCGATTGCTCGGCATTCTCGCCGCCGCCCTGGGACGCGATGCGGATCCGCGCATTCGAAAGGCCGCCCGTACGCTCGACGCTGACCTCGCCAAGATTGAAATCGTCGAGGCGTGATTTGAGATCAGCGATGTCGGCATTGCCCTGTTTCGCCGTCACCTCGATGAGCGAGCCGCCGGTGAAATCGATGCCGAGCTGCAGGCCAACGGTGGCAAAGGCCGCCATCGCGGTCAGCGAGATCACTGCCGACGCCGTGAAGACATAACGGCGGATTCCCATGAAACGCACATTGGCGTGCTCGAAAAGATGCGCGAGAACGCTCTTCGGCAGATGCCTGGGATGGCGCGCTTTCAGCCAGGCGTCGACGATCGAGTGCGTCAGCGTGAAAGCCGTGATGACAGTCGTCAGAATGCCGACCGCCAGCGTCACCGCGAACCCGCGAATGGACTCGCTGCCGAGAAACAGGAGAATGATGGCGGCGATGAAGATCGTGACATTCGCGTCGACGATCGTTGCGAAGGCGCGCGAGAAGCCGCGGCCGACGGCCTGCGCAAAGGAGGAACTGGCTCTTTCCTCTTCGCGGATGCGCTCATAGATCAGCACGTTGGAATCGACCGCCATGCCGACGATAAGCACGATGCCGGCAATACCGGGCAAAGTCAGCGTGGCGCCGGCAAGGCTGAGCGCAGCGACGATGAAGATCAGATTGACGAAGAGCGAGACGACGGCGATGGCGCCGAGAATACGGTAGAGCGCGATCATCAGCGCTGCGACCAGCACGACGGCGACGAGACCGGCAACCAGGCCGGAGAAGATGGAGTCGGCGCCGAAGCTCGGGCTGACGCTGCGCTCCTCGACGCTCGTCAGCGTCGCCGGCATGGCGCCGGCGCGCAGCATCACCGCAAGGTCGCGAACGCCATCCTCGGAGAAATTCGCCGAAATCCGGCCCTCGCCGCCGATGATCGCCGCATCGATGACCGGCGCAGACATCACCTGATCGTCAAAGACGATGGCAAGGTGCCTGCCGATATTTTGCGCTGTCGCCTGCGCCAGCCGCTGAGTACCCTCCGCATCGAGGCGATAGTCAATCGAGGTATCCTGCGTCTGCGGATCGACGACAGGCTCGATATCGATCATGTTGCTGCCGGTGACGAATGCCGTGCGGTCGACGAGATACGGAACAGGCGGATCGTCGAGCGAATAGAGCACCTCCGAGCTGGCCGGCCAGCGGCCGTTCAGCGCCTCCTGTCCCGACATGCTTTCGTCGAGCAGATGAAAGGAAAGCTTTGCCGGCTGGTTCAGAATATTCTTCAGCCGCTCCGCATCGACGGATCCCAGCACCTGCACGACGATCCGGTCGTCGCCATCGGGGCGAACCTGAAAGTCTTCATAGCCGAAGCCGGCGATGCGGCGGCCAACGATGTCGAGCGACCGGCTGCGGGCCGAGGCGATGTCGGCGGTGATGCCGGCATCGGATATCTGCAGTGAGAGCTGCCCTTCCTCGCCCTGTCGAAGCGCAAGGCCAGGCCCTGAATGTTCGTCACCGTTCGTCAGAGGCTTCAGGAGATCGACTGCCTTTTTCGCCTCAGCCGGATCGGTAATCCGGACAGTGACTGTCTGGCCGTTGCCGGTCAGGCCGGTATAGCGGATGCCGGCACCTCGCAGCGCCTTGCGCACATTCGCGACGGTCTCTTCCAAGCGGTCTTTGACGATATCGGAACGCTCGACCTTCAGAACGATATGGGAACCGCCCTGCAGGTCGAGACCGAGTGTCACGCGGTCGTTTTGCCACCATGTCGGCAGAGACGAGCGCTGCGCCTCGCTCAGGAGATTGGGCGCAGCAACGACGACGGCCGCAAACGCAACCAGCCAAATCAGAAGTGTTTTCAAGCGGGAAAAATGCAACATTCTCTCGACGATCTTCCGATCCGGCGGTTCCGCCGTTATCGCTTGTTACGCCGCGTCGGCCTTGACGGGCTCACCCTTGACGCGAACGTCCGAAATGCCGCTGCGGACGATGCGCACGCGAACACCTTCGGCAATCTCGACCTCGACTTCCTTATCATCGACGACCTTCGTCACCTTGCCGACAAGACCGCCGCCGGTCACGATCTGATCGCCACGGCGGATCGCCTTGAGAGTTTCCTCACGCTTCTTGGCCTGCGCGCGCTGCGGCCGGATCAGCAGGAAATACCAGACGACCATCAGCGGCACGAACAGGATGATCATTTCGAAACCGGAACCGCCGAATCCTGTTGCGGTATCGGTCGCAGTCTGGGCGAATGCCGGGGTGATGAACATGCTAAACTCCTCAGGCTTCTGTGGCGGAACTCCGCCTGCTTTTCAGGTTGCCGGACTATAGTTGCCGCTTGGATGAATGCAACAGAAACAGCCGGGAACAGTACCGATTTCGCTGCCTCATAACCTTTCCGCCGGCAAAACGCCATGGTAGGCGGCATCGAAAGATCAAAGCGGCTTGGCGCAGCGAGAAATCAGGAGGCCCATGATGACCGAGGAAATCAACACCGCCCTGCTTGCCGAACTAAAAAGGCTCGCTGACGCCGTGCAGCGTCTGGCCGGGCCGGCACCTGCCGCCAACGATTGGAATGCGGCCGACTGTTTCGTCTGGGCACCGTTGCGTCAGTATCTGCAGCCGGTGAAGAAGCCGAACCGGGTGGCGCTGAAGCTCATCCGCGGCGTCGACCATGTGCGCGATATCCTGCATGAGAATACGGTGCGGTTTGCCGAGGGTTATGCCGCCAACAACGTGCTCCTCTGGGGCGCGCGCGGCATGGGCAAATCCTCGCTTGTTAAGGCCGTGCATGAGGATGTCCGGCGGGAAAGCGGCGCGCCGCTGAAGCTGGTTGAAGTGCATCGGGAGGATATTGCCAGCCTGCCCAACCTGCTCGACCTCCTGAAAGACACGCCGTACCGTGTGATCGTCTTCTGCGACGACCTTTCCTTCGATCACGACGACACCGCCTACAAGTCGCTGAAGGCGGCACTCGATGGCGGCGTCGAAGGGCGACCCGACAATGTGCTCTTCTACGCCACGTCAAATCGGCGCCATCTTCTGCCGCGTCACATGATGGAAAACGAGCAGTCGACGGCGATCAATCCATCGGAGGCTGTCGAGGAAAAGGTCTCGCTGTCCGACCGCTTCGGTCTTTGGCTCGGCTTTCACAAATGCAGCCAGGAAGACTATCTCGGCATGATCGACGGCTATGCCGATCACTTCAAGCTCGGACTCGACCGTGACAAAATGCATGCCGAGGCGCTGGAATGGGCAACGACGCGCGGCGCGCGCTCCGGCCGCGTCGCTTGGCAATATATCCAGGATCTGGCCGGACGCACACGCGTTCATATCGACCGGACGTAGGCGCCTCTCGAAACGGAATCGACGCGACGAGATCTTAAAATGACAAAAGCCCGGCTGGTGGCCGGGCTTTTGCGCTCCTGGTACGCTATACCTATTCCAGGAAAGTCATCGGGTTGACCGGTGAGGCGTCCTTGCGCACCTCGAAATGGACCTGCGGCTGCTTGACATCGCCGCTCATGCCGGAGACGGCGACGGTCTGACCGCGCTGAATCTTCTGACCGCGAGTGACACTCAGCGTGTCGGCGTTGCCGTAGACGGTGACGGTGCCGTCGTCGTGACGGACGAGAACCGTGTTGCCGAGCTCCTTCAGGCCGTTGCCTGCGTAAATGACGACGCCGTTTTCCGCGGCCTTGATCGGCGTGCCCTGCGGCACCGAGATATCGATGCCGTCATTGCGGTTGCCGTTGACGTTGGCGCCATAGGCGGCAATCACCTGGCCGCGGACCGGCCAGCGATACTTGCCGATGCCGGTCGATTCCGGCGCGTCGGAGCTGACGTCGGACTTCTTCTCGACATCGTCAACGGTCTGCGTGGCGACCGGCGCCTTGTAGGGCGCAGGCTGAACGGACGCGGTCTGTTGAGCGGGCGCCGGATCAGCCGGCTTCGAATCGACCTTCTCAGCCGGGATCGAGGCGGTCTTGACAGTGTCGGCACCGCCGTTCGGGAGCTTCAGGGCCTGTCCGACGCGCAGCGAATTCGCCGAAAGATTGTTGGCGGCCTTGAGATCGTCGATGTTGGTGCCGGTGGCCTTCGCGATCTTCGCCAGAGAATCGCCCTGCTTCACGACATAGCTGCCGGCCGGCGTCTTCGGGTCCTTGCCGGCGCCAACCGGAACCTTGCCGGTGGGATCGGCGCTCGCCACGGCCTTGTCCCGCGCGGAATTGGCGCCGGGGACGACAGCGACCTTCTGTTCCGGCGCCTTGGCCGGGTCGGGCATATTGCCGGGCTTGGAAAGATCGGTCGCTTGCGAGGCCGCCTTGGCGGCATTGCCGCCGTTGAAAGTCGGGATCAGAATTGCCTGGCCAGGCTTGGCGGCCGAGGCCATTTTCAGATTGTTGACGCGCAGGATTTCCTTTTCCGGAACGCCAAAGCGCCGCGATAACGTCGCAATGCTCTCACCCGGACGCAGCGTGACAGAAGGCGCGTTGGTCGCGGACCAGCCGGAAACCTTCGGCGTCGTGCCCGTCGTCAAAGAATCGGGCGTCGGCTTCGGGGCAGCCGGCGCTACGAGCCGCGGTTTTTCAGGCTGCGTTGAAGCCGGGAAAGGCTGGGCAAGCGCAACTTCCCTTTCCCGCTGGCGAGAGGGCGCGACAGCCGTCGGAGCAGCGAGTTCGGAACGCTGTATCGACACCGGCGAGGAAGCCATGCGTGCGCTCGACGTGCGCACCGGCTCGTAACCCTGGCGCGCCGGATAGGGCTGATTCAGCGTATTGTTGCCACCGTAACCCGACTGGGTGGCGACGGCGGAACCGCCGAGATCGGCGCGCGGCACC
This sequence comes from Rhizobium sp. NLR10b, assembly GCF_019685435.1. NCBI lineage: Bacteria > Pseudomonadati > Pseudomonadota > Alphaproteobacteria > Hyphomicrobiales > Rhizobiaceae > Rhizobium > Rhizobium sp. NLR10b. The sequence continues at coordinate 106,950 of NZ_JABDWV010000007.1, read as the reverse complement.
GGATCACCTTGCTGACCGCCGCGCGGAATGGAACTGGTGGTGATCTGATCCTGCCCTGAGGAGGAAAACAGGCCGCCGAACCGTGTCACATCGGAACTGCAGCCCGTTGCGGTACTCGCCAGCAGGCCCACAACCAGGAGATTACCGGCCGACTTACCGAACTTCGGCGAAAGACTGAAACGCATTGACTCGACCCACTGAGAACGCAACCATTTGTGAGTCTATTAAAACGCGTTAGTATTACCACGTGGTTAAGACGCTGGAATCAGTGCGATATTTTTGAGAAGTTGATAACCATAGCTTACGGGTGAAAAATCGCAGTGTCTGGAAGGTGATGCCGAAAACTGCGCGGGCTTTCGGACGCCGCCTCTACAGCAGCGAGGCAAGACGCGGAACGATCGGCAGATAGGGCGCTTCGAACAGTTCCTCGCGTTCGAAACGGCTGCCGGTTTTCGTCAGCCGCACCATGCGACACTCATTCTCCGAAATCATCAGCGGCGCAATCATCGAACCACCGGAAACGAGTTGGTCGGTATAAAAGCGCGGCATGGCATTGAATGCGGCGGTGACCAGGATACGGTCGAAAGTGCCCTCTCCCTGCATGCCGGCGCTGCCGTCGGCGTGGCGGATGACGACGTTGCGCAAACCAAGCGATTCCATGCGCCGCTGTGCGGCCGTCGTCAGCGTCTTGTAGCGGTCGATCGACAGAACACGCTCGGCCAGACGGCCCATGACAGCGGCGGTGAAGCCGCTGCCGGTGCCGACTTCCAGGACGCGCTGCCCCGGTTTGAGCTTCAGGTGATGCAGGATGCGGACGACAAAATCGATGCCTTCAAGGAAGGAGCCACATTCGATCGGTATCGTCCGGCTCGAATAGGCGTCGTCGGAAAATTGCGGCGGCACGAATAGCGAGCGCTGCGTCTGCTCGACCGCCGTCAGCAGATCGAGATCGGATATGCCTTCGGCGCGCAGTCTGAGGACAAGCGCCGCGAAGCCCTCCTTCTCCGCCAGTCTTGCCGTCAAACTTGTGCTCCGTATCCCAGGGCCCGCGCCACGCGGTCCGTCACGGAATAATCGGTCAGATCCAGTTTCAAAGGCGTTACCGAAATCTTATTATGCTTCAAGGCGTGAATATCGGTACCTTCGATGAAGGCACCGGCACGTTCGCCGAACTTCAGCCAGTAATAGGGAAAACCCCGGCCATCGGAGCGAGCCTCGACCTGCAGGTTGAAGGCAAGCTTGCCCTGCATGGTGACCTCGGCGCCATCGACCTCGTCGGGACGGCAGTTCGGGAAGTTGAGATTGAGGAACGTGCCCTCCGGCAGGTCGAGCACCATCAGCTTTTCCAGAAGAGCCGGCGCATGCGCTTCGCAGACCTCCCAAGGCACGATGCGCGCGCCGTTCTCGTAAAGGTAAGCTTGGCTCAGCGCAAAGGAGCGCACGCCCTGCATCGTGCCTTCGATGGCGCCCGCGATCGTGCCGGAATAGGTCACGTCGTCTGCTACGTTCGAACCCGAATTGACGCCGGAGAGAACGAGATCAGGCTTGATGTCCATCACCTGCCGGATGCCCATGATGACGCAATCCGTCGGCGTGCCGCGCAAGGCGAAATGCTTGTCGGAAATCTTGCGCAGCCGCAACGGCTCGGAAAGGCTCAGCGAATGGGCCAGGCCGCTCTGGTCGGTCTCGGGCGCCACGATCCAGACGTCGTCGGACAGTGTGCGGGCGATCCGCTCCAGCGCAGCAAGGCCTTCGGCATGGATGCCATCGTCATTCGTGAGCAGGATGCGCATCGCCTCAGGCCGCCCGTTCGATCTTGGTCATTCCGCCCATATAGGGCAGCAAAACGCCCGGAATCGTGACGGAGCCGTCTTCGTTCAGATAATTTTCAAGGACGGCGATCAGGCAGCGGCCGACGGCAGTGCCGGATCCGTTCAGCGTGTGAACGAACTTGTTGCTCTTCTCGTCCTTGCCGCGGTAGCGCGCGTTCATGCGCCGGGCCTGGAAATCGCCGCAGACCGAGCAGGAGGAGATCTCGCGGAAAGTGTTCTGCCCCGGCAGCCAGACTTCGAGATCGTAGGTCTTGCGCGAGCCGAAGCCCATGTCGCCGGTGCAAAGCGTCACCGTGCGGAAATGCAGACCGAGGCGCTTCAGCACCTCCTCCGCACAGGCGGTCATCCTTTCATGCTCGGCAATGGAGCTCTCGGCATCGGTGATCGAAACGAGCTCGCATTTCCAGAACTGGTGCTGGCGCAGCATGCCGCGCGTGTCGCGGCCGGCCGAGCCCGCTTCCGAGCGGAAGGACGGGGTCAAGGCGGTGAAGCGCAGCGGCAGCTTTTCCTGGTCGAGGATTTCCTCGCGCACCAGATTGGTCAGCGTCACCTCAGCCGTCGGAATGAGGTAGCGACCGTCCGTCGTCTTGAACAGATCCTCTTCGAACTTCGGCAGGCTGCCGGTGCCGAACACCGCTTCGGCGCGCACCATCAGCGGCGAGCTGACTTCGGTATAGCCGTGCTCGCTGGTGTGAAGGTCGATCATGAACTGGCCGAGCGCCCGTTCAAGTCTCGCGAGCGGCCCGGTCAGAACCGTGAAGCGCGAACCGGAGAGCTTGGCAGCACGGTCGAAATCCATATAGCCGAGCGCCTCGCCGATTTCGAAATGCTCCTTCGGCGTGTGGTTCCAACGCGGCTTTTCGCCAACGATGCGGCTGACGACATTGTCGTGCTCGTCCTTGCCGACAGGAACGTCGTCGAAGGGCACGTTCGGGATGCGCGAGAGAGCGTCGTTGAGTTCGGCCGTCAGCTGACGGTCCTCTTCCTCGATCGCCGGCAGCAAGTTCTTCAGTTCGGCGACCTCGGCCTTCAGCTTCTCGGCAAGCTCGCCGTTCTTCTGGGCCATCGCTGCGCCGATCTCCTTGGATGCGGCGTTGCGGCGGGACAGCAGATCCTGCGTCTTTTGCACGGCGGAGCGGCGCTTTTCATCGAGGGCCACGAGACTTTGGGCCAGAGGCTCCGCGCCGCGCTTGGCAAGAGCGGCATCGAGCGCTTCGGGATTCTCACGGATCCATTTGATATCGAGCATCGTCGTTCCAGGTCGTTGCAACAGAAATGACCGGCCAAAGCCTGACCGGGCCTCGACCGGATGAGACGGCGTCATAAAAGGATTTCCGGATCGCCTCAGACGCTGTCGGTCTTGGCAACGTCCGCGGATCCGCTTTCCTTTTCGAGCGCCTGCCGGGCACGCTGGCGCTCCACGAGTCGCGCCGCATAGATGGAAATCTCGTAGAGAAGGATCGTTGGTAGCGCAAGACCGATCTGGGACATCGGATCCGGCGGCGTCAGCACGGCGGCGACGACGAAGGCGAGCACGATGGCGAACTTGCGCTTTTCGGCGAGCCATTGCGACGTCAGCAGACCGACGCGGGCAAGCAGAGTCGTGATGACGGGTAGTTGGAAGACGAGGCCGAAGGAGAAGACCAGCGTCATGATGAGGCTCAGATATTCCGAGACCTTCGGCATCAGCGAGATCGCCACCTCGTCATGACCCGGCGCCTGCTGCATCGACAGGAAGAACCACATGACCATCGGCGTAAAGAAGAAATAGACGAGCGCAGCCCCCATCAGGAACAGGACCGGCGACGCGATAAGGAACGGCAGGAAGGCCTGGCGCTCGTTCTTGTAGAGGCCGGGTGCCACGAACTTATAGACTTGGGCGGCAATGATGGGGAAAGCGACCACCAGGCCGCCGAACATCGCCACCTTGACCTGGGTAAAGAAGAACTCCTGGGGCGCCGTATAAATCAGCTGGGCCTTCTCGACGTCGAGATGCGCCCACTCCACAGCCGTCTTGTAGGGAATGACCAGGTAGTTGAAGAGATGCTTGGCAAAGAAGAAGCATGCGATGAAAGCCACGAAAAACGCGCCGATCGACCAGATCAGCCGTGTGCGCAGCTCCATCAGGTGCTCGATCAGCGGCTGCGGCTTGTCTTCGATATCACCGCTCATGCCTCGTCCTTCTTCTTCGTCTGCGTCGGCTTCTTCGACGTTGCAGGCTTCCTGACCGCCGCGGCCCGCTTCGGCTTTTCCACAGGTACGGCAACGACTTCGGCGGCATCGACCTTGTCGGCGGCCTTGACGCGTGGCTTGCGCACGGCCTTCGGCTTGCCGGCAACCGTATCGGCCTGGGCAGTCGCTGCTGCGACGGGCTCGGGCTGCGCAGGCGCCGGCACCAGGGGCGGCGTTTCCGGCAGGCTCATCGTCGGCGTCGGGGCCGAGACGGCAGCCGGCGGCACTTCGGTCTTATTTTCCGGAGCCACAGTCGTCTTCTGCAAGTCGGCCTTGATCTCGTTGCCCATCTGGCGAAGCGGGTTCATCGCCTCGCGCAGGCTATTAACCGGGTTGAGCTTCTGGGCGTCGCTGATCGTCTGGCGGACATCGTCAAGCTCGGCTTCGCGCAACGCTTCGTCGAATTGCGCCCGAAACTCACCCGCAACCTTGCGGGCGCGCTGCGTCATCTTGCCGAAAGCGCGCAGCATCGGCGGCAAATCCTTCGGACCGACAACGACGATCAGCACGACCGCGATGACCAAAAGCTCGGTCCAGCCAATATCGAACATGCAAGGCTCCTGGACGGGAAGCGCGGGGGCTGCGCTTTTTCCCGGACTTGATTACTTCGTTTCGTCGGCCTTGTGATCGACGGTCTTTGCCGTTTCCGGCGCGTCTTCGTCCGTCATGCCCTTCTTGAAGCTTTTGATCCCCTTGGCAACATCGCCCATCAGTTCCGGAATCTTGCCGCGACCGAACAACAACAGCACGATGACCAGAACGATCAGCCAGTGCCACATGCTAAGAGAACCCATCACTCTAACTCCCTGTTTCGATGTTCCCACGATGTAAGGATTTCTGACACCGTTTCCAACATTAAGCCCTTTGAACTGCGCTTAATGTCACGGTATCGCCCTTTATGACAAGCCACTGACCCATCGAAAAATCGTGAGCACCATTGTTTTCGTCTTGCATGGCAAAAGCAAGAGGAAGTCCTTCAATCTTCGGAGGTAGAACGGGGGGCGAGCAACCCGAGTTCTTCGAGATCCATCTGGGTGATCGGATCTTCGTCCTCGGTCAATTCGTCGTTCATCGACGGCGACGGAATATTGAAATTCGCCGGGATACGGCCCGACAACAGGCCCGCCCCCTTCAATTCTTCGAGACCGGGCAGATCGCGCAGTTCCTCGAGGCCGAAATGGTCGAGGAAATCGCGCGTCGTACCCAATGTCACCGGCCGGCCCGGTGTGCGCCGGCGGCCGCGAAACCGCACCCAGCCGGCTTCCATCAGCACGTCGAGCGTGCCGCGCGAGGTTTGAACGCCGCGGATATCCTCGATCTCGGCGCGCGTCACCGGCTGGTGATAGGCGATGATCGCCAGCACTTCCAGCGCGGCGCGCGAAAGCTTCTTCACCTCGTTGTCGTCACGGCGGATGACGAAGGAGAGATCGGCGGCGGTGCGGAAGGCCCAGGCGCCTTCGACCTGGACCAGATTGACGCCCCGTGGCGCATATTGCTCCTTCAGGCGCAGCATGATCGCGCGCACGTCGGCGCCCCTCGGCAGGCGCTCGGCCAGGAAAACTTCGGAAACGGGCTGCGAGGAGGCGAAGACCAGCGCCTCGGCGGTGCGCTCGGCCTCGATCTCGGCCCGCAAGTCGCGGCCTTCCCCCTCGTCGCTCCTGGGATCGATCAAGCCGGCCGCTCCTGTTCCACCACCTGCAGCGTAGCGTGCTTGGGACCGCGACGCATGAAAATCGGCTGAAAGGCGCCGTCCTGGCGGATTTCGAGCTTGCCCTCGCGCACCAGCTCTAGCGAGGCGGCAAAGGCGCTGGCGATCGCCGTGACGCGTTCCTCAGGCCCTGCGAGATAACGCAGCAGATAATGTTCCATCGCCGTCCAGTCGCCGACCTCGCCGATTATCTGGGTCAGCAGCTCGCGGGCATCGGTCAGCGACCAGACATTACGCCTCTCGATCGTCACCTGGGTGACGGCATGGCGCTGACGCAGCGCCGCATAGGCGGTCAGGAGATCGTAGAGGCTTGCCGCATAAGCGGATTGCTGCCGGTCGGGAATATGCTCGGGTGCACCGCGGGCGAAGATATCGCGGCCGAGGCGGTTGCGGTTGACGAGGCCATCCGCCGCCTGACGCATGGCCTCGAGACGCTTCAGGCGGAAAGCAAGGCTTGCCGCCATTTCTTCGCCCGAGGGACCGTCATCCTTGACCTGCTGGGGAATGAGCAGCCGCGATTTGAGATAGGCAAGCCAGGCCGCCATGACGAGATAGTCGGCGGCAAGCTCGATGCGGATGCGCCGGGCGCTTTCGACGAACTGCAGATATTGCTCGGCGAGCGCCAACACGGAAATTCGCGACAGGTCGACCTTCTGGTTGCGGGCGAGGTAGAGCAGCAGGTCGAGCGGGCCTTCGAATCCGGCGACGTCGATCACCAGCGCCGGCTCGTGGCTGGCGCGCTCGGCGCCGTTCTCCTGCCACAGCTTGTCCATCGGCGTTGCCGCCTGCGGACGTTCCGAGCCCTTGACCGTGCTGACCACCCTGCTCTCCTACGATCACACCGACACAAACATCGCCTCGAATTCCGCCCTCAATTCCGCCTCATCGGCACCATCCGGCGCGGCAAAGCCTGCTTCTACCGCTTTTGCGCGGGCAAGCGAAAGACCGGCGAGCGGCGGAACATTTGCCACGACCTCCCGCATCTCGTCCATATGGCCATTGCAATGCAGCACGATATCGCATCCGCCTGCAATGATATTCGCCGCCCGTTCGCCGATCGTGCCGGAAAGCGCATTCATCGAGCTATCGTCGGAAAGCAGCAGACCGTCAAAGCCGATATGCTGACGGATGACGCCGTCGATCACCTTGCGCGAGGTCGTCGCCGGATTGTCCGGATCGATCGATGTGAAGACGAGATGGCAGGTCATTGCCATCAGCTCGTCCTTCATCGCGATGAAGGGTGGGAAATCACGGGCCTCCAGCTCATCGCGCGAGACCGTGACGACAGGCAGCTCCAGATGTGAATCGGCAAAGCCGCGACCGTGGCCGGGCATATGTTTCATGACAGGCAGCAGGCCGCCGGCCTTCAGCCCCTCGCCAGCCACCCGTCCCATGGCGATGACGGTTTCGGGATCGCCGCCATAGGCGCGGTCGCCGATGACGTTGCTGCTGCCTTCGACCGGCACGTCGAGAACCGGCAGGCAATCGACATTGATGCCGAGCTTCGAAAGGTCGAAGGCATGCAGGCGCGACATCAGCCAAGCGGCGCGCAGCCCGAGCGCCGGATCGCGGCGATAGACATCGCCGAGCGCCTGGCCTGCAGGATAACGTGGCAGAACCGGCGGACGGATGCGCTGGACGCGACCGCCCTCCTGATCGATCAGCACCGGCGCATGCCAGCCGACGCTGTCGCGCAGTTCGGCGACAAGATCAGTGATCTGCGCTGCTTCGGAGATATTGCGCCCGAAGAGGATGAAGCCCCAGGGCCGTTCGTCCCGGTAAAAGGCTTTTTCTTCGGATGTGAGGGCAAGGCCGCTGCAGCCAAGGATCATCGCTTTTGATTCGGTCATGGACGAATCATAGACGGCGGCGGGCCAAATGCGAGTAACTGCGGGCGCGATGCACAAAAAAGAGCGGCGGGCCGATCCGGCTCGCCGCTCCCTATTTGATAACCCGATGTTACTTGGAAATCAGGCAGCTTCCGCCGGCTGCGCGATACTGTTCGCAAAGGGCTGCTGCCTCATCCTTCGAGCCGACCGGGATGCGGACACGGTAGAAAGTGCCCTTGCCGGCGATATCGGCCCTGCGGATCTCATGGGCGCGGCCAGCAAGCACGCCGGCGAATTTCTTCGACAGGTTTGCGTAAGATTTATTGGCCTCGTCTTCCGACGGCAGCGAAGCGATCTGGAGGCCGTAGCCGCCGGCGGAACCGGCTTGCTGCGGCTGGGCGGCGGCCGGCGTTGCCGAGGCGACCTGCGTCGGCTTCGGCTGCTGCGCGGGGGTGCGGACATTGCCCTTATCGGTAACCGTGCCAACGACGTTGACAGGCTGATCGGCCGGACGGGCGATCGGAACCGGGGCCGTATCGGCGATCGTTGCCGTCTTGACCGGCCGTACCGGCGCATCGACCGGTGCGGGATTTGCCGCCTGCTCATCGGCAGTTGCGGCAGGCGACGGCTGCGTCGGCGCGGTTTGAACTGGTGCTGCAGAACGCGCATCGACGGAAGCAATCTCGGCGCTTGCCGGGAAGCTCGCAGCCGTTCCGGCCACCGGCGGCGCGATCGGGGCCGATGGCGCAGACGGGGCGGACTGCGCCGTTACTGGCGGCTGGCCAGACGGCATCGGCTGAGCAGGCGCGGCCGGCTGGTCGACCGGCGCGGACTCCTCGCGGGCGACCAGCGTGCCGTCAGGCTTGACGATCATCGTGCGGACCTTGCGCGGCGAAACGGATGGCGTCTTGTCGGCGTCGCTGGCGGAAGCGTCGTCGGCGTTGGCGTGGTTCGGCAACAGACGCGGATCCTCCGTCTCACCAACCGCGGTCGGCGTGACCCGATCGTCAGCGCCGGCGTTCTCGTCATCCTCCGGCAATGCCTCCGGCGTCAAGGTGCGCTGGACAACATCGACCGGGGCCTCGTCCGAGGAGACGAGCGCCTTCTGCTTCGGCTCCTCGGCAGAACCCGCAACGCGGTCGTAGACGGCCTTATCCTGGTTCGGAACCGTCTTGCCACCGGGATTTTCCGGAACGACCTTGATGGGCTCCTTGTCGGCCGTGATCACACGCGGCTCGCCGGACGCGACAATGCCGAGCCCTTCGCCGTTCCAGACGGAGGAATAGACGCCATAACCGACGCCAGCGAAGACCACCAGCATGACGGCGCCGGCCAGCAGCCGGCGCATCGACCGAGCGCGGCTGAAATCAGCGGCCTGGCTTGCCGACTCGATGTGGACCTCGGAGGTTTCCCGGCGCTCGACCGGCTCGCGCACGCTGCGGCGGAAATCTTCCTCCAGCGCCCGTTCGAAATCGTCGAGACCGTCGGCAATGGTCGGCTTGACCGGCGTTGCCGCAGCGGCAGCCATATTACGGGCGGACGCCGCCGTTTCGCGCGGTTTGGCCGGCTCGAAAAAGCTCGCGATCTCTGCATCGAGATCGAAATCGAAATCCGCGGTTTTCGCGACCGGAGCGGGCTGCTCGACCGGCGGCAGCGTCGGCACATGCATATCGTCCACCGTCTCGGGACGATCCTCCGGATCGGAGATCATCGCCGGATCGAAGGGCAGATCTTCGGTCGATTCAGCGGCGGACGCCTCTCCGGCAGGTGCCCAGTTGAAAACCGGAGCCGGAGCTGGGACCGGCTGCTCGGAAACCAGGGCCGACGCGGGCTGCGCCGGGACAGCGGCCTGCGGGTACTCAGGCGTTGCCTGCTCCGGCGCGGCGGGCGCCGGCTGTGCCTTTGGCTGCGGCGCAGGCTCGGCTGCTTCGGAAAAATCGAGATCGGCAAGTTCCAGCTCGATACCGGCGAGGTCCAGTTCGAAATCGTGGCCCGCGAAGGGATCATCGGCTTCCGGCGCGGGCTGCGGCGCCGGTGAATAGGCCGTTGAGACAGGTTGGGACGCGACAGGTCTTGCGGCTTCGCCAGCAAAGGCAGGCGCCATTTCGATCGGAGCTGAGAGGACCGGTAGGGGCGCGATCGCCTCGGGCTGAACCGGTGCGGCAGCGACCGGGTCGACTTCGACGGGAGCGGGCTCCGGCGAAGCCGGCGCCAGATTAGCGCGCTGCAATACCGGGCGGGGCACGGGATAGCGCGAGACGTCGGCCAGCAGGTCGTCGACATCGAAGGTGCCGGCGATATGCGGAACTTCCTGTCCGACCTCAGTCAGCGCGGCATCGGCCTGGATCTCGCCCTCGATGGCGGCCGCGAGATCGAAACCAGCATCGGAGCCGAACTCTTCCAGATCATCCTCGACTTCAACGAATTCCTCGGCTCCAGCAGTTTCTTGCGACGCAATTGCCTCATCGTGGCGATCGAGCTCAGCGGGAAAGCCGAACGACGGCGCCGCGGATTCGAACTCCTCCAGAGGTTCGACAGCGGCGGCGGGCGCCGGCTGCTCGATCACGGGCTCCGGCTCCGCCGAGGCAAGATCGGCAACGACTGCTTCAGCCACCGGTTCAGCGACTGGTTCAGCCGCAGGCGCAGCAACTGCTTCGGCGGCCGGCTCAACCGCTGCCACCGGCTCCTCACGTTTGGGGGCGTGGAAATTGGCGAGCGGCAACCTGATGCTGGCGGCCGACCATTGCGGGGTTTTGGCGGGCTGCGCCAGCGAAGAGATCGGCGCCGCACCGATCGACAGTTCGAGTTCCTCGATCAGGTCGCGGGCGCCGCCGAAAGCGGTATGGACCGACACCTCGGAAACAGGATCTGCGGACAGCTGCGGCTGACCGGCCGCCGGGTCGGCAGCGGCTACGTCCCAGTTTCTTGCCGGAGGTCGGGCAGCTTCTTCTGCGGCGACGGGACCAACGGAGACGGGCTCCGGAACATCCACGCTTACGGCAGCGGGAGAAGCATCGAGAACGGGCTCGACATAGTCTTCGGAAGTGATGCCATCGGAGATCGGCTCGGCCGGCCGATCGAGTTCGGCCAGCGGACGTGGTGAATCGTATCGATCGAATTCTCGCCCGAGCTCATCCTCCAGATCGAAGGCAGGTTCGCGCCGGGCGGCGTCGCTTACGGTATTCGCTGCAACACGCGGCTCGAAACCGACAATCCGGGCAAGTTCAGCCAACGGATCGTCGTCCGCAAACAGATCGTCTTTTCCGCGCGTATCATACGCAAATTGTTTCTCAGCCATGCCTATCCCACTCGCAAACGCCAACGCTCAAATGCCAGCGCATTGTGGGTAAATGGTGACGTTATCGCATTTCGTCAGGTGCGGCAGTGCCTGTAATAGCAAGTCCCGACTTTAAAACCGACGCGACGGCGTACACCAGCCCAAGTCTGGCAATACTTGATTCTCGGTTTTTATCATTAACAAATCGTAATTCAGGCTGATCTTTACCTTTGTTCCAGTGCGCGTGGAACGCACTGGCGAGATCGTAGAGGTAAAATGCGATGCGATGCGGCTCCTGCGACTGGGCGGCCGCCTCGACGATACGCGGGAATTCGGCAAGCTTGGCGACGAGCTGCAATTCGGCCGGATCGCCAACGCCACCAACGGCTTTCGCAAGATCCTCGGGCGAAGCATCGAGGCCGGGAAAAGCCTCTCTTGCCTGCCGGAAGACCGACATGCAGCGGGCATGCGCATACTGCACGTAAAAAACAGGATTATCCTTCGACTGCTCCGTCACCTTGGCGAAATCGAAGTCGAGCGGCTCGGAATTCTTGCGATAAAGCATCATGAACCGGACCGAATCACGGCCGACTTCCTCGACGACGTCCCGAAGCGTGACGAAATCGCCCGAACGTTTCGACATCTTCACCGGCTCGCCATTGCGATAGAGCTTGACGAGCTGGCAGAGCAGCACCGTCAGCTTCGCCTTGCCCTCCGAAACGGCGCGTGCAACCGCTTCCAGGCGCTTGACGTAGCCGCCATGGTCGGCGCCAAGCACATAGATCATCTCGTCGAAACCACGATCGAACTTGTTCTTGAAGTAGGCGACGTCGGCGGCGAAATAGGTGTAGGAGCCGTCCGACTTGATCAGCGGCCGGTCCATGTCGTCGCCCACCTCGGTCGAGCGGAACAGTGTCTGCTCGCGATCTTCCCAGTCTTCCGGAAGCTGGCCCTTCGGCGGCGGCAGCGTGCCCTTGTAGACGTAACCCTTGAAGGTCAGGTCGTTGATCGCCGTGCGGATCGCCGCCGCTCCATTGGCATGCAGGGTCCGCTCGGAAAAGAAGATGTCGTGATGGACGTTCAGCGCCGCCAGATCTTCGCGGATCATGACCATCATCGCGTCTATGGTGCGATCCTTGACGATCGGCATCCACTGCTCCTCCGGCATATTGTGCAACCGGACGCCGTAATCGGCGGCAAGCGACTGGCCGACGGGCACGAGATAGTCACCCGGATAGAGACCCGACGGGATTTCGCCGATCCGTTCACCCAGCGCTTCGCGATAACGCAGAAAGACCGACCGGGCGAGCACGTCGATCTGCGAGCCGGCGTCGTTGATATAATATTCCTTCTCGACGCCGTAACCGGCAAAGGCGAGCAGGTTGGCGAGCGCATCGCCGACCACGGCGCCGCGGCAATGCCCGACATGCATCGGGCCGGTCGGATTGGCCGAGACATATTCGACGTTGACCTTGCGACCTTGGCCTAGGGTCGAGCGGCCATAGTCGGTGCCGGCGCCGATCATCGAGGCGAGCAGCCGTTGCCAATAGCGGACGGCGAGACGGATGTTGATGAAACCCGGACCTGCGACCGAGACATCGGCGACGTCGGCATCCTCCTTGAGCTTGGCGATTATGACGTCCGCAAGGGCGCGAGGATTGGTGCCGAGCGGCTTTGCCAGCACCATCGCGGCATTGGTCGCAACATCGCCATGACTCGCATCGCGCGGCGGTTCGACTGTGATGCGGCCGAAATCGAGCTCAGATCGCTTTTCCCTGACCAGATCAATCTGTTCAAGGGCGGTTTTGATCCTGGCTTCGAAGTCGGTAAAAAGGTTCATCGCACTCTTCCATGCATAGGCTGTGCCAAAGGCGCAAATCGGCCTTCGGCGGGCGACCGCTGCCTATCGCAAATCCGGAGTGTGGTCAAACAATCGCCTGTGGGCACTGATCGCATAGGTGTCGGTCATGCCGGCGAGGTAGTCGCCGACATGGCGAGCCTTCGGCGCATCGGCGAGCCCGGCGATATGATCGACCCAGTAATGGCTCTGCATCTCCTTGGGACTGGCCATGTAGGCGGCAAAGAGATCCGTGACGATCTGGGCAGCACCGGCACGGATCCGCATGATATCGGGATTGCGGTAGATGCGCTTGAAGAGCATCGCCTTGATCTGCCTGTCGGTTTCGGCCATCTCTTCGGAAAAGGTGGCGATAACCCGGTCGGCGCCGCGGATGTCGGCTGCACTCTCAGGACGAAGAAGTGAAAGGCGCTCCTGCGCGACGCCGATAACGTCCTCGACCATGCGGGTGATCTGGCGGCGCATGATCTCGTGGGTGAAACGGCTCGGTTCCAGATGCGGATAGCGCCCCCTCACCTCGGCCATCAACTCGGCGAGAAAGGGAATTTCCTCCAGCATGTCGAAACTCAGATAGCCGGAGCGCAGGCCGTCGTCGATATCATGGGTGTTATAGGCGATGTCGTCGGCGATCGCCGCAACCTGGGCCTCGAGGCTGGCATAGGTGCCCAGTTCGAGATCGTGCAGTTCGCAATAATCGAGGATCGGCTGCGGAACCGGGCCGTGCGTGCCCACACCATCTGGCGTCAGCATTGGACCATTATGCTTGACGAGACCTTCGAGACTTTCCCATGTCAGATTGATGCCGTCGAATTCGGCATACCGCCGCTCGAGCTTGGTCACGATGCGCAGCGATTGGGCATTGTGGTCAAAGCCACCATAGGGCAGCAGCACCTCGTGCAGCGCGTCCTCGCCGGTATGGCCGAACGGCGTGTGGCCGAAATCGTGCACCAGCGCCACGCCCTCGGACAGATCCTCGTCGAGTTTCAGGGCGCGGGCAAGCGCACGGGCAATCTGCGCCACCTCGATCGTATGCGTCAGCCGGGTGCGGTAGTGATCGCCGTCCTGGGCGATGAAGACCTGGGTCTTGTGCTTCAGCCGGCGGAAGGCGGTGGTATGGACTATGCGGTCGCGGTCGCGTTGGAAATCGGAGCGAGTAGGGCTGCTGTCTTCCGGATAGAGACGCCCACGCGTCGTCCACGGGTCTGCCGCATAGACCGCCCTTTCGCTGCCGCCGAAACCCAAAGCTCGCCTGTCAATCGTCATTCTTCACCGTCATTCTGCCTGTTGCCGCATCTGCCCATTGACGCCGCTTTGCCCTCTTCATACCTATAGCCCGAGGAAACGGCAAAGAGGCGCTCTCCCGACCGCTTCGGCGCGTCATGGTCTTTTTGCGAAGATCATGCTAAGTTCCTTTGATATCAGGCATTTGAACATTTGAGTGCCGAAACCCATTCTCTCCGGATCTTGACCCCGGCAGGAGGAAATATGACGGATACGAGTGTAACTCTTTCGGATGCCGCGGCAAAGCGTATCGCCGCCATCATCAGTGCGGAGGCCGGCAAGAGCGCGCTGCGCGTTTCCGTTGAAGGCGGCGGCTGTTCGGGCTTTTCCTACAAGTTTGACCTTGCCGACAGCGCTGGGGATGACGACATCGTCGTCGAAAAAAACGACGCGAAGGTGCTGATCGACAGCCTGTCGCTCGTCTATATGGCAGGTTCCGAGATCGACTTTGTCGACAATCTGCTTGGCCAATCCTTCCAGATCAAGAACCCGAACGCGGTGGCAAGTTGCGGCTGCGGCACCAGCTTCTCGATCTGAATATCCGAGCGCAGAACGTTGTCCCCAACGACGGTCGGAAGAATTGCTTCCGGCCGGTTTATTGGCTTGTCCAGCGGCGAAAGACCGCGATAAAAGGAGCGCACTAAAGCGCGTCGCGATCTTTCAGACTCGCTTGCCACGCTTTAGGTCTTTGATTTTCCGCATGTCGTGAATCGCAAAAACGGCCGCACACTTTTGCGCGACATGCCCTAGCGAACGGGACAGAGCATGAAGATCGCGACCTGGAACATCAACGGCGTCAAGGCGCGCATCGACAATCTCACACAATGGCTCAAGGATTCCGATCCCGATGTCGTCTGCCTGCAGGAGATCAAGACGATCGACGAAGGCTTTCCCCGGCTGGAGATCGAAGCGCTCGGCTATCATGTCGAGACGCACGGCCAGAAGGGATTCAACGGCGTTGCGATCCTCTCCAAGACTTCACCTTTTGAGGTCAACCGCGGCCTGCCCGGCGACCCGCTGGACGAACAGGCGCGTTTCCTAGAAGCGGTGTTCACGCTGCCCGACACGCGCATCCTGCGCGTCTGCTGCATTTATCTCCCGAACGGCAATCCCGTCGACACCGAGAAATACCCCTACAAGCTCGCCTGGATGGAGCGCCTGAGGAGCTTTGCGGCCGAACGGCTGGCCTATGAAGAGATGCTGGTGCTTGCCGGCGATTACAACGTCATTCCTGAACCGCACGACTGCTTCGATCCCAGGGTCTGGGAAAGCGATGCGCTGTTCCTGCCGCAGACGCGGCAGGCATTCCGCAGACTTGAAAATCTCGGCTTGACCGATGCGGTGCGCGCGACGACGGATGCGACGCGGCTCTATTCCTTCTGGGACTATCAGGCGGGTGCATGGCCGAAGAACAACGGCATCCGCATCGACCATCTGCTGCTGTCACCCGAAGCAGCCGACCGGATGACGTCGGCAACTATCGAAAAACATGTGCGGGCGTGGGAAAAGCCGTCCGACCACGTACCGGTGATCGCCTATTTCGATTTCGCGGCCTGAGATCCGAGCACTTGGCAGAGCGTCATTTCAGAGACGCGGTGGAGGATGCGCGGGCTGAATGCCGCGTGGCGCTGAGTGGTAGGTTTCAGTCAGAACCGCTCGAAATGGCGTGCGACAGCGAAACAGCCGTGCGACGGTCGGCCTCGTTGGCAACCGAGAAGGCCTGCTCCTGCAGCGCTTCCATCCAGCCGCAATCCTTCGGCTTGCAGCGGTCGAGGGCGGCGGTCATCAGCGCGAGACCGCGGGCCGTCTGGCCTTCGTCGAAAAGGATGTTTCCGAAAACCGCCATGGCGCCGGGATGGCCACTCTTACGGGCCTGGTTCAACCACTTTTTCGCCTGCTGCGGGCTGGCACTACCGCCCTCGCCGGCCAGCATCATCTGCGCCAGCTGGAACTGTGCCTCGGGAACGCCGAAGGTGGAGGCCACCTGGAAATAGAGCTGGCGCGCCTGAGTGAGATCGATCTTCACCGGGCTGCCGGCAATACCGTGCTTGTAGTAGTTGGCGAGCGAGAGAAGCGCGTTGACGAAGAAACCCGTGTCTTCCGAGCCGGGTTCGACACCCTGCTGGGCAATCTCACTATAGATCTTGAAGGCTTCGAAATCGTCCTGGGTGACGCCGTCGCCGTCGGCATACATGTTGGCGAGCGCCCAGCGCGAACCGGTATGGCCCTTTTCGGCGGCGTATTTGTAGGCCTCGACCGCCTCCTCCTTCTGACCGTTTTTGTAGGCCTTGAAGCCGAACTTGAAGAGGTCGAAAGGGCCGGATTCCTTGCTGACGTCGCTCTTGATGTCGAAAGCGAGAACCGGACCGGACAGCGCCATGGCCACCCACATGCCCATCAGCATGATTTTGAACAATTTGAACTCGGACGTTACCATTTCAACCGATTTCTTTCGCTCATCGCCCGCAGCCGGCGCTGACGCCGGGCATACCACCGATGTATTCCTTCGAGGCGAGCGATCCCGCGGCGAGCTCCATGGCCCCTTTGCCCGCGTCGCTTCCAGCCCATTGGCCTCTTTCGAGAGGCCGAATTTTCAGCATCTCATTCAGGACCACCCGGCTCGCGGCATGGCCCGACTGTAATCTTCCTGGCACCCCGTCGGCGGGCGCGGCATCCGCCTTCCCGCCTTTATCGCATTCGTAAATAGCAAATGTGACCAAACCGGTATCGACATCTGCCGCTAAGCCCGCCTGACTATGCGAACGGACAGATAACGACGGCAATGAATGGATCGACGGCATGATCGTGAGGTCGAATTTACGGTCGCAATAGCCTTGCCCGGAAAGAGAAACGGCCGCAATCACGCGGCTGTCGCCACTTGCGCCGTACGATCTGGTGTTACCGGAAAAAAATCGACCCATGCTACTGATTACACGCACCGTAAGTCTGCCATCACCTCGCCCGCAATACCGCTGCGCTCTCTTTGTGGCGGGAAATGGACAAATTCGCCCCATCGCCACCATACGCCATTCATCGTAAAAAACTGTTGCTGAATCGTCACAAAACGAGACCAGCAAATGACATGATTAACGGGCCGCGCACAAAGAAAAGCCCGGCAGTGCCGGGCTCTCAATTCTTCAAATCAGGAATTTAGAACTTGATCTTTATGCTTGTCGACAGTGCAGCGACCAGATCGTCATCGAAGGAGTAGGAAACATCATCTCCGTATGTGACGCCATTCCGGGTCACAGCACCAGACGAACCGCTCGTCAACACGCCCACGGCACCGGCAAAGCGCCATTCGATATGTTCGGTCGGTGTGTAGGCTGCACCGAGCCCCAGCGTCCAGCTGTCTGTCTGCGCGCCATACCCCTGGCTGGTGCCGCGGTCCCATGTCAGGCTGACTGCACCGGCCCATTGTTCATTGAATTTGTGGCCGACACCGCCGGAGATCGTCCAACCATCACGATAAAGGAGGTCGAGCGAGGTTAGACCACCCGCGGGGCAAGGCAAGCCGTTGGTCGGGCAGAATGCTACCGACTGCAGGACGCTCCAATTCGTCCATTTAACCGATCCGAATGCAAGCCAATCCGGAGCGATACCGCTTTGCAGCTTCAGCTCCAGCGAATCCGGAGCTTCGGCGGAACCGGAAACTGGTGTGACCAGGCCCCCATATAGCGGCACAACCGGAACTTGACGGAGATCAACAGTCCCGGACAGGTCATCGTACTTGACGCGACTGTTATAGACGAGGCTCGCGCGCATCGCATATTCCGGAATCTCGTAAGCAAGACCGGCGCGCCAGCCCCAACCGCTATCGTCGATATCCAGACGACCGACGCCAGTTCCAGTCCCAAGCAGAAGCGGAAGCGTTGAAACCAGACGTTCCTTGAAGCCTTCGACTTCCTGATAAAAAGCGCCGCCAATGAAGCGAAGCTGCCCAGGACCGACATCAAAACGATAGGAGCAGGTGCCGCCATAGTTCCGTGTTTTGATCTCTGTCTCAATGTTATCGTTGGCGCCGGCCCAATTCATGCCGGGGTCGGTGTGTGCGCCGAAGGGCTCCGAATAGTCAACGAGGCAGTCGACCGCATCGCCAAAACCAGCCTTAAAACCAATATAGGGGATGGTGTAATTTGAGGTATCGTCAGCCGTGTCTGGACGGCTGTTCAGATTGCCGCCCCCTGTCAGTATCGACGTATTCGTGTCTCGGACATCCTTCAGCTTGCGCTGCGGCGTGACGTAAGTCACGCCCGACTGAAATGAGAAAGGCGACGTATCGAACAGCTGATCGATGTTATAGCCGCCGCGCTCCAGGCCGCCGGCAAAGGACGGCGAGGCAAGCGACGAAAGAAGAACGAGCGACGTTACGCCCTTGGAAAACATACGCGATGCCATTGTGTCTCCCCCACTCCAGCAATTGATGTACGCCACTTTAGTAAGCGTTCGCTCGACATGGCAACGCGCCCCACGGCGGCGCTCCCAGGCATTGCAGTGGCTAACTTACGTAAAGAAATTGACGGACACGTCAAAAAATCTGGTTAATAAAATTCTATTCTAGAGCCATCGATTTTGAGACGGCCTTTTGGGTTTTCATTCCAAACAGTGCAGAAGCTGTATCAATCCGACAACAGTGACAGTTTTCACCAAAGGGATACCCCTAAAGCCAAAATCCACAGGCTCAGCGCCTCAAATCAGCCCCGCTCAAGACCGAATCAGGCGTTCCCCAAACGACGAAAGACGCGCCCCGAAGCAGGCGCGTCTTTGAAATAACTTACCAAAATCGACAATGAAACTTATCCGGCTTCGCTGACCCTGGAAAGCGCGTTATTCAAGCTGGCGATCTGCCCCTTCAACTCATCGAGACGCTCGCGCTC
Source organism: Rhizobium sp. NLR10b (assembly GCF_019685435.1). Lineage (NCBI taxonomy): Bacteria > Pseudomonadati > Pseudomonadota > Alphaproteobacteria > Hyphomicrobiales > Rhizobiaceae > Rhizobium > Rhizobium sp. NLR10b. Next base: position 88,056 of record NZ_JABDWV010000007.1, on the reverse strand, counting down.
GGCCTCGACCACCTCGGGATTGGCGTTGGCGACGAACTTCTCGTTGGAAAGCTTGCCATTGATGCGGGCGATTTCTCCATCCATCTTGGCAATCGCCTTTTCCAGGCGGGCCCTTTCGGCAGCAAGGTCGATCAGATTGCCGAGCGGCAGGCAGACGGTGGCTTCGGCGACGACAATCTGGGCCGCGCCCTTCGGCGCATCGTCGGATAGTGATATCGCTTCCACGCGGGCAAGCCGCTTGATGGCGGCGTCGTGGCGGAACAGCCTTTCGCGCGTGAGATTGTTGGCCTTGACGACGACCAGCGGGGCGGTCGCCGACGGCGGCACGTTCATTTCGGCGCGCAGGGAGCGGATGCCGGAGACGAGGTCGATCAGCCAATTGATCTCGTCGGCAGCCGCGTCATCCGCATAGGACGGCGCCGGCCATTCGGCATGGCAGACCAGCGTGTCGCGTTCCTTGCCTTCGCCTGCGGTATGCGCCCAAAGCTCTTCGGTCATGAAGGGCATGAAGGGGTGCAAAAGCTTGTAGATCTCTTCGAGAATATAGGCGCTGCAGGCCTGGGCTTCGGCCTTGGCGCCCTCGTCATCGCCATTGAAGACCGGCTTCAGAAGCTCGAGATACCAGTCGCAGACTTCGTTCCAGACGAAACGGTAGAGCGCGCCGGCCGCATCGTTGAAGCGGAAGGCTTCAAGCGCTTCCGTAACGTCACGTTCCGTACGGGCAAGCTCCGTAAGGATCCAGCGGTTGATGGTAAGCTCGGCCGCCTCCGGCACGAAATGCGGATCGCTCTTGGCGCCGTTCATCTCGGCAAAACGCGTGGCGTTCCAGAGCTTGGTGCCGAAATTACGGTAGCCGGCGATGCGGGCCGGATCAAGCTTCACATCGCGGCCCTGTGCGGCCATGATCGCCAGGGTGAAGCGCAGTGCGTCGGCACCGTATTCGTCGATCAGTTCCAGGGGGTCGATGACGTTGCCCTTCGACTTCGACATCTTCTGCCCGTTCTTATCGCGCACCAGTGCGTGAATATAGATCGTATGAAAAGGTTCGACGGGATCGCCATTCTCGTCCTTCATGAAATGCAGGCCCATCTGCATCATGCGAACGACCCAGAACGGGATGATATCGAAACCGGTGACGAGGACATTCGTCGGGTAGTAACGCGCAAGTTCCGGCGTCTCGTCGGGCCAGCCGAGTGTCGAGAAAGGCCAGAGCGCAGAAGAGAACCAGGTGTCGAGCACGTCCTCGTCCCGCGTCAGGATTTCGCCAGGCTTGAAGTTTTCGAGCAGGTCCTCGACATAGGCCTTCATCGGCCCTTCATGCGAGAGGTAATGCTGGATCGCCGCCTGCAGCGCCTCCTCCTCGGTCTTTTCGACGAAGACTTGGCCGTCAGGACCGTACCAAGCGGGAATCTGATGGCCCCACCAGAGCTGGCGAGAGATACACCACGGTTCGATGTTCTCCAGCCAATTGAAATAAGTGTTTTCCCAGTTCCTGGGAATAAACCTGGTTCTTCCCTCGCGAACGGACTCCAGGGCAGGCTGCCCCAATGTCTTGTTGTCGACAAACCATTGTTCCGTCAGCCGCGGCTCGATCGGCACGCCGCCGCGGTCGCCATGCGGGACCATATGCTTGTGCGGTTCGATCTTGTCGACAAGGCCGGCCTCTTCGAAGATCTCGACGATCACCTTGCGCGCATGGAACCGGTCCTGCCCTTCCAGACGGTCCCAGGCGCCATGCAGTGCCGCGGGATTGTCGAGACCTTCAAGGAAATCCTCATTATCCTTGATGGCAATGGTGCCATCGATATTCATGACGTTGATCGCACGCAGCTTCGCGCGCTTGCCGACTTCGAAGTCGTTGAAATCATGGGCCGGCGTAATCTTCACCGCGCCTGTGCCGGCTGTCGGATCAGCATAGGAATCGGCGACGATCGGTATCCTGCGGCCGACGATCGGCAGGATGACATGCTTGCCGATGATCGGCTTGTAACGCTCGTCTTCGGGGTTCACGGCAACGCCGGTATCGCCGAGCATCGTCTCCGGCCGCGTCGTGGCGACGACGATATAGTCCCGCGTCTCGAACGCAGTCGGCTTGCCTTCCTCGTCGAAGGCGATCGGATATTGATAGGTGACACCCGGCTCGAGCGGATAGCGCAGATGCCAGAGATGGCCCTTCACCTCGTGTTGCTCGACCTCCATGTCGGAAATCGCCGTCAGGAGTTTTGGGTCCCAATTGACAAGGCGCTTGTCCTTGTAAATCAGGCCTTCCTTATAGAGCGTAACGAAAACCTCGAGAACGGCCTGCGACAGGCCTTCGTCCATGGTGAAGCGCTCGCGTGACCAGTCGCAGGAGGCGCCGAGGCGCTTCAGCTGGTTGAAGATCAGGCCGCCCGATTCTGCCTTCCATTCCCAAATCTTGTCGATGAAGGCCTCGCGGCCCATCTCGCGGCGGCCCGGCAGCTGCTGCTCCATCAGCTTGCGTTCGACGACCATCTGGGTGGCGATGCCGGCGTGATCCATGCCCGGCTGCCAGAGCACGTCCTTGCCGCGCATGCGCTCGAAGCGCACCATGATGTCCTGCAGCGTATTGTTGAGCGCATGCCCCATATGGAGCGAGCCGGTGACATTCGGCGGCGGGATCACGATGGTGAAGGTCTCGGCCCCCGGTTTGGCGTTCGCGCCGGCGCGGAAGGCATCCGCCTCATCCCATTTCGCGGCGATTTTCGGTTCGACGGCAGCGGAATCATAGGTCTTGTCGAGCATTTTCTGACCAATTTCGAGGTTCGAGGATGGGCGTTTGTAAATAGGATGGCCACGACCAAGTCAATAAAAAAGCCGCCCCGGAGACCGGAGCGGCTTTTCCAGGAAAAATCAATCCGATCAGCGGCGCGGGCCGCGCGCCACGCGCTCGATTTCCTCGCGCACCAGCCGTTCGACCAAAGTTGGCAGATTGTCATCAAGCCATTCACGCAGCATCGGGCGCAGCATGTCCTCGGCAATCTCGTCCAGCGAGCGGCGCTCGGCGCCGTCGATCGCCGCGGCAAGCTCCTCGAAGGAGCGGCTGATCTGCAGACCGGCGTCTTCCGAAAGCAGTGACGGCTGGGTCTCGTCGACAACGCTCGGGAGGAAACGCTCGGTCGACGAAGTAGCGGACTCCAAAGCCGGTGGCGCAGTTTCGGCGGCAGCAGCGGCTTGCTCGGCGACGGCGACACGCGGTGTTTCGGCAAGCGTCGGTTCTGGCGGCTGTTGGACGGGAACAGAGGAAACGAGTGCTGCGGCAGCGGCAAAAGCGGGCCGTGTCGGCTGCGGCTGCGGACTTGCAGCGCGCGGGGGCTCCGGCATCACGGCCGGCTGCGGCTCCGGCTGGCGGAAGCCGCTCGGAATTTCGCGCAAGGCTTGACCGGCCTGCACGGCGCTGCGCTCGGAGGCGGCGCGCACGCGGGCTGCGACATCGGCAAGCGACAGCGCGCGGGCCGGGGCTTCGGTCTCAGGGGCGGTGCCGGCCGAATTGGCGGCGACGAAACGTGGATCGGACGAGCGCATGGCCGGTTCGGGAAACTCCACGCCGGCATAGGTGTCATCCACCGTCAGATGGATTTCGGAGCCGTTTTCGTCGTCGTCGGCGCCGTAAACCGGCGGCACGGAAGCTGAAATCGCCTTGCCGGCGCCGGGTTCATTGCTTTCGATGATCTGGCGGATGGAGGCCAGAATTTCTTCCATGGACGGTTCACGCGCTACACTTGGCTGAGCCATATCTATCCCCGTTATCCCAACACAACGATCGGACGGTGTGGAGCGTTCATCCGAATCACCACGACCTTAGAATACCCCAGACGCGAAAAAAATCATCGAGAATCAAATGAATGCAGCCATGCACAGTTTTGTTACCGAATGCTTGCCGCCGATATTCGGAGATGGCAGCGTCAGAATAAACGATGTTTGTGAAGGCTTTTCCGCAGCACTGACAAAAACGGGCGCCAATGGCGCCCGTCGCTCGAATTCAACAGGGAGAACGGCGTCAGAAAACGAATTCGCGCGCCTTGGCGAAACCCGGCAGCGGCTTGACCGAAGCGTTGAAGAAGACGTTCTCCGAAATGGCGCCGCGCTCGGCGACGAAGACCTTGGCACGAGCGGCATTGCCATAGCCTTCGACGGTGACCAGACGCCCGCCATCGCGAAGCTGACCGAGAAGAGCGGCCGGAACCTCCTCGACCGCGCCGTTGACGAAGATCAGATCATAGGGCGCGCCGGCGGCGTAGCCCTTTTCGAGGGGGCCGGTCACAACCTCGACCTTGCCGTAGCCGGCAAGCTTTGCCTTCGCTTCGGTAGCCAGTGCCTCGTCGCATTCGAGGGCAATGACCGAGCCGGCGATGATCGACAACAGCGCCGATGTATATCCCGTGCCGCACCCGACCTCGAGCACGAAATCGTCTTTGCCGATGGCGGCCAGCTGCAGCAGCTTGGCGAGCGGCGAGGCCTCCATCAGGAAACGGGCCGGCTTGCCCGGTGCGGCGGCTGATATTTCGACGTCAGTGTCGATATAGGCGAGCAGCTTTGACTTCTCCGGCACGAAAGCCTCGCGCGGCACCGTCAGAAATGCCGTCAGCACGGAATGCGAGGTAACATCCGTGGTGCGGATTTGGGTGTCGACCATCTTTGCGCGCGCTGCTTCGAAATCCATCATGTCCTCTCGCTCTTGAAAAGCGGTTCCTGTCCCTCGTCTCTTAATCCCCGCCACGGATGCTTTCAAGGCTTGGCAGCGGTCGGCGAAAAGAATCCGCCAGGCGCCTCTTTCACGCCACAGGCGCAACGCCTGCGTGGAATGCCCAACCGCGTCATGTTATGATTTATAGAAGTAGGAGGAGCAGGCCATGTCTGCGATTTTCGAATATTTGACCCTGTTCGATTTCTTCATCCTCGCAGCGCTCATCGGTATCTTCTGCTGCGGGCTGCTGGACGGTGAAACGACCTGAGGAGGCCGAGCGCCGAAGCGCGCTGCCGCGTAGCTGGCATTGAGCCTGCGACAATCTAAGGCGGGCGACGCAAGACGTGTACGCTTGCCTGTAAAATAGCGTGCGGCCGAGCCGCCACCTCGAAAATCAGCGAGGTTTCGCAACTCTTTAGCAGACATGAGGAGAAATTGGAGGCCTCGCCCGGAATTGAACCGGGGTACAAGGATTTGCAGTCCTCTGCGTCACCACTCCGCCACGAGGCCTCACCTGTGACCGACATCGAAAAATATCGTGTGGTGGCCGCGATTTAGACCAGCTCTAGAATGAGCGCAAGACCTTTCATTCTGAATGTGATCCTTTTTTCATTCGGAATAGGCGTTTGCGGAAATCCTCCGGGACCGGCTACACCCTCTGATGATGATAGCCGGTTAACTAAATACCAATAAAAGTCCGGCCCTCCGGCATCCCCCCAAATAGTTAGGATTGTAATGCGAACCGATTTGGTTGATCCCCATTTTCTGGGGAGAAATCATGAACGACGCGACATTCGGCGAGACCGCAAAAGACATGTTCTTTTCACTGCTTGCGACGCTCAGGCGAAGCTCGATGGCCTATGTGAACGGAGGCAAGGAAGACGAGTGGGGCTATGCCCTCGTTACCGAACCCGTCACCGACATCAACACGAAGATGCCGATCACCGGCCACGTGATGCGCAAGGTCGTCGACGGCCAGTTTGTTCACCGCCAGATGACTGAGGACGAGTGCGAAGATTTCGACGCCGGCCGATCCTGGTGAATTGCCTGCCACTCGGGACACGAAGAACCGGCGGTATTTGAACAACTCCCAACTTGACTTAGAGCGCCTGCCCGCCATCTTATCGCCGTGGGAGGGATAGGAGCTGCGATGGAATGGGCTGCCCTAAAAGAAAGGCAGGGACGTGCGGCATATGATGCCGAGACCCGGGATCTCCACGTAAAGTTCGCTGGTTCCGCGCCGGTGAGACATGCGAACATTCCGCCACATGTCTATCAGAACCTTCTGGAGACGAACGATCCACACTTCTATTACCGATACTATATCGCGCCATCGCGCGTCCCACCGGCCCGTCGACAATCGGGCTCAATGGCAGTCCACGGGCTGAAGCTCGTTCTGCTTCTTGCCGCCTGCAGTCTCTTGATGGCAACCGAGCTTGATCCGGGCCATGGCGGGATTTTCGAGGAAAGCGAATTGAGATCGAATTAGAATCGCATTCACCCGGATGCATCCAGATCGAACTCGACAACCGGGCTTGCGTCATCAGCCAGCGATGATACCGACGCTCTCAAGCGAGGTCCTGTTCTGGGAACGAAAGCGGCGATCGTCCCGACCGCGATCGTTGTTGCCGTCGCGCTCGTTACGGCCGTTAAAATTGCGATAGTTGCGCGGCCCATTATAGCCGCCTTGGCCTTGATCGATGACGCAGCCTTCGGGGCGGCGGCAGATACCGCTCGCGTCAAAACCGCGGCTGTCCACGGCCTGCGCCTCGGCTGATGTGGCTGAGACGATCGCCGCCACCCAGAAGACTACAACAAAAAATGGCTTCATATCCTCACCCGGACCATCATGGCACGTTTCAGCGCCATAAAGCACCAATGCAGAAAACGATCGAAGTTCCGCAGGACGTCTCCGGCGACCGCCGCTACCCGGCCGGCTTTCGCCGCCTGTGCCACCAAACTGCCAGCCGGCGCCGAAGCCGACGGGCGATGGAAAGATCATGCGAGAGCACCAGGAGGCCGAGCGGCAGCATCCAGAAACCGAGGACCGGCAGGAAGCCCAGCAATCCACAGAAAACGAGGGCCGTGCCGATTGCCATCCGCCCGATGCGTGAGCGTGGCATGCCGATGCTGAAAGAGCCGAGCACAAGCCTGTGGTTTACGTGGTCGATACCGAAGCGCCCTGCCCGCCCTCTGCGCTTCTCGTTGCCCGTTGTCTCTTGGCGATCATTCCTATTTGTCATTTCCCAGAGATGGGCGCAGACTGTCCAAATACAAGTTCATTTCATTTTTTTGAAAAAACCGCTTGGCAAATCGGGCAAGCATTTGTATTAGCCCACTCACACCGCGCCAAGCAGTGATCCCTGGTAGCTCAGCGGTAGAGCATTCGACTGTTAATCGACAGGTCGCCGGTTCGAATCCGGCCCGGGGAGCCATTTTAGAGAATAAGTGTCTGTTTTTGTTGAGAAATCCAAAAACAGGCACTTGTTTCTCCACTCCCCTCTCCACTTTGGCGATCGGTCCATACCGCCCCGACCCTTCTTTTTTGCGACAGTTCTGTGGCTACTGATGTAGCTTCCTCTCCTGTCCGACGCCTTGATCTCCTCGTATCGCAGTTGATCAGATCCAGACAGGTAACGGCGCAGGTCACCCCACTCAAACAAAAGAGCCGCCGGCTGGTGAGACCGACGGCGCGCTTGTGGGGTCCAAGGCTGGTGTCCCTGGTGCTACCGACTAAAAATCAAAATACACGGTCATACCCGACCGACGACGATAGGGGTAATCGTCGCGATAGCCGTAATAGTCGCGGGAGCCGTAATACCGCGGACGATAGCACGAGCCATAATACCGGCAGTCGCGGTACACGTACCGATGTTTCTTCCAGTGGCCATACGCATGTCCATTACCATGGTGACGGTGTTTGACCTGCTCGACGTCGGGAGAATGCACATGTACGGCATTCGGCACGACGATAGGCGTGGCGTTTAGCGGCAGGGCGAAAGATGCAGACAAGACAATGGCTGCAAGTGTGGAAAAAAGCATCTTCATCGGCGCATCCTTTCAAGCTGCGATTCTGGATTAACAAGCATTAACCTTCGATGAACGACTGCCCGCCCACAGAAAACACCAGCCGACGCGCCTCTGGTGTGGTCGCGGTTGGCGCTCGAGCCGGCCATTGGCGTTCATGCTGTGCGCCGGGGACAGAACAGGCGCCCATGGGCAGTCAGCCGGCGGCAACCGGCTAGCGACGCGGCGCGCACGCCGCCGCTGCCTTGCTGCCGGCACGTCGGATAAAAATGTGAAAATGGCACGCCCATCAAGTTGGGCGTGCCGAGTTAACGATCCGTGCTCCGATAAAGCCACTTACCAGGCCTGGCGATTATACCAATCGTCAATGTCTCGCCGGGTTCGGTCTTTCTCGTAGCCGTAGCGCTCCTGAATCTTGCCTTCGAGCTGATCGCGCTTGCCGTTGATGACGTCAAGATCGTCGTCCGTCAGCTTGCCCCACTGCTCCTTGACCTTGCCCTTCATCTGCTTCCAGTTACCTTCGACGCGGTTCCAATCCATGGCTTATTCCTCCTATCGTTAGGAAAGAGGAACGGAGACGAGCGATAAGGGTTCCGCTTCGGCATGCCGCCAACCATTGCAGAACCAAAATTCTTCATGTGGGCAGCGAGTGACAGAATTGGCCCTCGCTCATGCCGGCGGAGGGCTCGATAGGGGATTCAGTATGCCCGCATCAGATTTGAAGCGGCGCAGGCCCTAATAGCTGCACGAACGCCCGTCGCCAGGTCGGAAGCCGTCGGCGCAGGCCGGGTTCATCGAATCGCCCGGCTGATACCCCGATGCTGAGCCATATGAATTTGGCGGTGTCGAGCACGCCGAGGCAATGGCCGCCAGAATAATTGCCGCAGCTGTTAAAGTTGCGCGAAATCTGTTCATGGATACTTCTTCTCCCATTTCCGCTGCGCTCGATGAGCGAGAGCCCCTCCCTCGGGAATAACGGGAGCATTTCCCGAGTTCATCTCCCCCGACGTCACTCTGTGTCTAAAGATATAGGCGCTCCCTTCGACGGACATAAGTTCCAGCCGCGAAAATCTTGCCGACCTTTATAAATTCTGCGCGCGGGATGAGCGGATATCGCCGGCTATGCCTGCGGCATTACCAGCAAGCACCCGCCGCATGCGCCCCGGAAGCGACACTGATTTCCGGGGCAAATTGATGAAGCCGCTCGAGCCTTCACTGGCATGCATTTGCCGCATCGGGTTGTGTCGAGCTATTGCCGGAGGTGGGAGCCGGGTTGCCGGTGCCGCCGGCCTGCTGGCGCTGACAGTCGTTTGGATCGCCGCCGGATCCGTTCGCACCAGTCGCACCGGCGCCCATCGTCGTATTTGCCCCGGCATCGCTGGAGTTGGTGTTGCCGGAACCACTGGCGTCCGAACAGACATGGTGCCGCTGCCGGAACCTGAAGCTCCGCTGCCGCTGCCCGATCCCGAGCCTCCACCTGATTGCGCCATCGCCGACGATGCCAGACCGATCGTAATTGCTGCTACTGCCATCATTCTCAGAAGCATTGGATATCCTCCTCGCTGCTTCATTGCCGATAGGCAGCAAACAAAAGCCTCTGGAGATTGTTTCAGTTCGAAAACGTACAGGAACGTCGCTGCGTCGCGCACCGCCTCGGTCGATGACCGAACGATCCGCGGAAACGCCTTCATTCTTGACTCGGAGCTCGATGGGAACATAATAGGAACATCGGTGAGGCGGCAGATGAAAATCGGATTGGAAGCTCTGAAGGAGATCGAGGTCGTGCGTCCGCAGGCAGCCGAGAAATTGGCAGAAGAAACGTTGAGAGGAGAAGTCGACGCAGTTGTCGCTTTTCACCAAGGGGACGTCCGTGCCGCCATTACGACGCTGCTGCTGGATTGCCATCATCTCAGACTTCAGCTTGCCCTGAGAGATAAGGACCTGAGCCGCGGCATGGCATGTGAACGGACTACGAGTTTTGAAAGGCGATGAGACATCGTCGCGGTATCGGCCTCGCGCCCCCTGATCGCCACGCCGTCGAAATCGAAGAGGCAACATTGGCGACGTTACCGGAGTGGTTTGTCATTTACGGCCATTGCCGCATATGTCGCCGCCAGATGTTTATCGACCGGCGGGATGTTGCCCGGCGCTGCGGCCAGAACCTGACTCTCGCCGGTCTGGCCAAACGCCTTCAATGCCAAGGATGCGGCAACCGCTCCGGCAATCTGCTGCTCCTTCAAATGCTGCCGCGCGATTGAAAGGAAACCAGCGCGCTTCAAACCGACCGCTTCCACCGGCGGGAACAAACGCCGTGGTTAAAAGTTGTGTGGCATCAACCACGTAACGTCGCCTTGGACAGGAGGTCTCTCATGGGTCGCGGTATTCTACTTTGGCTGCTTGGCGTTCCACTGCCTATCATCATTCTTCTGGCTCTGTTTATGCGATAGGAACGGATCATGTCGGTTTCAGTGACAGGTTCCGGAGAGGTTGCCACTCCGGTCGAATCCTCCAAATCCGCCATGACATGGGGACCCATTTTCGGTGGCGCAGCCGCCGCCATCGGAGTGACCCTCATCCTCCTGCTTCTGGGATCCGGGCTTGGGCTGACGATGGTGTCGCCCTGGTCGGGGCAAAGCAGTTCGCTCGGCACGCTCGGCATCACAGCTGCGATCTGGCTCGTCGTCGTGCAATGGCTCTCCTCCGCACTCGGAGGCTATGTAACCGGCCGCCTGCGCACAAAATGGGCGGCCGTCCACACCGATGAGGTTTTCTTCCGCGACACCGCGCATGGTTTCCTAAGCTGGGCTTTGGCGACCATCTTTGTCGCCGGATTCCTCGCATCGTCGCTGACATCGCTCGCCGGTGCCGGAGCACAGGCGGTGGGATCGGCCGCGCAAGCCGTTGGCTCGACTGCTGCGGTCGCCGGTACGGCTGCAGCAACCTCGTCAACCTCGCCGCTGGATCTTTCCACCGCCTATTTTACCGACGCGTTGCTACGCCCTGATCAGGCGCGCGCGGCAGCGACATCCAACGATGCTGCGGCAACATCGGAAGTCTCCCGCATCCTCCTCAATGGCGCTGCCGAAGGGCAAGTTCCAGATGAGGACAAGGCCTATCTCGCCACTATCGTCTCTGCGCGAACCGGTCTTTCCGAAGCCGATGCGCGCACCCGCGTGGATGCGGTGCTGAAGCGTATCGACGACGCCAAGGCCGCCACCCAGAAGGCTGCCGACGAGGCACGAAAAGCCGCCTCGACCACGGCATTGCTTGGATCCTTGTCGCTTCTGGTCGGCGCTTTCATAGCCGCTGCGGCTGCGGCTCTGGGAGGATCGCAACGCGACGCAGAGGAAGATCTCGTCGTCACTTCCCGGCTCTGATGGATGCACCCATGGGGCGCAAGCTGAATGCTGCGCCCCCTCAGATGGCCCGGCTTTCCGGAGGTTGGATTATCCGCGACCATCCAGGCAATTGTCGCGCAAAAACCAGGCCGGGTTTTGCGGTAACGACATGCAACGCGCTTTGGTTGATGGACACGGCTCCGATCTGCTCCATCTTCCTTTATACGGGCTGTGGAGAGCCGTATGCGCTGGCGCTTTCGAGAGATTTCCGACCTCGCCGTATCATGGGCAGGGCATCATGTGCTTCCTGCCGCGCTGGTCGCGTTCACAGCCACATGGACCGCGGTGGGTTTGAGCTTTTCCTTCCCCCGACAGTGGTTCTTGCTGACCAACATGGTGGGGACACTCATTACATTCTTCATTTTGCTGCTGATGCAGCACTCCCAAAATCGGGACATGAAGGCGCTGCATACCAAGCTTGACGAACTGATTCGATCGAGTGAGGCAGGAAACCATTGGATTGCGGCGGAGAAGAAAGATGTCGACGCCATTGAAGGCATGCGGCAGCAGCATCGAGACCAGATTTCGGCGAGGCGAACCTGAAGTGCGAAGCAGTTAGTCAGACGTTGCCTCTGCGCCAGATTTCTCCTCCGCCTTCTCCTCCATGCTTTCAGCTTTTTCTGAAAGCGTCTTGCTCATTTCCCTGAGCTCGCCCTCGTCCAGCTTTTCGATGCCGACGAACTTGTTGGCGGCCTGGCTGGTCAAAATGAGCTCGTCGAGCTTGGCCTGCAGAGCCTTTCCGTCACGGTTCTGGCTGTTCTGCAACACAAACACCATCAGAAAGGTGATGATGGTGGTCGTCGTGTTGATCACAAGCTGCCACGTTTCGGAATAATCGAAATACGGCCCGGACACTGCCCAGACGAGGACGAGCGTCAGTGCCGCGACAAAGGTGAACGGCCTTCCCGACAGCTCGGCGACGGCGGTTGCGAAGGAAGAGAAGAAGTTGGATTTGTTCGACATTCAAGAAGGCTCCCGCAGCGTCAATGCTGTCAATCGACAACATCAACTCCAGATCCGGGCGGAAGTTCCTCATGCCGTCGAGCGAGGTCCAGACGGCAGACAGCGCACCAATGCAAGAGATTGCAGGTCAGATGCGTAGGGTTAAACCTGATGGGTGCGACGCGCAATAGCGTTATAACTACAGCTGGAACTGCTGCCCACTTCCAGCTGCCACGCATCAGCGTTTCCGCGATTTGGCAACAGCCTGCTTCTGGTGGGTGAGGACCAGTTCGATCTGGACATCTTGCTGAAACTCCATCACCCGCTGGCGGACTTCGCTCTCCGGCATTCCCGCGGCCAGAAGCTGATCGGCAAGCCTGCGGCACTCGGCCTTCCAAAATTCGATCGCGTCCGCACCATGCCGGCGGCCGAGTTCCCGAGCGCAACGCTCGACGTTGGCGGTTCCGGTTGCGGAGGGAAAGGCAATAACCTTGCCTTCGTGAGAGGCGGCGGGGCGGCGGGTCGTTTCAGTGGCCATCGAATACAGGTTTCCTTTGATCCTATATGTTGTCTACGGGACGATGGTTAATGCTTTCTATTCGTTCGCCTCTTTCAATGGCCAGACTCTGCGTCCTGCCGTCAGATCATCGCATCTTCGGCCTTGACGCCGCCACGCCGATGCGCCGACAGTCCCCATCATGATCGAACCTTGAGGCAGCAGAGACCACCGATGACGATAACCACCCCCCGTGATTTCCTGAAAAGCCTGTTCGACGCGGCGGTTCTCGCCGCCGATCCGCTGACCGGCATCAAATCGCACCTGCCGGAGAAACCGAAAGGAAGAACCGTCGTGATTGGCGCCGGCAAGGGCGCGGCGCAGATGGCGCGGGCGCTCGAAAGCGCATGGGACGGACCGATCGAGGGGTTGGTGGTCACGCGATACGGCTATGGCTGCGAAACACGCTTCATCGAGATCATCGAGGCAGCCCACCCGGTGCCCGACGCTGCGGGATTCGCTGCCGCGAGGCGGTTGATGGAAACGGTGAACCGGTTGACGGAAGACGATCTGGTGATCGCGCTGATCTGCGGCGGCGGCTCGGCGCTGCTGCCCGCCCCGCCGGAGGGGTTGACGCTCGAAGACGAGATTGCGCTCAACGAAATGCTGCTTGCTTCGGGCGCGCCGATTTCGGCGATGAATGTGGTGCGCAAACATCTCTCCACCATCAAGGGCGGCAGACTGGCGGCGGCGACGAAAGCGAGACTCGTCAGCCTGATTGTTTCCGACATTCCTGGCGACAACCCGGCCCATGTCGCCTCCGGGCCGACGGTGCCCGACGGTTCAACACGGCACGAAGCGCTGGAGATTATCAGGCAATATGGATTGCAGTTGCCGCAGGCCGCGCTCGACCATCTGAACTCGCCGAAGGCAGATGCACCGCGGCCGGACGATCCGGTATTCCTGCGGCACCAGCATCACATCATCGCCTCTGCCGGCGTTTCGCTGGCGGCGGCGGCCGCCAAGGCGGAATCGCAAGGGATCACGCCGGCAATCCTCTCGGATGCCATCGAAGGCGAATCGCGTGACGTGGCGCTGGTGCATGCGGCCATCGCCCGCGAGGTTCTCGGGCGGAACAGGCCATTCTCGAAGCCGGTCGTCCTCCTGTCCGGCGGCGAGACGACGGTGACGCTGAGAGCCAAGGGCGGCAAGGGCGGGCGCAATGGCGAATTCACCCTTGCCATGGCGCTTGCGATCGATGGGCAAGACGGTATTGATGTGCTCGCTGCCGACACGGACGGGATTGACGGCTCGGAAGACAATGCCGGCGCCTTTGCCGATGGCGGCACGGTGAAGCGTCTGCGAGCCGCCGGGCTCGATCCGCGCCGGCTGCTCGACGGCAATGACAGCTACACGGCGTTCCAGGCGATCGACGATCTCTTCGAGACCGGTCCGACCGGAACCAACGTCAACGATTTCCGAGCGATCCTCATCCATTAGAGCCCATGAACGATTAACCGGCGATCAGGTCTTGATCCGCCCCTGCCCGACCAGCCAGCCGACTGATTCCCGCACCGCCTGCAGAGATGTATATCTCGGGGTATAGCCCAACAGGCGCCGGGCTTTGGCAATCGAACAGTTCGGACTGCGGGCGATGTGCTCCCATGTCGCCTCCGCGTCCTCGGCCGTCTGGCCTTTCGCCCAAACGTCGAAGGGCGCGAAGGTGAGCTTCGGGTCGCGCCCGAACCATCGCGAGATGGATTCGGCGTAACCGCGAAGCGTCACGGCCTGCTCCGATACCGCATGGAAACTTTCGCCGATCGATGCGTTCCGATTGGCGATCGCATCCATGAACATCGCCGCCACGTCATCGGCATGGACGTGATGAACGGTCTCCAGGCCGAAATTGGGCAGCGCCAGATCCTCTCCGCGGGCCAGGGTCGAAAAGACCTGCAGATTAAAATTGCCGGCCGGATTGAGCGGCGCCCATCCGGGGCCGACAATGTGGCCGGGATGAATGACGGTCGCCGGAAAACCCCGAAGTCTTGCCTGCTGCAGCAGATAGGTCTCGATCGCCGCCTTCTGGATGCCATAGTTACCGAACGGAGACTTCGGCGCTTCCTCCCGTGTCGGCACGGCCACCGGATATCCATGTGTCCAGATCGTGCCGGTATGCAGGAAGTGGCCGACATGCCCTGACAGCGCCGTCACCAGCTGCTCGGCGCTTTCCAGCGTGAAGCAGATCATATCGATGACGATATCGGCTTTCGCTTCCCGCACGGCCGGACCGAAATCACCCTTCCGCTCCATCTCTACCCGGTCCATCTGTCGCTGATCGACAGAGGCCCAGGCGCGGTTTGCCGTATAAGGCTTTGCCGCGCCGCGGCTGATGGTGACGACGTCGTGACCCGCCTCCACTAGACGGGGAATGAGATAGGTTCCGACGTGGCCCGTTGCCCCAATGACCAAAACACGCATTGTCTTCCTCCCGATGGCATGATCCGCTGCGACTATGCTGCTCCGTCCGGCGATCCCGCAAGCAGACTTTTCGCCGCGAATGGGGCAGGCCTGCTATTGGTTCCTGAAAACGAGGCAGGTGCCGCCATGCTTGCGGATCTGGCTGCAGACGTCGTTGGCCTCCATACGTGTCTGCCGGGCGATACGGGCGGCGTAACGCGGGCGGAACCCGAAGCTGCGATCGCGCTGGCGCAAGATCAACGGCTGCTCCGCATTCAATGGCGCCGGCAGATCCTGCACGGCATCGCGAAACATGCGCCGCGCCACCGCCATATCTGCATTCGCCGCCAGCTGGATGCCCCAGGGTGCCCAAATGCCCTCCTGACGCCAAGGCGTGTCCTTCAATATCCGGCTTTCGGCGAGCGCTACGCAGCCTTCGAGGAAGGGCTTGTTCCTGTCCAGCGGGACGGCCGCGTCTTCAGGCGGATTGTCCTTCCACTCCTCGACCGTATGCGCGGTGATCGCCATCACGTAGTTACGCGTCTCGTAGGGTAACCTGCCTGATGTAAGGTAAGTCGCAAGACCATTTTCGCCGGCGTTATAGGCGGCGGCGGCAAGGCCGAGATTGCCGAAACGGTTACGCAACTCGTCGAGATATTGCGCCGATTTCCTCAAGGCTTCCAGCGCTTGATAGCTGTCCTCGAGGCCGCGAAGTTTCGCCGTTCCAGGCATGAACTGCGCAATGCCCTGCGCGCCCTTGAAGCTGACCGCGTCGGGGCGAAACGTGCTTTCGCGCCAGATGAGCCGAGCGAAATAAGCTGGCGGCAACCGACTGGCCTCGGCGAAATGCTCGATCGCATTGCAGAGGTCACGATTGAAACTGTCTTTGCGGATGCAGAGCCTCTCGCCCGATCCCGAGGCCGAGGGTCCCGAATAGAGACAGGCCGGCTCGGCAGCACTCTCTTCCGGCTGAGCTTTCGGCGTGTCGACGGCGGAAAACAGAAAGGAGAGCGAAAGCAAGGCCTTCGCCGATCTCCTCAAAATGCCGGACTGACGCTTTCGCCCTATCATCGGATCTCAGCAGGTTAACTTCCATCGCGACGCTCATGTTAGATAACATCGATCAAGGCGCGAAGCTTCCCCATTTCGCAATGCGGGCATGAAAAAGCCGCCGGGCAATGGCCGCGGCGGCTCCGGGAACGGATTTGAAAGCCGTTTCAGGCCGATGGCTGCTTCGTCTTCCTGAGATAGGGCAGAACCGTATCGAAGGAGCCGAAACGCGCGATCGCGTCGTCGTTGGAAACGGCGGCGGTGATGATGACATCTTCGCCCTGATTCCAGTTCGCCGGCGTCGCCACCTGGTGCTTGGCCGTCAGCTGGATGGAGTCGATGGCGCGCAGGATCTCGTTGAAATTGCGGCCCGTCGTCATCGGATAGGTCAGGATCAGCTTGATCTTCTTATCCGGGCCGATGACGAAGACCGAACGCACCGTCGCGTTGTCGGCAGGCGTGCGGCCTTCGGAGCTGTCGCCGGCGCCAGCCGGCAGCATGTCATAGAGTTTGGCGACCTTCAGGTCCTTATCGCCGATCAGGGGATAATCGACGTCGAAGCCGGTTGCGGTCTTGATATCACCTTTCCACTTGGCATGGCTTTCTACCGGATCGACGGAGATGCCGATGATCTTGACGCCGCGCTTGGAAAACTCGTCAGCGAGGCCGGCCATGGCGCCGAGCTCCGTCGTGCAGACAGGCGTGAAATTCTTCGGGTGCGAGAACAGCACGGCCCAGCCGTTGCCGATCCAATCATGGAAGCTGATCGGTCCCTGTGTCGTGTCGGCGGTGAAATCGGGGGCGATGTCGTTGATACGTAAGCTCATGGTCGGCCCTCCAAAGCCGTTGTCGGGTTTCGTTATCTCAAATGGCGGTCACTGACGCTGGCTGCCGGAGGTTTCGTCGACCGCAATTTACGGATCGCAGCAGCTGCGGACAGAAAACCGTCCCATCCCAAGATCTTCGTCGCATTTCCTTAAGCCATATACCACGAGAACCGAAGGCATTCTCTTCCGATTTGCGGCCGGCGCCCGGTATTATTTTTCCGGCCCTGTCGCGAGAACAAGACCGATCGTCTTTCTATCGGTCGCTGGAGAACCGAAGCCGTAGCAGCGCCGGATCGGCGAGGTCTGCAGTCCGGACCTGCCCGTCAGATCGGCCGCTGGCGGCCGTAAAGCAGGAGCATGCTGATGATGACAGCGCCATAAATGAGTTGGCGGCCTGCTTCCTCGATCTGCATTACAGAAAGGATCGACTGCAGCAGCGTAATCAGGATGACGCCGGCAACTGTCCCGAGATAGGACCCTTTGCCGCCGAGCACGTGAGTGCCGCCGAGGACGACGGCGGCAATCGAGGGCAGCAGATAGGCGTCGCCCATGGATTGCGACGCCTTCGACGCGTAACCCGCCAGCAACACGCCCCCGAGCGCGCTGAGCCCCCCTGACATGACGAAGGCAAGAAGCGTAATGCGGCGTGTGTCGATGCCGGACAGATAGGCGGCGCGCTCACGGTTTCCGATGGCATAAAGCGATCGGCCGAAGGTCGTGCGCGTCAGCAGGAAGACCGCAAGCAGGCCGATCAGGAACCAGACGAGAACGCCATTCGGTAGCCCGGGAACGGTATATCCGGCCGCGAGAAATCGCATGGCCGGCGAGGCCGAATCCTGGGGAGAGAAGCCGCCGGTGTAAACGACCATCAGCCCTTGCGCGACAGCGTTGGTGGCCAAAGTGATGATCATCGAGGGAATTCGGAGGTAAGCGACCGCCACGCCATTGACGAGGCCGATCGCGCATCCGCAGAAAATGCCGAAGGGGATTGCCAGGATCGAACCCGTCGTTCCGTAAGCCGTCGCGGCGCAGGCCATCATCGCGCCTGTGGTCACGACCCACGGGACAGAAAGGTCGATTTGGCCGAGCAGGATAACCGCCATCATGCCGGTGGCGATGACACCGAGGAAGGAGGCTACCTTCAACTGCTGCAGAAGATAATCGGGCGACAGGAAATTCCGCGAATAAATTGAGCCAGCGAGCAGCAGCAGGATGATGCATCCGAAAGCGGTGGCGACCGCCGGATCGACGCCGCGCAGCCGTGCAGGCATTCGAAGCTGCCGCAAAGTAGTTTCCTCGCTCATTGAAACCACTCCAGCCGATTGCGGACCCTCGAAAGGCCGACGCAGCCGATACTGATCGCCAGCATCAACACGACGCCCTGGAAAAGGGGCTGCCAAAGCGGATCGAAATCGAAGACGAACAGCAGGTCGCCGATCGTGCGGAATGCCAAGGCTCCGAAGACGGCGCCGACGGCACTTCCCTTGCCGCCAGCGAGGGAAACGCCGCCGAGCACCACCGCCGCGATCGAATAGAGTGTGTAGGCGTTGCCGCTCGCCAGGGCCGCTTCGCCGGTATAGGAGAAGAAGGTGAGATAGAGCCCGCCGATCGCCGAAAGGAGCCCGGCCAAGGCATAGGCGGCAAGTTTTGCCCGCTTGACCGGCATCGCCGACATGAAGGCGGCATTCTCGGCCGACCCGACGGCATAGGCTGCCCTGCCTATCGTCGAGCGGCTGAACGGTATCCAGATGACGATGATGACTGCGAGAAGGACGGTGAGGCTTGCGGGAACGATCCCGAAAAGCTTCGAGGTGAACGCATCGGCCAGATCCTCGTTGACCGAGCCTCCGGGAGTCGGCCGCAGCAACAGCGCCAAGCCGTAGAAAATCGCGCTGGTCGCAATCGTCGTGACAATCGGCTGCAGCCGGCCGAAGATAATGATGAGCCCGTTCAGCATGCCGCAGCCGAGTCCGGCAAACAGCACCACGACGACGCCCGCCGCCGTCTCCAGCGGCGTTCCGACGACCAGCCAGGAGGCAATGCAATTGCAGAGGACCAAAACCATGCCGGCCGAAAGGTCAATGCCGGCGGTGATGACGACCAGGCACTGGGCCATCGCTACAAAGGCAAGCAGCGTCGCTTTGTTCGATGCCGTCTGCACGACATTGGGGGTGAAACCCGCCGGGTGGTTCGAAACGTAGAGGGCGAACATGGCGATGAAGAGCAGTGCGGCAAACAACGTCCCCTTCTGTTGCGCATACCAAAACCGTCGTTCGCCGAAAGCCAGTCTTGTCATGGCGCTGTCCTTTGTTGTGCGTGGTCGCCGCCGATATTGAGCGCGGCGCCGATCAACTCATGTTCGTTGATATCGGCGCCTTCAAGCTCGCGGACAATGCTTCCATCATACATGACGAGTACCCGGTCGCAGCATCCGATCAGTTCGTCATAGTCGGTGGAGTAGAAGACGATGGCCGCTCCGGCATCCGCAAGCTTGCGCAGCAGCAGATAGATTTCCTGCTTGGTGCCGACGTCTATGCCGCGCGTCGGATCGTTGAGCAGGATGATGCGCGGCCGGTTCATCAGCCATTTGGCGATGACCACCTTCTGCTGGTTGCCGCCGGAGAGGCCTGCAACGGGCATGTCGATCGTCGCAGCCTTGATTGCCAGAAGCTTGAACAGTTCGTCGATTTCGCGACGCTCTGCCGTCCGATCAATGACGCCATTACGCGAAACGCGTTCGAGGGCTGCAATCGAGAGGTTCTCGCGCACGGTCATTGGCAGCATCAACCCTTCGGTCTTCCTGTCCTCGGGGATCAACGCCATGGATATGCCGCCAGACTTGGCATGACGGGGACTCTTCAGTCTGACCGGCATGCCGTCGATCGCGATCTCCCCTTTCAGGTCACGCAGCACGCCGAAGAAGGCCAGCAGCAAATCGCGCTGCCCCTGGCCGTCCAGCCCGCCGAGGCCGATGATCTCGCCGGGCCTGATGTCGAAAGTGATGCCGGAGAGCCGATCGCCCCAGGAAAGATCGCGGCAGGAAAGGATCGGTTTTTTCTCCGGTCGATGCGCGGGCTTCGGCGGGAAGACATTGGTGTATTCACGGCCGATCATCAGTTCGACTACCTGCTGATCGCTCTTGGTGCCCGCCGGGTAGGATTCGATGCTGCGGCCGTTGCGGAACACCGTGCAGTCATCGGCCAGCTGGGCGATTTCGTGCATGCGGTGAGAGATGTAGATAAGCGCCATCCCTTCGGCGCGCAGGCGCTTCAGTACGGCGAAGACCTTTTCGACATCCGCCTGCGTCAGCGCCGACGTAGCCTCATCGAGGATCATCAGTCGCGGCTTGCGGGCAAGTGCCTTGGCAATCTCCACCATTTGCCGTCGAGACAAGGGTAGCTCTTTGACCAATACTGAAGGATGGATATCGGACGCGCCGGCGCGAGCCAGCGCTTCCTCGGCTATCTTGCGCTGTTTGTGCCGGTCTATCATGCCGAACCTCTGTGGCGGATGGCTGATGACGATGTTATCGGCGACAGAGAGATCGGGAATGAGCGAAAGCTCTTGGAAAACGCACACGATGCCCGCGGCGTTGGCGGCCGCCGGCGAGGCAAAGGTGACCTCCTTGCCATCAAGCAGCATGTGTCCTTCGTCCGGCGCCACGACGCCCGCCATGATCTTGATCAGTGTGGACTTGCCGGCGCCGTTCTCGCCAAGGACGGCATGAATCGCCCCTGGCCGAATGGCGATATGGGCATCCTTAAGCGCGACGGCTCCGCCATAACGCTTCGATATGCCTTCCATGCGGAAAATCGGTTCGGACAAAGTCATGCGTCCAGCCTCCGTTCGCTCTGTCGTGGCCAGATTGCGGGTGCGAACACCCGCAATCATATCCGAGGAAGGCTGCTATTGGTTCTCTTTGGTCTGCCCCATGATTTCCTGGGCGGTAAAATTGATGCCGCAGGTCGGGAAGGAATTGCCGACGAAGAAGTTGTCGGATTGAGTTGGATAATAATCCTGACCATCCTTGAAATCCGGGTCAGAAACCAGCGCTGTCGGCAGCTTGATCGCCTGTGGCACGACCTGGCCCTCAAGTGCCGCGATCGCGGTCTTGATGGCGACGGCGACCTGGGCCGGTCCCGTGCCGGCGGACGAACATTTCAAGCCGTCGGCGGCATGGGCGGCGCAGAATTTGCGGAAACCGTTTTCCGTCTCACCGCCGAAAGGAACAAAGGGATGTTTGGCATCGATCATCGCCTGCACGACGCCGGTATCACCGCCCTGGGCAGTGATACCGTCGAACGGGCCGTTGGTGGCGATGGCATCGGCCGCCGCCTTCTGAGCAACGCCGTCATCCCATTTTCCGACCACTTCGGTCACGGTGAATTTCTTGCCGGAGGCGTCCAGGGTCTCATGGATGCCATTGTGACGATCCGTGTCCACCGAAGTGCCGGCGACGCCGCGCACTTCCAGCACCTTGCCGCCATTCGGCAGATGCTTGATCAGCCAGTCTGCCCAGATGACGCCGAGCCCCTTCTGATCGACGTTGACGTTGATCGCGTCCTTGGTGTCAAGAATGTTGTCGAAGGCAACGAGGATCACACCGGCCTGTTTGGCGCGCTTGATCACCGGGCCGAAGGCGGTGGGATTTTGAGCGTTCACCACGATGGCGTCATAACCGGCATCGATGAAGTTGTTGATCGCGGAGATCTGTGCCGGCACGTCCTCGCCGGTCGAAACAACCTTGAATTCCTTGAGCTTGGCCGCGACATCCGGTTGAGCGGCATAGGCCTTGGCCGTCTGCACCATCTGGATACGCCAAGTATTGGCGATATAGCCGTTCGCCAGCGCGATACGATAGGGGCCGTCCTTCTTCGGATACTGCAGGAACTGTGTGTCCGCTGCCCAGGGCACCATGCATCCGGGGTCGGCGGCGGGACCGGATACGACCTTTGGCTCCGCGCTGGCCGCGCCACAGAGCAAGGCAAATGCGGACGCAGAAAACGCGGCAATACGGGCGAGTTTTGCTTTCTTCACCTTACGCATGAATGTTCTCCTCCTCCGGCGAACAGAGCCGCCTCTTCTATGCTTCTAAATGTGCATATTTGGCCCGGAAATATTCCATCCCTATTTTTCCGGTACATTTCAAATTAACATAGCTGACAGCGCTGTCAAATCGCATTTGTTAGCGCTATCAACTATAGTTGTGGCAATGTTGTTTGCCATGAGAGAATATGAAATCTGATTTTTCAAACGAGCGGCGGAACTCCATGCGGCGGATAACCCTTGATGACGTTGCCAATCTCGCGGGTGTCAGCCCGATTACTGTTTCGAGAGTATTACGCAAGCCTCATGCGGTCTCGCCAGCCCTGCGGCTGCGCGTCGACGCCGCCATCAAGGAACTCGGCTATGTCCCCAATATAGCCGCAAGCCGCCTCGCCTCCGCGCGCACGCATGCGATCGGCGTCATTGTTCCGACCCTCTACAACGTCATCTTCGCGGAATATCTGTTTGCGCTTCACGACGTCCTGGTCGCCGCGGGCTTCCAGGTAATCGTCGTCAATAGCCGCTATTCCGAGATCGAGGAGGAAAACGCCATCAAGGCGCTTCTCGGCCAGGGGGTAGAGGCGATCATCATCACTGGTACTCATCACACGCCACTATCGCGGCAGCTTCTGGCACAAGCGCATCTTCCCGTGGTCGAGACCTTCGAGCTTTCGGCGGATCCGATCGATCTCAATATCGGCATGTCGCAGGAACAAGCCGGGCAGACCGCCACGCAACATCTGATCGAACGCGGCCTACGCCGGATCGCGTTCCTCACCGGCAATCTCGATCACCGTGCTCAGTCGCGCTTCGACGGCTACCGAGCGGCGATGCAGCAGGCCGATTTGCCGAATATGCAGATCATCGCCGAGAAGCCGCGCTACAGCTCCGTCGCGCTCGGCTCCAATCTCTTCGCCATCACGTGTGCCGGCGGCGAGGTTCCGGAGGCGATCTTCTGCACCGATGACAATCTGGCGCTCGGCGCCATGCAGGAGTGCCGCAAACGCGGCATTCGGGTGCCGGACGACATAGCGATCATGGGATTTCATGATCTCGAATTTGCCGCCTGTGCCGCACCGTCCCTCTCCTCGGTCCTGACCCGCCGCTTCGAAACCGGAAAACTGGCCGCTGAAAAGGTGCTGACCGCGCTCACCTCCTCCGTCACATCCAAAGGGCAGCAGATTGATCTTGGCTACGCCTTAATTCCGCGCGAAAGCACCGCAACATGATTATAATTTGTGCAGCGTTTTCTTGCGCACATTTTTCGGGCGTACATCTTGCAAAAATTGCTGCAGCGCGTCATACATTGTACCAATGACGCATCGCGATCTGACAATTCTGGTGATCGACGAAAATGCCATACGCGCCTCCATCATCGAGGAAGGACTGCGCGAGGCAGGGCATGCGCGCGTCACCGTGGTACATGAGGTCAACGGCATCGCGCGAACGATCGAAACGCTGATGCCTGACGTGATCATCATCGATATCGAAAATCCCAACCGCGATATGATGGAACATCTGTTCCAGCTGACGCGCACGGTCAGCCGCCCGATCGCCATGTTTGTCGATCGCTCCGATACGGCGTCGATCGAGGCCGCCGTCGACGCCGGCGTCTCGGCCTATATCGTCGACGGATTGAAGAAGGAGCGAGTCAAGCCGATCCTCGACATGGCCGTCAGCCGCTTCAATGCCTTCAGCCGGCTGCGGCGCGAACTCGCCGATGCCCGCTCGGCGCTTGAAGAACGCAAGCTCATCGAGCGCGCCAAGGGCATACTCATGAAAATGCGCGGCCTCTCCGAGGAAGAGGCCTTCGCCCTGCTGCGCCAGACGGCAATGAACGAAAAGAAGAAGATGTCGGAGATCGCTCAGAGCGTCGTCACCGCCGCGGGGCTTTTGATGTAATGGCCGATATTGCGAGTTTCCGGAGGACACCGGAGTGGATATGATGACGAAGACCGCCAATTCCGGCGGGCTGCCCTTGCCCGCACGTGTGAACAACGAAGGCGCGAAGGTGCTGCGGGCGGGGTTCATTCCGCTTGTCGACGCATCAGTGCTGATTGCGGCGACAGAATTCGGTTTTGCACGGAAAGAAGGCCTGACCCTCGATCTCGTCAAGGACGTTTCCTGGGCGAATGTTCGCGACCGCCTGGCGTTTCGCCAGTTCGACATCGCCCATATGCTTTCGCCGATGCCGGTCGCTTCGATGCTCGGCCTCGGTTCCAACCCGTCGCCGACGATCACGCCTTTTTCGTTGGGGCGCGGCGGCAATGCCATCACCCTGTCGGCCCGGCTCTTCGAGAGGATGCGCGAGGACGCCCGCTTGCCGGAAACGGCAGGCGCGCTCGCCAATGCCTGCGCCCTGGCAAAGACATTGGCGACAATGAAGGCACGCGAAGAGCCGCTGCCGACCTTCGGCGTTACCTATCCCTTCTCTTCCCATAATTACGAATTCCGTTACTGGCTGGCGGCGGGCGGCATCGATCCCGACAAGGACGTCAAGCTCGTCGTCGTGCCGCCGCCGATGACGTCCGACGCGTTGGCGGCCGGTGCGATCGACGGGTTCTGTGTAGGCGCCCCGTGGAATATGGTTGCCTCTGAGCGCGGGCTCGGCCGTATCGTCGCCGCCAAGCAGGATATTTGGCCCTCGGCTCCTGAAAAGGTGATCGGCATGCGGCCGGATTGGGCCGAAAGCCATCCCGAAACCGTTTCCCGATTGATCGTGGCGCTCGACGCTGCAGCGCGTTGGTGCGACCGCTCGGACAATCACGACGCGTTGGCGGCCGCCCTTGCCGATCCCCGTTACATCGCCGCCCCGGTAAACATCATCCGCAGCGTTCTCGCCGGCGAATTCAACCTCGATGCCAGGAGCAACCGCCGCGTCATCCCCGATTATTTCCAGTTCCATTCCGGTTTCGCCAACTATCCGAGGCCGAGCCATGCCCTCTGGATTTACAGCCAGATGATTCGCTGGGGGCAGGCCGAGACCAGCCTCAACAAGGCACGGGCCGCCACCTCCGCCTACCGCCCGGACCTCTATCGCGCAGCTCTAGGCGACAACAACGCGCCTGTTGACGCCGATATTCGCATCGAAGGCGGCGAAGAGAACGATCGCTTCATGGATGGTCGGATCTTCGATCCCGCAGAGCTGCCGGATTATGTCGCGGGCTTTGCCGTCAGGAGTACCCTGCCCTTCTTCACCGGCAACGACGAAAGCTGATGCCAGACCTGCCTGCACAAAACGCCAGCACGGATCGGCGCTCGCCCTATCGCAACGCACAAAAGATTTGCACTTCTGCCGCTGCTCGAAAAACAGGCAAGGCCAAAATCTCCCTCGAAGAGCTTTTATTTCAAAGACTTGAGCAACACGTAGAAAATTGGCACGCGGTTTGCATTGCTTGTATTGCACAGATCAACGACGATCGGGGCAAGGGCACACGCAGGCGCTCATCAAGACACGGGCTACGTTGCGACATGCAAAGCAAACGGTAGTCGATCAAATTTTCGGCAACCCGGTATTCGGGTTGCTTTGAGGTAGATAGGCCGGAAGGCCAATGATTGGGCGTCCAACGGCGGACGCCGCCAGCAAAGCCGCTGATCAGGATATTCGCGCGCCTCGTGCAAGCGCGTCCTGACCAGCGGCTTTTTTGTTTTAACCCCCAGCAATGGATCGGCACGACCTTGTCGGGCCACGGAGAAGCTATGTCTGCCATTGAGAAAGTGCAGCCCATGTCAGCCGGCGAACCAGCCAAAGCACTGTGGATCTCCACTGTGGCCTTCACCCTCTGTTTTGCCGTGTGGACGATCTTCGCGATCATCGGCATCCGCATCAAACAGGAACTCGGGCTGAACGAGGCCGAGTTCGGCCTGCTGATCGGCACGCCCGTGCTCACAGGTTCGATCGTCCGCATCGTTCTCGGCATCTGGACAGGGCGTTACGGCGGCCGTCTCGTTTACACGCTGACGATGCTTGCCGCCGCATTGGCGACGTTCCTGCTTTCCTACGCCCACACCTACACGCAGATGCTGATCGCCGGCCTCGGTGTCGGTCTCGCCGGCGGCTCCTTCGCAGTCGGCGTCGCCTATGTCTCGCCTTTCTTCCCGGCGGAGAAGCAGGGGACGGCGCTCGGCATCTTCGGCGCCGGCAATGTCGGCGCGGCCGTCACCAAATTCGTGGCCCCCTTCGTTCTGCTCGCATGGGGCTGGCAGGCGGTTGCCGAGATCTGGGCCGTCGGCCTGGCGCTGATGGCAATCGTCTTCTGGTTCACCACATCAGATGACCCGGCCTTCCGGCTGCGCCGCAACCGCGGCGTCGCCTCCAAGAGCCTGGCCGAGGAATTCGCGCCGCTGCAGAACGTTCAGGTCTGGCGCTTCTCGCTCTATTATTTCTTCGCCTTCGGCGGCTTCGTCGCCCTTTCCTTGTGGCTGCCGCGCTATCTCGTCGGCGTCTACGGCTTCAACCTGGAAACGGCCGGCATGATCGCGGCCGCCTACTCCATCCCGGGCAGCATCTTCCGCGCCTTCGGCGGCGTGCTGTCGGACAAGAAGGGCGCGCGCAGCGTCATGTACGCGATGTTTGCCGTGTCGGCTGTGGCCACCCTCATCCTTTCGCTGCCGGCCACAGCGATCACTCCGGTCATCTTCATCGTCGTCATCTTCGCGCTCGGCTTCTTCATGAGCCTCGGCAAGGCCGCCGTCTACAAGCACATTCCGGCCTACTACCCCGACAGCGTCGGCGCCGTCGGCGGCATCGTCGGCATGATGGGCGGGCTCGGCGGCTTCATCCTGCCGATCGCCTTTGGCCTCCTCAAGGATATGACCGGCCTTTGGTCCAGCTGTTTCCTGCTGCTTTTCGCGATCGTCGCGATCTCGCTCATCTGGATGCACCTGTCCGTCAAGCAATTGTCGCGCGAGGGGCACTCCGCGCCCGTGGCTGCAACCTGATCTAAGGACTGTAGATATGACTGAAAAACTCGTTATCATCGGCAATGGCATGGCGCCCGGGCGCATGCTGGAGCACCTCTTCGAACAGGCGCCCGGACGCTATGAAGTGACGATCTTCAATGCCGAGCCGCGCGTCAATTACGACCGCATCATGCTGTCGCCGGTTCTCTCCGGGGAAAAGGACTACGAGCAGATCATCATTCACGGTGACGGCTGGTATATCAAGCACGGCATCATGCTCTACAAGGGCCACAAGATCGTCAACATCGATCGCGAAGCCAAGACCGTAACGTCAGACCACGGCGTCACCGAAAGCTACGACAAGCTGGTGATCGCAACCGGTTCGGTGCCCTTCATCATCCCGGTTCCAGGCAAGGATCTGCCGGGCGTCATCACCTATCGCGATCTCGACGACGTGCAGGCCATGCTGCTTGCCGCCCAGTCGCGCGAAAAGGCCGTCGTCATCGGCGGCGGCCTGCTCGGTCTGGAAGCGGCGGCCGGCCTTGCCCAGCGCGGCATGGACGTCACCGTCCTGCACGTCATGCCGACGCTGATGGAGCGCCAGCTCGATCCTGCCGCCGGCTATCTCCTGCAGAAGGCGGTCGAGGAACGCGGCATCAAGGTGATCTGCAAGGCTAACACCAAGGCAATCATCGGCAACGGCAGGGTCGAAGGCATCGAGCTCGATGACGGCCGCATCATCCCGGCAACCCTCGTCGTCATGGCCGTCGGCATCCGGCCGAATGTCGGTCTGGCGAAGGACGCCGGTCTTGCGGTCAACCGCGGCATCGTCGTCGATGCCGGCATGCAGACCTCTGACGGCGATATCCTGGCGCTCGGCGAATGCGCCGAGGTGGGCGGCATGGTCTACGGCCTCGTCGCGCCGCTCTATGAAATGGCCCGTATCGCCGCCGCCCATCTCTCGGGCGATCGGTCCCCCGCCTTCGTTCACGCGGACACGCCGACCAAGCTGAAGGTCACCGGCATCGAACTCTATTCGCTCGGCGATTTCGCCGACGGCGACGATCGCGAGGAGATCGTGCTGCGCGATGCCAGCGCCGGCGTCTACAAGCGCCTGGTCCTGAAGGACAACAAGATCATCGGCACCGTGCTCTATGGCGAAACCGCCGACGGCGCGTGGTTCAACGACCTGAAGAAGAAGGCGACCGACATTTCGGAGATGCGCGAAACGCTGATCTTCGGTCAGGCCTATCAGGGAGGGTCGCCGCTGGACCCTATGGCGGCCGTTGCAGCCTTGCCGGATGACGCGGAAATCTGTGGCTGCAACGGCGTATGCAAGGGCAAGATCACCTCGACGATCAAGTCGAAGGGGCTGACGTCGCTCGACGATGTGCGCGCCCATACGAAGGCATCCGCCTCGTGCGGCTCCTGCACCGGCCTCGTCGAGCAACTGATGGCGCTGACGCTCGGCGACAACTACAATCCGGCTGCCGTGCAGCCGATGTGCACCTGCACCGAGCTTGGCCATGACGACGTTCGCCGGCTGATCAAGGCCAAGGGCCTGAAGAGCATCCCTGCCGTCATGCAGGAGCTGGAATGGAAAACTTCATGCGGCTGCGCCAAATGTCGGCCGGCGCTCAACTATTACCTCGTCTGCGACTGGCCGGATGAATATGCCGACGACTATCAGTCGCGTTTCATCAACGAGCGCGTCCACGCCAATATCCAGAAGGACGGCACCTATTCCGTCGTTCCGCGCATGTGGGGCGGCGTCACCAATTCGAACGAGCTGCGCGCTATCGCCGATGTCGTCGACAAGTTCGAGATCCCGATGGTGAAGGTGACGGGCGGCCAGCGCATCGACCTGCTCGGCATCGAGAAGGAAGATCTACCCGCCGTCTGGGCCGATCTCGGCAAGGCCGGCTTCGTCTCGGGCCAGGCCTATGCCAAGGGTCTGCGTACCGTGAAGACCTGTGTGGGATCGGACTGGTGCCGTTTCGGCACCCAGGATTCGACCGGGCTCGGCATCCGCATCGAGAAGTTCATGTGGGGCTCCTGGACGCCGGCCAAGCTGAAAATGGCGGTGTCCGGCTGCCCGCGCAACTGCGCGGAAGCAACCTGCAAGGATATCGGCGTGATCTGTGTGGATTCCGGTTTCGAGATCCACTTCGCCGGTGCGGCCGGTCTCGACATCAAGGGCACCGAGGTGCTCGGGCTGGTGAAGACCGAAGACGAGGCGCTGGAGCATATCGTGGCCCTGACGCAGATGTATCGCGAACAGGCCCGGTACCTCGAGCGCATCTACAAGTGGGCCAAGCGTATCGGCCTGGAGGAAATCCGCCGGCAGATCATGGGCGATGCCGAAAAGCGCAAAGCCTATTACGACCGCTTCGTCTTCTCCCAGAAATTCGCCCAGGTCGATCCGTGGTCGGAGCGTGTCTCCGGCAAGGACAAGCACGAGTTCAAGCCGATGGCGACGATCGGCTACCCGCAGGCAGCTGAATAAGGAGATTGATATGACCTGGCCCAATGAAAACTGGCATCCGATCGGTGACATCTCCGATATCCCCTTGCGTGGTGCACGCTGCGTGAAGACGCCGCAGGGCAAGATCGCCGTCTTCCGCACGGCCGAAAATGAGGTTTTCGCCATCGAGGACCACTGCCCGCACAAGGGCGGTCCGCTCTCGCAAGGGATCGTGCACGCCAAAGCCGTCACCTGCCCTCTGCACAACTGGGTGATCTCTCTCGAAACCGGCAAGGCGCTCGGCGCCGACGAGGGCGCGGTGCGGATCATCCCGATCCGTAACGAGGACGGCGCTCTCTTCATCGCGCTCGAAAGCCTGATGATGGCGGCGGAATAGATGACGACAGAGGTCAAGACCACGTGTCCCTATTGTGGCGTCGGCTGCGGCGTCGTCGCCACGGTCGACGAGGCTGGCGCGGTCAGCGTCAAGGGCGATCCCGAGCATCCGTCGAATTTCGGCCGGCTCTGCTCAAAGGGTTCGGCTCTTGCCGAAACCATCGATCTCGACGGCCGGCTTCTCTATCCCGAAATCTCGGGCGAACGCAGCGGCTGGGAGGAGGCGCTCGATCTCGTCGCCCGGCGCTTTTCCGAAACCGTCGCCAAACACGGGCCGGATTCGGTTGCCTTCTACGTCTCGGGGCAACTGCTGACCGAAGATTATTACATCGCCAACAAGCTGATGAAGGGCTTCATCGGCTCAGCTAATATCGACACCAATTCCAGGCTCTGCATGTCCTCGTCCGTCGCGGGCCATCGTCGTGCTTTCGGCGCCGATACGGTGCCCGGAACCTATGAGGATATCGAGCTTGCCGACCTGGTGGTCCTGACCGGCTCCAACCTCGCCTGGTGCCACCCTGTCATCTACCAGCGGCTCGCTGCCGCAAAGGTGGTGCGACCCAACATGCGCATCGTTGTCATCGACCCGCGCCGGACGATGACATGCGATATCGCCGACCTGCATCTCGCAATCCGCCCGGACGGCGACGTCGCGCTGTTCACGGGACTGCTTGCGCATCTCGCCACGAGCCCGGCGATCGACCAGAACTATATCGCCGCCCATACGGAAGGCTTCGGCGACGCCTTTGCGGCAGCGGCCGCGCTTGATATCAACGAGCTCCTGGAACGGACCGGCCTGCCGGCCATGCAGATCCGGGAGTTCTTCCGCCTGTTCGAGACGACTGAGAAGGTTGTCACCTGCTACAGCCAGGGCGTCAACCAATCCTCCTCCGGCACCGACAAGGTCAATGCCATCCTCAACTGCCACCTCGCGACCGGCCGCATCGGCCGTCCCGGCATGGGGCCGTTCTCGCTGACCGGCCAGCCCAACGCCATGGGCGGGC
This sequence comes from Rhizobium sp. NLR10b, assembly GCF_019685435.1. Classification (NCBI taxonomy): domain Bacteria; kingdom Pseudomonadati; phylum Pseudomonadota; class Alphaproteobacteria; order Hyphomicrobiales; family Rhizobiaceae; genus Rhizobium; species Rhizobium sp. NLR10b. The sequence continues at coordinate 57,342 of NZ_JABDWV010000007.1, read as the reverse complement.
GTGAGGTCGGCGGCCTTGCCAATATGCTTGCGGCCCATATGGCGATCGAGAATGCGGATGACCGGGACCGCGTGCGACGCTTCTGGAATTCGCCCGTCATTGCCGCAAAGCCCGGTTTGAAAGCGGTCGACATGTTCCGCGCAGTGGCGGACGGGCGCATCAAGGCGCTCTGGGTGATGGCCACCAATCCTGTTGTGTCGATGCCGGATGCCGACAGCGTCGAAAGCGCGATCGCCGCCTGTCCCTTCGTCGTCGTGTCGGACATCCTGAAAGAGACGGATACGACCCGCCACGCCCATGTGCTTTTGCCCTCGCTCGGCTGGGGCGAGAAGAATGGTACCGTCACCAATTCCGAACGCCGCATTTCCAGGCAGCGGCCGTTTCTCGACGTCCCGGGCGACGCCAGGGCCGACTGGTGGCAGCTTGCGGAGGTCGGACGCCGCATGGGATTCGGCGCCGCCTTCAACTTTGACGCGCCGGCGGCAATCTTTGGGGAACATGCCGCGCTTTCCGCCTTCGAAAACAACGGCAGCCGCGACTTCGATATCGGCGTCCACGCCGACATCAGCGGTGGCGCCTTCGACGAACTGTCGCCCTTTCAATGGCCGCAGCCGGCAGGGACGGCTCCCGCCGTCACCCGCTTCTTCGCCGGGGGCGGCTTCTTCCATCCCGATGGCAAGGCGCGCTTCGTTGCGGTCAAACCACCGGCAACCGATCGTACCAATGCCGATTTTCCCTTCACCCTGAACACCGGCCGCATCCGCGACCAGTGGCACACGATGACACGAACCGGAAAGAGCGCGCGGCTTTCCGCCCATATCGCCGAACCCTTTGCCGAGATCCATCCGCGCGATGCGATCGAGAACGGCATATCAAGCGCCGGCCTCGTCGAAATCGAGAGCCCCCAGGGCACAGCAATCGTGCGGGCGCTGGTGGCCGACCGCCAAGCGCGCGGCGGCGTTTTCGCACCGATGCACTGGAACGACCAGTTCGCGGCAAAAGCGCGGATCGACGCCGTGGTCGCGCCGATCACCGACCCTCTTTCCGGCCAACCGGCGTCGAAGAATGTTGCCGTTGCCGTTCGGCCCTTCCGCGCCACCCATTACGGTTTCGCGGTCTCGGCCATCAAACCGGACACACCCGCCGCGGCCTATTGGGCGGTGGCAAAGGCTGCCGGCGGCTGGCGGCTGGAGCTTGCCTTCACCGAGGCTGTCGAAGACTGGACGGCTTGGTGCCGGAAGGTCTTCGCCATTCCGGCCGAGATCGAACCCCTGGGTTACGCCGATCGGCAATCCGGCGACCTGAGGCTCGCCTTCTTCGATGGCGAGATCCTGCTTGCCGCTCTGTTTCTCGCTCGCGAACCGGTTGCCGTCGCACGCAACTGGGCAATCTCGCAACTCTCCGTCGTGCATGGCGACCTCAGGAAACGCTTTGCGCTGGTCGCAGGCCGCCCCGGGGCCGGTCGACCGGATCCCGGTGCCACCGTCTGCTCCTGCTTCAGTATCGGGGTCAACCAGATCGCTGCCGCGGTGCGCGGCGGATGCCATAGCGTCGAAGCGGTGGGCAAGGAAACGAGCGCCGGAACCAATTGCGGCTCCTGCCGCAGCGAAATCGGCAGGATCATCGATCGCTGTCTTGCCGCAGCGGCGGAGTGAATGCGCAACCGCGGATGCTGACGTCGGATGTCAGGTTGCGCTCGGAACGACAAGCATTTGACGGTCGGCTGAGATGCGGACGGCGATCTCGTCATAGGAAGAGATGGTCGGATGCGGCGTCTCCATCTTATGGTGATGGGTTGCCGTAACGACCATGACATCAGCGCCCGCCGCCTCGGCGGCCTTGATGCCAGCTGCAACATCCTCAAACACCAGACAATCCCGCGTGCTGACGCCGAGGCGTTCGGCGCCGAGAATATAACATTGCGGATCGGGCTTTCCGACCGTCACATCCTCCGCCGTCACCATGAATTTCGGCAGAGGCAGGCCAGCCGCTTCCATCCGGCGGTGGGCAAGACGCGAGGGCGAAGAGGTGACGATCGCCCAGCGATCCAGCGGCAGCGAACTGAGGAACGCCGCGGCACCGGAAATGGCAACGACATCGCCGACATCGGCAATTTCAGCCTCGGTCACCAGCCTTGCCTCGTGTTCGGGATCGACGCCCGGCAGGTTAAGCCGGGTGATTGTGTCAATGCCACGCGATCCATGCATCTTCGGCAAGAAGGCGCCGACATCGAGCCCATGGCCTCTTGCCCAGTCGCTCCAAACACGCTCGGCCGCGAGGATCGAATTGAGGATGGTGCCGTCCATGTCGAAGAGGAAGGCGGCATAAGGCTTTTCGAAGCCACGGGGCATCGGCGGGTACAAGGGCGTAGCTCGATAAGGAGGAGTGTCGGACGGTGGTGGTGCCGATGAAACGGCAAATCGCTGCGTTTTGCAAGCCTGCGCAGGACAGCGACGCTGCGTGGTTTGGAGCCTTTCCAGCAACTTGGGCCGTTAAGGTTTGCGCACGATGCAAACTCCGCGTGCAGGTTTTTCAAAAAGATCGGAACAATGACTCCTGCAGGTGGTTACTCAGAGGTCATCCGTGATGAAAATCAAAGGAGGATATCCTCATGACCAAATCCCTTATTGCCGCTTCGCTGCTCGCGATCGGCATGGCATCGTCAGCCTTTGCTCAGTCGAATCCGGATCCCATCGGACCGACAAATGGCGGCTCGACCGATCCGGGTTCGGGTAACTATTCGTCCGATTACACCAACAGCGACAATGGCATGCACCCTGTCCAGGTCGCGCCCGTCGATCCGACCACGACCCAGAGCATCCAACCGCCGCAGGCGATGGAATGCGCCGGCATGCCGCAGCAGCGGACCGGTGTCGATACGCGCGGCGGTGAGAGCGGCGCATCAATCAGCGAAGCCTGCCGCGAATACGACAACTGAGCAGGCAATCGCCCGTTTTGAAACATGTCGCGCAAAAGCGCACCACATCGGAAAAGGCCGGTTTATGCCGGCCTTTTCATGTCGCGGCGGATAAAGACTTCTTCCGCATCAGACCTTTTGATCCGCGCGTTCCGACCACCCGTCTTATTGCGCCATTGATCATTCCGCAGGGTGCGGCATCACCGGATGGTGATCATCGAGCGGTGGCCGCTGCCGCCAGCCAGTCAGATGGTTCATCAGCGGGAAATAAGCGCCATAAGGCAGCAGACGCGCCAGCTTCAGCATCGTCGTGAAGCGCCTGGGGAAAGCGATCTCGAAAGCCTCCGATTTCAGCCCGGCAGCAATCTGGCGGGCAGCCTCCTCGGGCGACACCAGCGCCGCTGACATGGGAAATGCGCTCTTCCCCACCGACGGCGTGTCAACGAAGCCAGGGCTGATGAGCTGGATGCGGATGCCCATCTTGTCGAGATCGAATTTCAGGCTTTCGGCCATGTTGATCAACGCCGCCTTGGTGGCGCCATAGGCAGCCCCCGTCGGCAGGCCCCCATAGCCTGTGGCGGAAGAGACGATGGCGATCTGTCCCTGCCCTTTCGCTTTCATATGGCGGATCGTCGGCAACAGACAGTTGACGACGCCGCAAAGATTGACCGCAAAGCTCATTTCGAAATCGGCGCGGTTCAGGTCCTCGGCGTGAACAGGCAGATGGATACCGGCATTGAGGATGGCCATGGCCAGCGTGCCATGCTCATATTCGATGGAGGCCAGGACATGTTCCATGTCCTCAGCATCGGTGACATCACCGTCGAGGACGATAATGTTGCCGGAAAGGCCGCTGGCTTCGGCCTGTAGCTCGACCAGCTTTTCGTGGCTTCTGGCGGTGACCGCGACCTTGTATCCTTCGCCGGCAAGCTTCAGCGCAAGCGCCCGGCCGATACCCGAGCTCGCGCCCGAGATCCAGACGATTCCATGTTCGGGACGGGCGATGAAATCACGCATGACATGCTCCTCCGGCTCTGCCTGACCAGCACGAAAACAGGCCCGGAAGTTCTTTGCGCCTCCCGGATTTACGGCTTTATCACACCATTGTGGCTGCTTTCAGCCGATCAGGTCGCCGATCATCTGACGAAAGGACCCGGTCAGCCGGATCGGTCCATCCGAAACAGCCAAGGCAATGCAAGGCCTGTCCCTTTCGGCAACCGGCCGGTGATCGACAGTTTCATCGGCAATCGAGATGTCGCCGGGGCCGAAATGGCCGCGCTCATCGTTGAAAGCCCCGTCGAGAACGAGGATCAGTTCCACGCCTTTATGCGTGTGCGCCGGAAAGGCGCGTCCAGGGCGAATCCACATCAGACGGACCTCGCAGCCGTCCATGTTGAGCGAGTATTCTTTAAATCCGGGCAGCCGCCTGCGCCAGGCGACCTCCTCGACTTCGAAGCCGACAAGGTCGCGCAGCCCACGGGGAAACAGCGCAGTCGCCGGTCTCCTGGCTGCCTCTGGCTCAGAATCGGAAGAAGCGGTGGAGAAGATTGCCGCAAGGCGCTGCTTGCGGTCGGCAATGGCGGCTTCCGTCGTGTTTTCCAGCGCCTCTCCGGCCAGCAGCTCGAGTGCCTTCACCAAGTTGCGATTGTCAGGTTTCATTTCCAGGTGGGAGTGTACGAGCACGCGTGCCGGCTCGGGCAAGGAGCCGGCGACATAATGCGCCATCAATGCGTCGATCGTGTCGATCTGCTTGTAATCCATTCGGTTTTCGGCCACGCCCCGCTGCCCGTGTTCCGTTGTCGCTTTGTCCTCATCCGTACGGGGAAAGTCAATCTTCGGATCACCGCGACACGGTGGGATCGCGCTCGCGGGCCATTTCGGGCAAGAAAGCTAAATTTTATCGTGGCCGTCAGGGCCATGGAATAGCATTTCTTGCCAACACAGCCTTGTGAAGGGAAAAGACCGTTCCTAAAGTAAGAGTTCGAAAGAGGCAGATTCCATGACCTTCCATCCCTCCGTCCTCGAAGCCATCGGCAGCACGCCGCTGATCAAACTCAAGGGTGCCTCCGCGGCAACCGGCTGCACCATTCTCGGCAAGGCGGAGTTCCTGAACCCCGGCCAGTCGGTGAAGGACCGTGCCGCGCTCTACATTATCCGCGATGCGGAGCGGAAGGGGCTGCTTCGGCCCGGCGGCGTCATCGTCGAAGGCACGGCCGGCAATACCGGCATCGGGCTGACGCTGGTCGCCAAGGCGCTCGGCTACCGCACCGTCATCGTCATCCCGGAAACGCAGAGCCAGGAAAAGAAGGACGCGCTGAAGCTGCTCGGCGCCGAACTCGTCGAAGTGCCGGCCGTTCCCTACAAGAACCCGAACAACTACGTGAGAGTGTCCGGGCGCCTTGCCGAGCAAATGGCAAAGAGCGAACCGAACGGCGCGATCTGGGCGAACCAGTTCGACAACGTCGCCAACCGGCAGGCGCATGTCGAAACGACCGCGCCGGAAATCTGGAAGGATACCGACGGCAAAATCGACGGCTTTATCTGCTCCGTCGGTTCCGGCGGCACGCTGGCAGGTGTCGCTGCCGGCCTCAAGGCCTTCAAGGCCGACGTCAAGATCGGCATCGCCGATCCCGATGGCGCCGCTCTCTACGAATTCTACAAGAACGGCACGCTGAAATCCGAAGGTTCATCGATCACCGAGGGCATCGGCCAGGGCCGCATCACCGCCAATCTCGAGGGCTTCATGCCGGACTTTTCCTATCGGGTCTCCGATGCCGAAGCACTTCCCTATCTTTTCGATCTCGTCGAAAACGAGGGCCTGTGCCTCGGCGGCTCGACGGCGATCAATGTTGCCGGCGCCGTCAATCTCGCCCGGGACCTCGGCCCCGGTCACACGGTGGTGACAATCCTCTGCGACTACGGCAACCGCTACCAGTCGAAGCTTTTCAATCCGGATTTCCTGAGGTCGAAAGGACTGCCCGTTCCGGGCTGGATGGCTCGGTCTTCCGACATACACGTTCCCTACGAACCCGTGTGAGACCGATGCCCGTCAATGCCCTTTATCGTGACGACTTCTATCTCTCGACATGCGAGGCGGTCGTCACCGCCGTTCACGACGACGGGGGCATCGAGCTCAACCAGACCTGCTTTTATGCCACTTCGGGTGGCCAGCCCGGTGACACTGGCCAGCTTGAACGCGCCGACGGCACCAAGATCGCACTCGGCCAGACGAAACACGGCGCCGGCAAGGACGTCATCATCCACGTGCCGCTCGAGAACGAGCCGCGGCCGGAGGTTGGCGAGACGCTGGTGCTGCATGTCGACTGGCCGCGCCGCTACCGGCTGATGCGCATGCACACGGCCTGCCACCTGCTGTCGGTCATCTGCTCCTATCCGATCACCGGGGCCGCGGTCGGCGAGGAAGAAAGCCGCGTCGACTTCGACATGAGCGAGACGATCGACAAGGACGAGGTCACGGCCAAGCTGATGGAACTCGTCGGCCAGAACCATCCGGTCTACTTGCAATGGATTACCGACGACGAGCTTGCGGCCAACCCAGACATCGTCAAATCAAAGAACGTGCGCCCGCCGATGGGGCTCGGCCGGGTCAGTCTCGTCTGTATCGGCGAGAACTCCTCGATTGACAGCCAGCCCTGCGGCGGCACACATGTCTCGGAGACGCAGGAAGTCGGTCAGATCCATATCGCCAAGATCGAAAAGAAGGGCAAGGAGAACCGGCGCTTCCGAATCCGATTCGGCACGCCCGGCGAAGAAGCCTGACAAGGGGAGACCATAATGACTGAGAGCAAGAGCCGTTTCGTCGTCTCGGCCGACTGGCTGCAGGCCGAGCTCGGCAAGCCGGATCTGCGCGTGCTGGACGCCTCCTTCTACCTGCCGGCGCAGAAGCGCGACGCCGATGCCGAATATGCGGCCGGCCATATTCCCGGGGCCATCCGCTTCGATCAGGACAAGATCGCCGACCACTCGACGTCTTTGCCCCACACCATCCCCTCGCCCGATTACTTCGCCGCCGAAGTCGGCAAGCTCGGCATCAGCGAGAATCATCGCATCGTCGTCTATGACGGTATCGGCGTGTTTGCCTCGCCCCGCGTCTGGTGGCTGTTCCGGGTGATGGGCACCAAGAACGTCTTCGTCCTCGACGGCGGTCTCGACGGCTGGAAGGCCGAGGGCCGTCCGCTCGAAACAGCGGCCCCCAGCTATGCCCCGACGACGTTTACGCCTGACTTCGACGAGAGCCGCGTCGTGACGCTGGATACCATGCGTGACATCGTCTCGAGCGGTGCGATGCAGATCGCCGACGCCCGTAGCGCCGGCCGCTTCGCCGCTACCGAACCCGAGCCGCGTGCCGGCATGCGCTCCGGCCATATGCCCGGCGCCCGAAGCCTGCCCTCCGGTGTCTTCGCCAACCAGGGTCGGTTCAAGTCGCTACCCGAACTCAGGCAGACGATCGAAAAGGCCGGGATTGATCTCTCTAAGCCGGTCGTCACCTCCTGCGGCTCGGGAATAACGGCCGCGATCATCACGCTGGCGCTGGAATCCCTCGGCCATCACGACAACAAGCTTTATGATGGTTCATGGAGCGAATGGGGCAGCCGTGACGATACCCCTGTTGTCACCGGTCCACCGACGCCGGTCAAAGCCTGAACCGCCATGGGAAAGACACCCGCTTCGCTCAAAGCTCATATCACCCGTCTTGAAATGACAGCGGCGCCGAAGGCCAGCATGCCGGTGCCCGTCAATATCCAGACGGCGATCATGCGTGCGCCAGGCATACCACTGCCCTTCTACCGCTATCTCTACCGACAGGTGGGGGCGCGCTGGCAATGGGTGGACCGGCTGCGCATGAGCGACGAGCAACTCACCGAAACGCTGAACGACAAGCGCAACAATATCAGCGTCCTCTACGTGAATGGCGCGCCGGCTGGATTCTACGAGTATTTCTGCGAGGACGAGGAGACGATCGAACTTAGCCATTTCGGCCTGATCGAACATGCGCTCGGGCTTGGCATCGGCAAATGGTTTCTGCTGCAGGCGCTCTATGCGATCTGGGCGCTCGATCCGAAGCGCGTCACCACGACCACCAATAATCTCGACCATCCGCGCGCACTGCAGCTCTATCAGATGTACGGCTTCTCCCCTGTGTCCACAGGCACCGGCATTGTGCGGCCGCTGAGTGACAAGGAACTGCTGGAGCTTGCGCGGAAAAGCTGAAGGTTTGATTTGCTCGTCCAAGGGCTGTCTGCGTGCAAGAAACGGGTGGTTTGCACGCTCGTCCAGGTGCAATTTCATGGCAATCACAAAGGAGATTTGTCATGACCGTCATTCGTTTTGCCGCTATGCCGACCGCCGATGCCGATGCCCTCTGGAACGGTGGCCGTGATGCCTATGACAACCTGCCCGAGACGATGATATCAGACGGTGACGGCAACCCCTGCCGCCATTGCCTGCAGAATATCGAAGAAGGCGAGGAACTGCTGGTTTTCGCCTACCGGCCCTTTCCGGCGCTGCAGCCCTATGCCGAAACCGGGCCGGTCTTCCTGCATAAACAAGTCTGCCGACGCTACGCCGCCGAGGAGGTCCAACCGCCGATGCTGACGATGAGCCCCAATTTCATCGTCCGCGGCTACAGTACGAATGATCGCATCGTCTACGGCACCGGCGCGGTGACCGATTTCGACCAAATTCCGGCCTATGCCGAGACACTGCTGGCACGAGCCGACATCGCCTATGTCCATGTGCGTTCGGCACGAAACAATTGCTTCCAGTGTCGGATCGACAAGGTAAAGGCGCCGGCCCTGATAGAGACCGGCGCCTTTACGTGACCTTGGGCCAGATAGCTTACGCGACGTTGAGCACGCTTTCCGGCGCGAAGGCTTCGTAACCGAGCGCCTCGGCGACCGGCTTGTTGGTGATGCGGCCCTTGTGCACGTTGAGGCCGTTCCTCAGGTGCTTATCTTCGGTGATGGCGCGCAGGCCGCGGTCGGCAAGCGCAAGCCCGTGGACCAGCGTGGCGTTGTTCAGCGCATGCGCCGACGTGACCGGTACTGCGCCGGGCATGTTGGCGACGCAATAATGCACCACGCCCTCGACCTCATAAGTCGGATCGGAATGCGTCGTCGCATGCGAGGTTTCGAAGCAGCCGCCCTGGTCGATGGCGACGTCGACAATGACGGCGCCCTTCTTCATGCCGGACAGCATCTCACGGGTAACGAGCTTCGGAGCGGCAGCACCCGGGATCAGCACAGCGCCGATGATGAGATCGGCCGAGAAGACCTCCTCCTCGAGCGCCTGAATGCTGGAATAACGGGTGTGGACACGGCCGGCGAAAATGTCATCGAGCTGACGCAGGCGCGGCAGGGATTTATCGAGGATGCTGACATCGGCGCCGAGTCCGGCGGCCATTCTGGCGGCATGCAGGCCGACTACGCCGCCGCCGATGACTGCGACCTTGGCCGGCAGCACGCCGGGCACGCCGCCGAGCAGGACACCGAGACCGCCATTGGCCTTCTGCAAGGCTGTCGCTCCCGCCTGGATAGACAGGCGCCCGGCGACTTCGGACATCGGCGCCAGCAGCGGCAGGCCGCCGCGCTCGTCGGTCACCGTCTCATAGGCGATGGCGGTGACGCCGGAGGCGAGAAGACCTTTGGTCTGATCGGGATCGGGCGCCAGATGCAGATAGGTGTAGAGCAGCTGACCATCGCGAAGCTGCTCCCATTCGGAGGGCTGCGGCTCCTTGACTTTGACGATCATGTCGCACTTTTCGAAAATATCCTTGGCGGAGGCGGCAATCTTCGCGCCGGCCGCGGCATAGGCGGCATCATCTGCACCGATGCCGGCACCCGCCTTGGTTTCCACCCAGACCTCGTGGCCATGAGCCACATATTCGCGCACCGAAGCAGGCGTCAGGCCGACGCGATATTCATGATTCTTGATTTCCTTCGGGCAACCGACACGCATTTCGCGTTCCTCTCCTTCTGTCTCCGCGGTCGCGGATCTCCTCTGCAACCGATCCAACCATCAAGGCTGCGAAATGTCCTTGCAAAGACGGTTTGCGCAGATGCGATTTTTCGGTGATTATTGCGTCACTAACTCTTGTTTTCGAAGGTTCTTCGAATGGTCAACCTTGACACCATCGATCTTGCGATTCTGAAGGTTTTGCAGGCCAATGCCCGCATCACCAATGCCGAGCTCGCCGAGCGGATCGGACTTTCCCCCTCGGCCTGTTCGCGCCGGCTCGACATTCTTGAAAGAAGCGGCGTCATTGACGGCTACCATGCGCGGCTTTCGCACAAGGCGCTCGACTACAAGATGATCGCCATCGTGCATATTTCACTCTCAGGCCAGTTCGCCAAGACGTTGGCGGAGTTCGAGTCGGCGGTGAAGCTCTGTCCCAACGTGCTCGTCTGCTACCTGATGTCGGGCGAATATGACTACATCCTCAGGGTCGCTGCCCGCGACCTCGAAGACTATGAGCGTATCCATCGCGACTGGCTGTCGGCCCTCCCCCATGTGGTCAAGATCAATTCGAGTTTCGCGCTCAGAGAAATCATCGACAGGCCGAATGTAGGGTTTTGAGGCCTTGCTTATTTCCCGAATGCCTGACCAGACTTTCGCCACGCGCGGGCGTCTCCCGCTTATTGGCCTGTCATGAAATCGAAGACACACGGTTACATTTTCGCCCTGCTGGCGCTGACCATCTTTTCGCTGCAGGACGCCATCTCCAAACACCTGGCTTCCACCTATCCCCCGATCTTCGTGACGATGATCCGCTACTGGGCCTTCGGGCTTTTCACAGTCATTCTCGCTTCGAAGATGCGCGGCGGTCTCAAGGCGACGGCCCGTACCAAACGCCCCGTCCTGCAGGTGGCGCGCGGTGTGCTGCTCGCGGTCCAGGTGGTTCTGGCCATCACCTGTTTTGCCGTGATCGGCCTTGCCCGTTCACAGGCGATCTTTTCGGCGACGCCGATCCTCATCGCACTGCTGGCAATGCCGATCCTCGGCGAGCGAGTCGGATGGCGGCGATGGGCGGCAATCGGCGCCGGGCTTTTTGGAGTGCTGCTGATCCTGAAACCGGAAGGCGATTTTTTCGACGTGAAGCTGCTTCTCGCCGTCGCCTCCTGTTTCAATTTCGCCTTCTACGTCATCGCCACACGCCTCGTCAGCCGCGACGATTCTTCGACGACCAGCTTTTTCTATACCGGTGTCGTCGGCGCCGTCGCGATGACGCTGATCGGGCCGTTCTACTGGAGCTGGATGTCATCGGGCGACTGGGGCTGGATGGCGCTGGTCTGTATGACCAGCATTTCAAGCCATTATTTCCTGATCCGCGCCTACGATAGTCTCGATGCCGCCGCCGTTCAGCCGCTGACCTATCTGTCCCTCGTCTACGCTTCGATCATCGGCGTGACGATCTATGGCGAGACGCTCAGTCTCAACACGATCGTCGGCTCGGCAATCGTGGTTGGAGCCGGCATCTTCACGGTCTGGCGCGAACATGTGGTGGCGCGCAGAACGGCCACCGCCCGCGGCGTCGCATTGGAGTCAGGCGACCTGCGCTAGCGGGTCTTACACCATTGGCTTTCCAGAATCGCTGCACGCATCTTGGCGACCTGCAGTAACGCCAACCGTTTCATTGCAATTTTAGCCAAGCCACTAAAACCATTTCAATTTTCGGGCGCTATGCTCTCCGACTGTATCCGAGGGAGACAGCATGACCCGAAACTTGAAAATCACCGCGCGAAAGGCGGACCGGCAAAACTGCCGTGTCTTCGGCAGCGTCAAATATCTGAACAGCGAAGTGGATGTCCGCATTCTCAACCTGTCGGTGACCGGCGCCGCCCTGGAGACGAAGACGCCACTCCATGCCGCTTCCGGCAGCAAGGTGCGCATCGAAGCCGAAAATATCGGACTGCTCGAAGGCATCATCCGCTGGAAGCACAATGGCCGCATCGGCGTGCAGTTCGATGTGAATTCGAATTCGCGGGCACAGGTCTCTTCCTATTTCCGCTTTTTCCATAAGGAAATACGGCCGGTGCTGGCGGTTCGTCAGCTTAGAGCCGCGACCAGCGGCGACCGCCCACCTCATTTGGCGACGTCGACGCTGAAATCGTAAGGCCGCACCGTCTTTGCGCCGAGGCACATCGCCGCCGTAAGTCGCCTGCGTTTTGTCGACCACACCGGCCGCGGTGCGCCCGAAATCTTTGACCCTTTGCAGTGACGACGCTGCTCGCGCCGCGCCCGAGGGATTCAGTCGGAAGATCTCGCTATAGGTTGCGTTTTAAAACCATTTCGCCTTTGCCACGGATTGTTTCCGTCCTGTCATTTTCGCAGTGTACTCCTCGCCAAATCGTCCTAATGCTGAGGGGCCGGACGATGCATGATCTTTAAAGGAGAGCTTCCATGTCTTCCATTTTCGATGTCGGCCTGATGAGCCGCCGTTCCCTGCTTGGCGGCCTTGCCGCCACCTCCGCCCTGGTGCTGCTGCACCCATTCAGTGCGCGTGCCAGCGCCAACCAGGCGCATCTCCGGCTGATGGAAACGACGGACATTCACGTCAACGTCTTCCCCTATGACTATTATGCCGACAAGCCGAACGACACGATGGGTCTGGCGCGCACCGGGACGATCATCGACAATATCCGTGCGGAAGCCGTCAACTCGCTGCTGATCGACAATGGCGATGTGCTGCAGGGCAATCCGATGGGCGACTACATGGCCTATCAGCACGGCATGAAGGACGGCGACGTCCATCCCGTGATCAAGGCGATGAACACGCTCGGCTATACCGTCGGCACGCTCGGGAATCACGAGTTCAACTACGGCCTCGACTTCATGTTCAAGGTGCTGTCGGGCGCCAACTTCCCCTTCGTCTGCGCCAACCTGACCAAAGGCCAGCTCGCCTCGGACCCCAAGCGGGACGACCTCTTCTTCAAGCCTTACGTCATCGTGGAAAAGCAGATCAAGGACGGTGCCGGCAAGGAAAGCCCGGTCAAGATCGGCTTCATCGGTTTCGTACCGCCGCAGATCATGCTCTGGGACATCAAGAACCTTGAAGGCAAGGCGCAGACGCGCGACATCGTCGAGGCCGCCAAGGCCTGGGTCCCCGCGATGAAGGAAGCCGGCGCCGATATCGTCATCGCGCTTTCCCATTCCGGCATCGACGGCAGCGCGCCGTCCGAAAAGATGGAAAACGCCTCACTGCATCTGGCCGCCGTCGACGGGATCGACGCGATCTTCACCGGTCACCAGCATCTCGTCTTCCCCGGCCCGAAGAGCTGGGACGGCGTCGCCAATGCCGACCCGGTCAAGGGCACACTGCATGGCAAGCCCGCCGTGATGGCAGGCTTCTGGGGCTCGCATCTCGGCCTTATCGACCTGCTGCTCGAAAAGGACGGCAACAGCTGGAAGATCGTCGATTTCACCTCGGAAGCACGGCCGATCTATCATCGCGACGACAAGAAGAAAGTCGTCGCCGATTACGCCGACAAGAAAGAGGTGGTCGAGGCGGCCAAATCAGAGCATGCGGCGACGCTCGCCTACGTCCGCACGCCCGTCGGCAAGACCTCCGCGCCGCTCTATTCCTATTTCGCGCTCGTCGCCGACGATCCTTCCGTGCAGGTCGTCAGCCAGGCCCAGACCTGGTACATCAAGCAGATGCTCGCCGACACTGAATTCAAGGATCTGCCGGTGCTTTCGGCCGCGGCTCCCTTCAAGGCCGGCGGTCGAGGCGGCGCGGATTATTATACCGACGTTCCGGCCGGCGATATCGCCATCAAGAACGTCGCCGACCTCTACCTCTATCCGAACACGGTGCAGGCTGTCGCCATCACCGGCGCGCAGGTGAAGAACTGGCTCGAAATGTCTGCCGGCATGTTCAATCACATCGAAGCCGGCTCGAAGGATGCGGCTCTGCTCAACAACGACTTCCCGTCCTATAATTTCGACGTCATCGACGGGGTGACCTACCAGATCGACCTGTCGCAGCCGCCGAAGTATGATTCATCCGGCAAGACGATCAATCCGGACTCCAATCGCATCCAGAATCTCGCCTTCGATGGCAAGCCGATCGATCCGGCTCAGAAGTTCGTCGTCGTCACCAACAATTACCGCGCCGGCGGCGGCGGCAGTTTCCCCGAGATTGCAGCGGACAAGGTGATCTTCCAGGCACCTGATACCAATCGCGACGTCATCGTCCGCTATGTCCACGACCAGGGTACGATCAATCCGTCGGCCGATGCGAACTGGACCTTCAAGCCGCTACCGGGAACGACCGTCACCTTCGAAAGCGGTCCCAAGGCAAAACAGTTCCTCGCCGCGGTCAAGAGCGTCAAGATCGAGGATGCCGGCGACGGTGCCGACGGCTTCTCGAAGTTCCGGCTGGTTCTCTAAGGGCAGAATCTGGAGGAAGGCGCGGGAACCGCGCCTTCCTCATTCGGCCGCGAGCGGCACGACAGGTTCCCGCAATTCGGCAATCCGGGCGTGCAAGTCCGCCTGGCTCGGGCAACGCGTAAGCCGCGAGCGGAAGGCATCGATCATCCAGGTGGCCGCCGGCCCCGGCGGATTGGCGAGCCGGCGCATCGAATAGATGGCGTACTCCCCCTGCTCATAAGCATCCAGATCGAGATGGACGAGCGTGCCGCTCAGGAGATCGTCATGGATCAGGGACGCTGGAAGGCCGCCCCAGCCGAGGCCGCTCTTGATGAGCTGATGCTTCGTGGCGATATCGCTGACGCGCCATGTCTTGTAGGACAGGACGTTGAAATCGCGCCCCTTCGTCCGACCCGACGCATCGGTGACGACGAGTTGCACCTCCTCGCGGACATCACCGAGGGTCAGCGGCCGATCGAGTTCGGCCAGCGGGTGGTTGCGCGCGGCGACGGGCATCATGAAGGAGTGACCGATCCGCTCCGTGACGACCGAATCGTCCTGCTTCAGGACTGCTCCGCCAATTCCGATCGTCGCCTTGCCGCTCAGAACGAGATCCATGACCATTCCGAGTTCGCCGACGTTGAGGTTCATGGAAACGGACGGGAACATCTCACGGAATTCGTGGAGGACATCCACCACAGCCTTCGACGGCACCATGACGCTGATGGCCACGGATACCTCCGCTTCGAGTCCTTCCTTCAGGCTCTTGACGCGCGCCCGCATGACCTGCAGGTCGCCGAGAATTCGTCGCGCATCCTCCAGCATCGCCTTGCCCGCTTCCGTCAGCTTCGGCTGGCGCGCCCCGGAGCGCTCGAAAAGCGGCATCTCGAGCTGTGCCTCGAGATTGGCGATCGTATAGCTGACGACCGACTGTGCGCGATTCAGCGCGCGCGAAGCGGCCGAAAAGCTGCCGGTCTCGGCAACGGTCAGAAACACCTGCAATTGGTCCAGAGTCGGGTTCGGAAGCATCTTCCATCCATTCCATCGATAGTTTCGATCGACATTATCTCCGTTTTTTCGATAGCAGGCCAGACTTATTTTCCTGTTCGACACCGCGGCTCACCTCCCAGCAACGAGCCGTTCCGTTCAATTCGAAAGGAAATGATCCATGTCGTCCATTCTTCTTCTGACGTCCAGCCCGCGTGCCGAATCGCTCTCGACGCCGATCGCCGCCGATCTCGCCGAGAAGCTGAAAAACCAGAAACCGGGCAGCGTCGTCGTCCGCCGCGACCTTGCCGCCACCCCGCTGCCGCATATCGACGACCTCTTCACCGGCGCGATCCGCAAGCC
Source organism: Rhizobium sp. NLR10b (assembly GCF_019685435.1). Lineage (NCBI taxonomy): Bacteria > Pseudomonadati > Pseudomonadota > Alphaproteobacteria > Hyphomicrobiales > Rhizobiaceae > Rhizobium > Rhizobium sp. NLR10b. The sequence continues at coordinate 41,687 of NZ_JABDWV010000007.1, read as the reverse complement.
GGCGGAAGCCCGCACCGCCGAAGAGATCGCAGCCATCAAGACCTCCGACGAACTGGTCGCCGAACTGTTTGCCGCCGACACGATCGTCATCAGCACCGGCCTGATCAACTTCAACATCTATTCGTCGCTGAAGACCTGGATCGACAATGTCGCCCGCGCCGGCGTGACCTTCAAGTATACGGAAAGCGGCCCGGTCGGCCTCGTAACCGGTAAGAAGGTCTATGTGGTACTTGCTTCCGGCGGCGTCTATTCGCAGGGACCGGCTGCTCCCCTGAACCATGCCGTGCCTTACCTGAAATCGGTTCTCGGCTTCCTCGGTATCACCGATATCGAAACCATCTATGTCGAAGGCCTGGCTTTTGGCCCGGAAGCCGCTGAAAAGGCCATCGGCGCCGCCAAGTCGCGCGTCGAGGAAATCGCACTCGCCGCATGATCGGCTTTCGAAGCCTCCATCGAACGGCCGGCACCTGCCGGCCGTTCGTCATTTGTCGATATCGGCGACGAAATCCCGGATCGTCTCCAGGATTTCGCCCGAAAGAGCCTCATCCGAGGAAACCCTGGCAAGGCCGACGCCGCCTGCCATCATCGCGAAAGCCATGATTGCCTTTCTCCGTCTTTCCGCTTCATTTGCTCCCGTGGCCTTGCTCGCCAAAGCCTCGAAATTGCGTTCGAGCCGCTCCGTCGCAATGCGCCGCGCCTTCTCGCCGCTGCGGGACAGATCCGAGGTCAGTGCGGCAAAAGGGCAGCCATCGCCGGGGTTGTCGCGATGATAGGCGCTGACATAACGATCGGCGATATCCGCCGCGGTCATCTCTGCCGGGTTCACTCCTTCGGCCTCAAGCCCGCGTTTCCATGAATCGAAGGCGAACTGGACTGCCTCGGCGACGAGATCGTCGCGGGAGGCGAAGTGCTTGTAGAAGCCGCCGACAGTCAGCCCGGCTTCCTTCATCAGGTCGGCGACGCCGATACCGTCAAGCCCCTCCTCGCGCAGCCGCTTCGAAGCGGTCTCGACGATCTTCTCGTGCGTCTTCTGTTTTTCCAGTTGCGAACGTCCCATCGGATTCTCCCCGTATTACGTCTTGACTTACATGGATTACAATCATAATCCTTGTAGCTAACGATCATAATCCAGATCGTTGTCATTTCCAAGAGGAGCATGCATCATGCGTCTAAGAAACAAGGTCGCCCTCATCACCGGGGGCAACAGCGGTATCGGTCTTGCAACCGCCAAGGTGTTCATCGATGAGGGTGCCAAGGTGGTGATCACCGGCCGCAACCCGGAAACGCTTGCCGCCGCCGAAAAGGCGCTTGGGGCCGGCGTGCTGGCGCTGAAGGTCGATGTCACCGATGCCGCCGCCACCGAGAAGGCTTTTGCGGAGGCTGCCGCAAAGGTCGGCAAGTTCGACATCGTCTTCGCCAATGCCGGCATCGGCGGCGCAACACCGCTCGGTGACACCTCGCCGGAGCAGTTCAATCGGATCATCAGCACCAATCTGACGGCAGTGTTCTTCACCGTGCAATCGGCCCTGCCGCATCTCAACGACAGCGGCTCGGTCATTCTCAACGGCTCGGTGCATGCCGTGCTCGGCGCTCCCGGCTGGTCGGCCTATGCGGCCACCAAGGCTGCGGTGCGCGCGATGACGCGCAATATGGCGTCGGAACTCGCGCCGCACGGCATCCGTGTCAACCAGGTGACTCCTGGCGGCACGAAGACACCGATCTGGTCGCCGATGGCACCCACAGAAGATGCGATGTCGGCGCTCGAGGCTCGCATGGGCGGCCTGAGCCCGCTCGGCCGCATGAGCGAAGCCGACGAAATCGCCAAGGCGGCGCTCTATCTGGCATCGGACGATTCCGCCAATGTCACCGGCATCGAGATCACCGTCGACGGCGGCATGACGAGCGCACCCTCCGGGGCCAAGATCTTCCGCGCCGCCTGACTGAAGTGGGGGTTGGCAACACCTGCCCATCCCCCGCTCCCTGCGCATCTGCGGGATTGTTGGCCGAAACGGACCAACTGATCGACCGGCCGGCCTGGCCGTAGAGCCTGGCTACGACGCGCGCCGGCCGGTCGACCATCCCACTCCGTTTGGATCAACAGAATGATTCAATCTAATCAGGAAAGGCTCTAACTCGGTTGCATCATACCGGGGCGGCCGACGACGCAGTTGCGGCCGCTTTTCTTTGCCGCGTAGAGCCTGCCGTCGGCGGCGGTGAGCACCGTCGTAAAGCTGATGCCGTCCTCGTCAGCTGTGGCAACGCCGATGCTGACCGTCACCGGCTTGTTATCCGGTGTTTTGACGCTGGTCTCGATCGTCCAGCGCAGGCGGTCGGCAAGGAGCAGCCCTTCTTCGTGGCTTGTGCCGGGGCAGACGGCGACGAATTCCTCGCCGCCGAAGCGGAAGATGCGGTCGCTTGATCGCAGTGTCGTGCCGAGCCGGGCGGCGATCGCCTTCAGCACCTCGTCGCCCTGAAGATGGCCATGACCGTCGTTGACATCCTTGAAGTGATCGGCGTCGATAATGAGGACGGTGGCAAACAGCCCCTGCCTCAGGGCCTCCCGCAGCATCAGCGGCGCTTCGAGTTCCATGCGCGTGCGGTCATAAACGCCGGTGAGCATATCGCGGCCGGTGCGCTCCAGAAGATCGTTATAGCGCTCGCGAAAGGTGAGATCACCAAAGACGTCGCTGATGGAGCGCGCGGCGGCGTCGGCGCCAAGGCGGCGGATTCGATATTCATAGACGGCAAACATCGCCCCATAGAGGCAGACGGAGAGCATTTTCGCCTTCCAGCCACCCCAGAATACGGCGACCGGAACGTCGAGGAAATAGTGAAGCGCGGCAAAGAAGCCAACCTGGTCGAAAGTCAGCAGCACAAAGCCGGAGATCATGAAACGCAGAACGACACGCCTGCGGAAGAAATCGCCGAGTTTTTCATAGAGCAGAATGATGCCGAGCGAATCGACGTAGAGCAGCGCCGTGCCCCAGATCATCAGCCAACCCATCTCCTTCAGGAAATCGACATCGGGCGTGTGGTTCGACGACAGCTGCAGCGGCTGGTGCAACTGCAGCACCCAGGCGATGCCGACGGTCAGCAGATTGCCGAGAAACAAGCCGTAGATCGGCTGGCGCACCGTCGCGGCATCCTCCCACAGATACAGCATCAGGATCATCATCAGCTTGCCGGAGAAGAAGACCGAAGACCCCGGGGACACGTCGCCGAACGGCAGCGAGACGTAAAAGACCGCCGCTAGGTAGGTCTCCATGAAATGCATGACGCCGAGCGCCGTCAAAAAAACCCCGAGGCCGAGCCGATGGCGGAAATGCAGAAGCGTCACCATCAGCACGAAATAGGCAATGGCTTCGACGACGAAGAGCGCGAGGTTGATAGTCTCCATCACGGCACCGCGGCGTCCGGGAGGCGCCTTCGCGGCCGGGCGGGCGCTGCGATAACGGCAGCGGATCCCTTGATCGATCGTCTGAAAAATTGAAGCACAAGAGCGGCCCTGCAAATCCTGCAAGCGATAGCTTTCGCCGCAATCCTTTAAGATTGCGTGTGCAAGATCACATGACCGGGATCAGAACCAGAACTTGAAAAGCAAGAAAACTCCCCCGGCCGGGATTCGGGTTTCAGACCTGACGGATCTTCTCGCCATCGCTGAAGAGTGACGAACCATGCTGATCGATAATCTGCTGCGCCTTGCGCACCGTGCATTCGATCGCATCGTCGGAGGAGGAAAACATATCGGCACGGATGAAATTGCGCACCAGCACCTCGTCGCCGACCTTCTTTTCGATGCGGCCGGCCAGACGATACTGGCTGCCTTCCTTGCGCGGCTCCGCATAAATCGTGCAATCGCCGTAAAGCTGCGGCTCGCCGGACGGGCCTGCCGCCTGCGAGGCTGGTTTAGCCCCGCCGGAGAACATCGAAAAGAGATTTGAAAAGAATGAAGCCATGACGCGTCTCTAGCACGGCGGCCTTGCGATCGCCAAGTCAAATGATCAAGTTAGCGAGGATCTCGTTCTCGGTGATATCCTCGTAACCCATGCCGGAAGCTTCGAAATTCGCAATCAGCCGGGCGAAGTTCTCAGGCGCCTTGGTTTCGATGCCGATCAGGATCGAGCCGAAGTTGCGCGCCGATTTTTTCAGATATTCGAAGCGGGCGATATCGTCGTCGGGGCCGAGCAGATTGAGAAAATCCCTGAGCGCCCCGGGGCGCTGGGCGAGCCGCAGGATGAAGTATTTCTTCAGCCCTGCGTAACGCATGGCTCTTTCCTTTACGTCAGGCAGGCGCTCGAAATCGAAATTGCCGCCGGAGACAACGGCGACGATGCTCTTGCCGCGGATTGCCTGGGCGTCCATCGCAGCGACCGCCGTCAGCGACAGGGCGCCGGCCGGCTCCAGTACGACGCCCTCCACGTTCAGCATCTCCTGGATGGTGACGCAGATGGCGTTTTCCGACATCAGTTGCACTTGGCTTGCCGGGAAATCACGAAGGGCGGCGAAATTCAGGTCGCCGATGCGGGCGACCGCTGCGCCGTCGACAAAGTTGTCGACCTTGGCAAGCGTCGTCACCTTGCCTGCCTCAATGCTGCGCCTGAGGCTCGGCGCGCCGGCCGGTTCGGCGAAGACGAAGGCCGATTTCTGCACGATGCCGTCGAGATAACCGGTGATGCCGGCGGCCAGTCCGCCGCCGCCGACCGGCAGAATCACCATGTCAGGCACCGTTCCCTCGGGCAGCTGCTGCATGATCTCGGCAGCGACCGTCGCCTGCCCCTCGATGATATCGGCATGGTCGAAGGGCGGCACCATGACGCCGCCGACCGCCTCGACATGCTCGCGCGCCGCCTGATAGCACTGGTCGAAAAAGTCGCCGAACAGCCGGATGGTGATGAATTCAGCGCCGAACATGCGAGTCTTGTCGATTTTCTGCTGCGGCGTCGTCACCGGCATGAAGACGACGCCCGGCACGCCGAAATGACGGCAGACATAGGCAAAGCCCTGGGCGTGGTTGCCGGCCGAGGCGCAGACGAAGGTCTTGCCGGCCGCCCCCTGCCCGATCGCCTTGCGGAAGAAGTTGAAGGCGCCGCGGATCTTGTAGGAGCGCACCGGCGACAGATCCTCGCGCTTCAGCCATATGTCGGCGCCGTAGCGGGCCGAGAGATGGTCATTGAGCTGCAGCGGCGTTGCCGGAAAGAGGCTGCGCATTGCCTCTTCGGCGCTTTCGACTTCAAGTCTCGTCACGGGCGTGGTCCGTTCTCATGATTGGTCACCGCCGCTATGGCACAGGCCGGCGGCCAAAGGAAAGGGTTCACTGATCGGCCGGCCCAGCCCATAGAGCCTTTCTTAAGCCAATCGCAAAATCGGCGGCAGATGAACTGATTTTAACTGTCAATGAAAAGGCCTGCCACTTATATGGAGCGATGATGATCTTCAAATTCGCAAGACCGCTCGCCTGGCTGCTGCTCGCCCTCATCCTGTTTGTCACGGTTTCGCCGATCGGGCTGAGACCGAATACGGTGACGACGGTCGATGCGGACCGCGGCACCGCCTATGTTCTGCTCGGCCTCTCCTTTGCTCTCGCCTATCCGAAGCAGTGGAAACTGGTGGCCGTGCTGCTGATCGTTGGGGCGGTCGCCATCGAATATCTGCAGTATTTCGCGCCGACCCGCCATCCGCGCCTGCATGACGCGGGCATCAAGGCCATGGGCGCCGCCCTCGGCCTCGTTGCCGGCTGGGTGATCAACAGATGGCGCGAGAGCAGAGCTCCAAGCGGCCTGCCTTTCACAGAACGCTGATTATTGCGAATCAGAAACCCGGCAAATCCATTGCCCAGAAAAACAGCGGTATCGCAGCCACAGCAGTTGCAAGAACAAATGCGACGCTCGTCTTGAAGATCCGGACGCGCCGAACCCTGGTCCCGCTCCAATCGTAAACCATCGTCTTACTCCCACAAGACAACACTTACTCGCCGCGGCGCAATCCTTGCACCGAAAATGTCATTGTCAAGCAACAACGCGCTTTTTTGCGCGCAATATACAGGCATATTCAAACAGGATTATAAAGATTGTTGCAGCGAACCGGGGCATTATCGAACCAGTCCGCCTTCGTTCCCGACGGAACTACGGCGCGACAGCCTTCGCTTGGCTGCTCTCTTCGGCTCGCCGAGCCGAAGCTCACAGAGCGTAGGCTGGTGCGGGCGACGGGGATCGAACCCGTATAGCCTAAGGCCGAGGGATTTTAAGTCCCTTGCGTCTACCAGTTTCGCCACGCCCGCTTGCGGCGTTTTCAATATCTCGCGTCACCGACTATGGGAAGAGCCGTGGGGCGTAAAAATAAGATCAGCTCTGCCGGCAGCGCCCCGGAATGAATGAGCAGGCATTTCAGCGCGAAAGAGACGCATCGGTCGGTGCCAAAGAGCATGATATCGTCGGAAAACCGCTCACACTTTTCCGCATCACGCGCGAGTGTTTGCAAAGCGGCCCGAGGGCGCTACCTATTGACCAGCCTCACATCACGGAACATCCCATGAGCCATGACACCGTCGTCACCGCCGCCATGCTCGCCATCGGCGACGAACTCCTTTCCGGCCGCACCAAGGACAAGAATATCGGCCACCTCGCCGATCTGCTCACCCTGTCAGGCATCGATCTCAAGGAAGTGCGCATCGTCGCCGACGACGAGGAGGCGATCGTCGAGGCGCTGAATGCGCTTCGCCCTCGATATGATTACGTCTTCACCTCGGGCGGGATCGGGCCGACGCATGACGACATCACCGCCGATGCAATCGCCAAGGCTTTCGGCCTGCCCTGCGAATATGACGAAGCGGCAATGACCCTGCTGGCCGATATGTACCGTCGCCGCGAGATGGACTTCACCGAGGCGCGCCAGCGCATGGCGCGCATGCCGCGGGGTGCCGTTCATATCCCCAATCCGGTGTCGACGGCGCCGGGCTTCATCATCGGCAATGTCTATGTCATGGCCGGCGTGCCGCAGGTCTTTCAGGCCATGGTCGACAATGTGCTGCCGACGCTTCGCACCGGCACGCCGCTGCTCTCGCTCGCCATCGCCTGCCCTTACGGCGAGGGTGATATCGGCACCCCGCTTGCCGCGGTCCAGAAAGCGCATCCGGACACCAGCATCGGTTCCTACCCACGTTATCTCGGCCAGAAATTCTCGACCGAGATCGTCGTGCGCGGCCGCTCGCAACCGGCAATCGATGCAGCCGGCGCCGAGGTGCATGCGATGATCGACGCCATCGGCCGGAACAAGGCGATCGCAAAAAACCATTCTGCCGAGGCTTGAGGGACTGGACTTGATTCCCGTCATGGAACGGGAGAACGGTCCGGTGCATTCCGTCCCTCGCGCACGTCATTTCAGCGCAAGGAGAATTGATATGTCCTACAAAACCATCCTCGCCATTCTCGATACGGCAGACAATAGCGCCGTCGTTGCCGATTTCGCCTTTGCGATTGCCGCAGAAAGCGGTGCTCACGTGATCGGCCTGCATGCCGAAACCATCTCGGCCGTGCCGCTGGTGGCGCCGATGGAAATTCCCGATCCCGTCGCGGTGCAGGCGCTGCAGGATATGGCGCATGGTGAAACGGTCGCCGTCGAGCGCATCTTTCAGGCGAAAGCGCAGGCCGCCGGCGCCTCCTCGGAATGGCGCAGCTTTGCCACCTCCACCGGTTACGGTTCCGCACCGCTGATCGAAAGCGCCCGCAGCGCCGATCTTCTGATCGCATCGCAGGCCGACCCGGACAATCCCTCCGACAGCCATGTCGACGTCGACAGCTTCCTCTTCGAAACCGGGCGACCGGTGCTGATGATCCCTTACGTTATCCGCCAGCCGAGGCCGATCAAGCGCGTGCTGATCGCCTGGAATGGCTCGAAGGAGGCGGCGCGCGCGACCTTCGATGCGCTGCCCTTCCTGAAAGCGGCCGAGGAGGTGGAGATTTTTTCGGTCGACCCGGCCGATACCGCCCTGCAGTCGCCGCTCACATCAGGCGCCGAGATCGCCGCTGCACTTGCCCGCCATGGCGTGAAGACGACGCTTGCGACGGGCCACAGCGTCGACAGGAATGCCTCGAATGTCATCGAAAACCGGCTGTCGGACAGCAGCATCGACCTTCTCGTCATGGGCGCCTATACCCATTCCCGGCTCTGGCAGGCGATCTTCGGCGGCACGACGAAGAGCCTGCTGCAATCGATGACGGCGCTGACGCTGTTGTCGCGATGAGCGGCTGCTCTTGCGTTTTACCGGCAAATCCCGCTAATTGCTGCCACCGATGAAGGCTTCCAGCCCCGGCCACGCCTCGCGCAGTAGCACGTGCGATCTCGCGCGGCAGCTCGCGATCTCGCGCAGTTCCGGCTGCGCGATTTGCGTTTTGCCGCTGAAGCCGTCCGGTCGCCGACAAACGGCGTGTCCTCTCAATCATGCCGCGGAGCAGCCCTATGTCCCTTCCCGATAAAGCCTTTCCCGTTTCCTGGGATCAGTTCCACCGCGATGCGCGCGCACTTGCCTGGCGGCTTGCCGGCCTCGATCAGGCCTTCAAGGCGATCGTCTGCATCACCCGCGGCGGCCTCGTTCCGGCCGCAATCATCTCGCGCGAACTGAACATCCGGCTGATCGAGACCGTCTGCATCGCCTCCTACCACGACTATGTGAACCAGGGCGACATGGTGCTCCTCAAGGGAATTGCGCCGGAGCTTACCGAAAACGGCGGCGAAGGCGTGCTCGTGGTCGACGATCTGACGGATACCGGCAAAACAGCCGCACAGGTGCGCACCATGCTGCCGAAGGCGCATTTCGCCTGCGTCTATGCCAAGCCGAAGGGCGTGCCGACCGTCGACACCTTCATCACCGAGGTCAGCCAGGACACCTGGATCTATTTCCCCTGGGACATGGGCTTCACTTATCAGGAACCGATCGCCAAGGGCGCGCGCTAACCGCCGCTATCCGGAGTGCGCCGGCATTCTCGGCGCACTTCGACAGCGCTCGCCGGCTCAGCGAATCGGCATGCGCATTTGTGCCGGAAATGCCATCACAAGATTTGCCGCAGGACGCTTTTTTGCCGCTACGAGATTTTCCTTAGCCGGCGACACCCGCAAGTCCTTGTATTTTCAGCACTCCCCGACTTTCCCCAATCTCCACAGGCGCATCCACAAGATGTTGTGGTTACCATTCAATTAAAAACCAGCCCTTGACGGAATCAGCTGTTTCAAACTTTATTGTTCGTGATGTTGCGGCGGCGACAGGACCGGAGGTTACGAGCCCGGTTCCCTTTGAAAAACAAGACGCAGATTGAGGGCATGCGCCGGAACCGGTTCAGGCCCGAGGGAATCTCTGCGCAGTTTTCAGCCTCCAAAAAAAGTGACATCGGGACTGGCGATAATAAGTTGTTAATACTATATTTAGTGTTTGCAGCCACCATCACCACAAGATACAGGAAAGCCATCTCCGGATGACACCCCTGTGACAATACGGAAACGAGACTGGCTGCACGACGACAATGTGCCGCCGGATAGGAAATTTGCGCCCAGGGGACGGGCGCCAACGCGAGGTCAAGACTATGCGCATCGAACGTCGTTTCACGAAGGCCGGCCAAGGCGCCTATGCGGATATCGAATTCCGCAAGGCGACGAGCGAGATCAAGAACCCGGATGGGTCGATCGTCTTCCGCCTCGAGAATATCGACGTTCCCGCGCAGTTCTCCCAGGTCGCGACCGATGTTCTGGCGCAGAAATATTTCCGCAAGGCCGGCGTTCCCACTCGTCTGAAGAAGGTCGAGGAAAACGACGTTCCTTCCTTCCTGTGGCGCTCCGTTCCCGATGATGCCGCGCTGAAGACCCTGCCCAAGGAGGAGCAAACCGGTTCCGAAATCGATGCGCGCCAGGTCTTCGACCGTCTCGCCGGCACCTGGACCTATTGGGGCTGGAAGGGCGGCTATTTCTCTTCGGAAGAAGATGCTGCCGCCTTCAAGGACGAGCTCGCCTATATGCTCGCCACCCAGCGCGTCGCCCCGAACTCGCCGCAGTGGTTCAACACCGGCCTGCACTGGGCCTATGGCATCGACGGCCCTGGCCAGGGTCACTTCTACGTCGACCCCTTCACCGGCAAGCTGACCAAGTCCAAGTCGGCCTACGAACATCCGCAGCCGCATGCCTGCTTCATCCAGTCGGTCGAAGACGACCTCGTCAACGAAGGCGGCATCATGGACCTTTGGGTGCGTGAAGCCCGCCTCTTCAAATACGGCTCCGGCACCGGCTCCAACTTCTCGATGCTGCGCGGCGAAGGCGAAAAGCTTTCCGGCGGCGGCCGCTCCTCCGGCCTGATGAGCTTCCTGAAGATCGGCGACCGCGCCGCCGGCGCCATCAAATCGGGCGGCACGACGCGCCGCGCCGCCAAGATGGTGGTCGTCGACATCGACCATCCCGATATCGAGGAATACATCAACTGGAAGGTCAAGGAAGAGCAGAAGGTCGCCGCTCTCGTCACTGGCTCGAAGATCGTCGCCAGGCACCTGAAGGCGATCATGAAGGCCTGCTTCAACTGCGAAGGCGGCGATAATGGCGATTGCTTCGATCCGGCCAAGAACCCTGCCCTCAAGCGCGAAATCCGCGCCGCCAAGAAGGACCAGGTTCCGGAAAACTACGTCCAGCGCGTCATCCAGTTCGCCCGCCAGGGCTACAAGGATCTCGAATTCAAGACCTACGACACGGATTGGGATTCGGAAGCCTACCTCACGGTATCCGGCCAGAACTCCAACAACTCCGTTTCGATCAAGGACGACTTCCTGCGTGCGGTCGAGGATGACGGCGAATGGAAGCTGACCGCCCGTAAGGACGGCCGGGTGATGAAGACGCTGAAGGCGCGCGACCTCTGGGAAACGATTTCCTATGCCGCCTGGGCTTCGGCCGATCCGGGCATCCACTTTAACACGACCATGAACGACTGGCACACCTCGCCGGCCGGCGGCCCGATCCGCGGCTCGAACCCGTGCTCGGAATACATGTTCCTCGACGACACGGCCTGCAACCTCGCCTCGCTGAACCTCTTGCAGTTCAAGGACAAGGCCACCAAGCGCATCAATATCGGCGACTATGAACATGCAGTTCGCCTGTGGACCGTCGTGCTCGAAATCTCGGTGATGATGGCGCAGTTCCCGTCGAAGCGCATTGCCGAACTCTCCTACGAATACCGCACGCTCGGCCTCGGCTACGCCAATATCGGCGGCCTGCTGATGTCGTCGGGCATTCCCTACGACTCCGCTGAAGCCCGTGCCATCGCCGGTTCGCTGACCGCAATCATGACCGGCATCTGCTATGCGACCTCGGCCGAAATCGCCGGCGAGCTCGGCCCCTTTCCGAATTTCGCGCCGAACCGCGAGAGCATGCTCAGGGTCATTCGCAATCATCGCCGCGCCGCTTATGGCGAAACCTCCGGCTATGAGGCGCTATCGATCGATCCGGTCGCGCTGATCCATTCGGAAAACCCCGACCAGGATCTTGTAGTCCATGCCAAATCGGCCTGGGACAAGGCGCTCGAACTCGGCGAAAAGCATGGCTACCGCAATGCACAGGTCTCGGTCATTGCGCCGACAGGCACGATCGGCCTCGTCATGGATTGCGACACCACCGGCATCGAGCCTGACTTCGCCCTCGTCAAGTTCAAGAAGCTCGCCGGCGGCGGCTACTTCAAGATCATCAACCGCGCCGTGCCGGAAGCGCTTCGCACGCTCGGTTATTCCGAAAGCCAGATCGCCGAGATCGAAGCCTATGCCGTCGGCCACGGCAACCTGAACCAGGCGCCGGCGATCAACCCGTCGACGCTGAAGGCCAAGGGCCTGACCGACGAGAAGGTGGAAGCCGTCAATGCCGCGCTGAAGAGCGCCTTTGACATCAAGTTCGTCTTCAACCAGTGGACGCTCGGCGCCGACTTCCTCAAGGAGACGTTGAAGGTTTCCGACGAGCAGCTCGCCGACATGAGCTTCAACCTGCTCGACCATATGGGCTTCTCGAAGAAGGACATCGAAGCCGCCAACATCCATGTCTGCGGCGCGATGACGCTGGAAGGCGCGCCCTTCCTCAAGGCCGAGCATTTGCCGGTCTTCGATTGCGCCAATCCCTGCGGCAAGATCGGCAAACGCTATCTCTCCGTCGAAAGCCATATCCGCATGATGGCGGCTGCCCAGCCCTTCATCTCCGGCGCGATTTCCAAGACGATCAACATGCCGAACGAGGCGACCGTCGAGGATTGCAAGAACGCCTATATGCTGTCCTGGAAGCTAGGCCTCAAGGCAAACGCCCTCTATCGCGACGGCTCCAAGCTGTCGCAGCCGCTCAATGCCTCGCTGATCGAAGACGAGGACGACGAGGATGCGCTGGAGGAACTGCTGCAGGCGCCCGTCGCCGCCCAGGCTGTGACGGTCACCGAGAAGATCATCGAGCGAGTGATCGAACGGGTTTCGCGCGAACGCGAGAAGCTGCCGAACCGCCGCCAGGGCTATACCCAGAAGGCCGCCGTCGGCGGACACAAGGTCTATCTCAGAACCGGCGAATTCGGCGACGGCCGCCTCGGCGAGATCTTCATCGACATGCACAAGGAAGGGGCTGCTTTCCGTGCGATGATGAACAACTTCGCCATCGCCATCTCGCTCGGTCTGCAATATGGCGTGCCGCTCGAGGAATATGTCGAGGCCTTCACCTTCACCAAGTTCGAGCCGGCCGGGATGGTCATCGGTAACGATGCGATCAAGAACGCCACCTCGATCCTCGACTATGTGTTCCGCGAACTCGCCGTCTCCTATCTCGGCCGCCATGATCTCGCCCATGTCGACACGTCCGACTTCTCGAACACGGCGCTTGGCAAGGGCATCCAGGAAGGCAAGACCAACCTGCTCTCCACCGGCTGGACCCGCGGCTACAAGCCGACGCTGGTCTCCGGCACCGGCGGCGAACGCCAGGCGGGCGAACCCAAGGGTGCTGCCACCGCAGCCCCTGCCCGCGCCGCCTCCACCGGCACCGTGACCGCCTTTGCAGGTGCCGCGGCCCGCAAGCTGGAGCCGACAGTTGCCGTCTCCACCTCCGAAATCGTCGCCTTCAAGCGCGACTACGAGGAACGCGCCAAGGAATTGGCCGAGGAGATCGCCGAAGAGATAAGCGAGGAAATCACCAGCGACGCCACCGCCCTCTTCTCCGACAAGGCGGCAGCTGACGCAGCGACGGCGAAGACCGAAGCCAAGAAGGTGGAAGCCGAACGCCGCCAGCGCTCAATTATGCAGGGCTATACCGGCAACATGTGCTCGGAGTGCCAGAACTTCACGATGGTGCGGAATGGGACGTGCGAGAAGTGCGACACGTGCGGCGCGACGAGCGGGTGCAGCTGAGCAGGCTTGCAGTTCTTCAGTGTCTGTTGAGAAATCGAAGCTAGTTCTGGCCAAAAGCCTCTGAAATTGGCCATTTCCGACAGAAGCAATGGCCAGCCCGTCTGGGCACTTAAAGTGCCCGGACGGTGGCCCGTTTTGCGAATTCGCAGCGAATAGCCTGCCTGCATAAGCCTGCAGTCTGGGGTTTCGAAAAGGGTTGACGCCTGCTCGAAGACCTGCTGCGGTTCTCCTGGCATCGGAACTCAGGGCGACGTCCAGAGTTTCGTCAGCGAGGTCGAGCTTAATTCGATTTCGGACAAGACGCGTTCCAGGCTCGATCGCACACCGTCACGCCGAAACCCGCGGGATGCTCAAGTTTCGCAAAGGTGGGACGAAACGACTGACCTCCCTGTTGTATCGGAGGCCCTTCATGCTCCAGGAGTCAACACGCAACGAAGCTCTAACCTACGACATCGGCCTCGCGATAAAATGAAGCTGAACCCCATGCTGCCGAAACACCGCCTCATCCTTCTGCGCCATGCCAAATCCGCCTGGCCCGACGGTGTGGCCGACCGTGAACGGCCATTGGCGGATCGCGGGCGCAAGGCGGCATCCGTCATCGGCGCCTATATGGTGCGCGAAAAACTGATCCCCGATCTCGCCCTCGTCTCGCCGGCCCGCCGGGCGCAGGAAACCTGGAAGCTCGTCCGCGGGGCCATTTTGAAAAAGGTCGAACACGAGGCGGCGGATATCTACGAGGTGCCGGCCGAGCGCATGCTCGATGTGATCCGGGCCGTCGAACCTGGCATCCGCACGCTGCTCATCGTCGGCCACAATCCCGGCATGGAGAATGCGGCCTCGCTGATCGCGCCGGACGGCGATGCCGATGCCGTGAGATGCATGCGGGAGAAGTTCCCGACGGCAGGACTCGCCGTCATTGACCTCGATCTCGACGGATGGGACGAGATTGCGGCGGGCACCGGTTATCTCGAGCGGTTCGTAACGCCGAGATCCTTGGGATAACAAGGCCACTTTCCGATTTGAATTTAGTGGACATGGTGCACGGTTCCGATTCTGCCCGCGCCGGTCCGAACGGGCCGTCCACGGCAGAATGGTTCGACAGCGCCGACCTGGCCGGAGAAGCCGTTCTCGTCAACCAATTGGGATCGATTCCACAATGTAATCCATTGCGGGTATCTCTTCCGTATATGGCGGATGCTACACGCCGGGCAGCCGCTTCCCTCACCCGGTCAGAGTTCCGCCTTCGGGCTCTCCTTGGCCGGTACCTCAGGCCATTGTCAAAAGGGCAGAATGTTGAACAGGCGCTTGCTCGCCCTCGCCGCCCAAGTCGGCGTCACGGTCCCGGCTGCCAATGGAGGGCCGGACGATGGAGTCGGTGGCGATTGGTAGAACCGGTTGAGCATCGCGTCACACACGTAGTGCCCCCAATTCGTCAGATGCTCCGTCTCTCTGGCGCCGAGGAAATGGAGGTAGGTGCCAACCTCGGAGGGAACGACCGAGGACGGCGGCAGTGTGTAAGAGGCGTATGGCTTGAGTTCGGCGTCCTTGCTGTCGATCGACCAATAAACGCCATGGGTTCTTGCACGCAGCGCCGATTTCGCGAGATCATCGAGGCCAAGCCTATCGGCCTGTGTTGCGGCCTTGAAGCCGCCGATCAAGTCTCGTCGCCGCAACGACCTCACCTGATTGTCCGTCGTATCGAGAACGCGTTTCAGCTGGGAGAGATAGTTCCAGTAACCGCGGCTCGAGGAACGCCAAGGCGCGCCGGCGTCGCTGACAAGCAGGCAGTCGCAGCGTTTCAGCGCCGGTTCGATGCCGTGATTGTCGTAGACGCCGCCGTCGCTCAATATTGCCCGGCCCGGAGCAACCGGTTCGCCGACGGTGTCGTCGAGTTTTTCCCTCTCCCACGAAAATTGCGACAGGTCCAATCGCAGCGGTGACAACACGGGCGGAAATGCAGCTGAAGCGGCAACCGCGGTTGCGAGCGAAAGTGTCGGGTGGAACGACAAGCCGATCCTGTAATCCGCGATATAGCGGTTCGACATCCGGAAAAGCGAACCGGTGCTGAGATTGCTGGCGCAAAATACGAACCAGGGCGAGCTTGGAAGCTCGCGCAGGCTTGGCGATTTTCCATGGAACAGATGTCGCTCGTAGAGTTTCGCGGCTTCGTCCGCCGCGCTCGAAAAGGGATTGAACACGCCCTTCAGGAAGCTCGGCCCATCAGCGAATAGCTGACTGAAGGCCAGAACGTGATCCAGATATTCGGTCCTGAAGTTGACGGCGATGTCGTTCTCGAAGATCAGCCGGGGCCAGATGTAGGCGAGCAGGCCGGAAGCGATGGATCCGCCCGACACCGACGAGATCATACCGAGCTTCGCCAGAAGACCGGCCTCGTTGAGCCTCGCAAGCGAACCCGCATGGAAAAGCACGGCCCGATAGCCGCCGCCCGAAAGGCAGAGGCCGAGTTTATAACGCTCAGCGGGCTTCTCGGGGTCAACGGATCCCGACAAGACGGCATTC
The DNA here is from genome assembly GCF_019685435.1 of Rhizobium sp. NLR10b. Lineage (NCBI taxonomy): Bacteria > Pseudomonadati > Pseudomonadota > Alphaproteobacteria > Hyphomicrobiales > Rhizobiaceae > Rhizobium > Rhizobium sp. NLR10b. Next base: position 25,779 of record NZ_JABDWV010000007.1, on the reverse strand, counting down.
GATGGGGCATGCGCGTCTTCCGACATGCTCAGCCTCACTCAGGAATCTGAGTTTCCCAACATTTCCTCCTCCGGGCGAACCAGCGGTCGCTCGTCTTTGGGCCTGCGCGCTACTTACTCGTATACCTCCGGGAGTTGGCATCGCATTTGTGCCACTCCCAGTTTATTTCGGCTTCATCCTTATAGCCATAGCACCAGTCGGCGCGATTGAGCAGCGAACCGAGTTCGTCGCGCCGTTTGCATGCCCGCAGCGTATCGGGTCCCTTGCGATCGACACTCGTGCGGCAGATGTCGTCCAGTCCTGTCCACTGATGGATCAACCGATCCGGCGCCTTTGCCCCCTTGTCCGTGGCGAGCACCTTTCCGGTCTCGGCCTCGATCTGCAGAGAGGCAGTGTTCCACACGAAAGAGAATTCGGCCATCCCGGAGGACGTCTTACCCGTGTCTCTGTTTCCGGCAAACCACTCGACAATTCCCGACATTTCGCATTTTCCGGCACAGCTGGCCGTCACGGAGCCCGGCTTGACGCTGTAGATGCGCTCCGGCCAGCGTTGGGCGAAGGCTGCCTTTTCCTCCAGGACGGCATCTTTGTCGACCGAGTTTCCGAAGAAGGAAACCTCGTCGGCATAGACGCCCTTCATAAAGGCCAACGCCGAAGCACTGTCTTTCGACCATTCGTCATTGTATCGGTTGACGAAATCAACCGCCTCCGTGGTCAGGTCGCCGGGTTCGGAGGCGGTCATTTCCTCGGAATCGCTCGGGTCTGACGGCATGTCGGCGGGTGTTGCGCTCTCCTGCGGTGCGGCGCCCGGCGGGGGCGGCGCGCTTTCCTGTGCCGAGGGCATATCCTCGGGCGTGTTGATGTTCCAGTCCCGCATTTCCGCAGCGGTGAGATACCGTATATCGGTGCTGTCGATCGACAGGCTGAGCTGCAGCAGATTGGGGCTTACCCCCATCTCGGTGAGATAGCCGATGATCTCGCCGGTCAGTGCTTGAACAGTCGAGACGGCCAATTTGTTGTCGATCGCAACATCGTCGGACAGGGAAACCCGATGCACGCCGATAGAGCCCGGCTCGGCAAATCTTTCAACGCCACCGACGAAGGCGAAGGCGCAAGCCGACGCGCACTCGGCGGCTCTGATCTGTATCGTTTTTGCATTCAGGAGGCGGAGGGCCCGGCCGAACCTGATCGCTGCGACCACGTTTCCGCCGGGCGAGTCAAAGGTGACATAGCTCGGCTGGTACTGCGTATATTCGTCGACAAGCGTCATCGCATCGTCAGAACCCTCGAACACGCCTTTTATCGTCAGGGCGCGCTCTCCCGGCGCGGTCTCCAGACGTTGGTAGGAAATGGCCGCATGCCCCTCCTCGGCTATGGCGACGAACGCCAGCAGCATCGATATCAACGAGACGAATTTCCGCATTCTTCCCCAGCCCTCGAGCACCCGTACTTCTCCTGTCGTCATTCGCAGCATTGCTTGCGCATGTCTGTATAGCCGGACGATGAAAATTACCTGCTCCACCCCAGCCTCATCCGCGACCGGCCAAAACCGATAACGGTCCGAAGAACAATAGCTTCGCAGAGAATGTTGACAGCTGCCCCAGCAGCTCAGATCAATGCACAAGGGCGATCTTCTGGCAAGCGGCACAATCAGAAGTGATGAGACAAGGTAAATGCCGGCCCTCGCCGAAAAGGATCGCAGTTCACCAGACATCATAGACGCGTGCAATTGATATCGGCTATGTCGCCTGGACCGAGGCATTTGACCAGCGAGGCAGTTCGTGACTTCTTCCTATGACAACCACGCCCTTGACCTGAGGAATGATCCCGATTTCTTCGCCCTTCTTGCCGGCAGCTACCAGCGCATTGTCGGCCGCCGTCTTGTGGAGGATGGGCAAGGGCCGGACTGGCTTTACAGCCAAGTGCCTTTCGTGGTCCTCGCGCATAATACGCTGCCCGACCCGCGCTTCATCTATGCAAACAGGACTGCGCAGAACTGCTTCGAATATAACTGGGACGAATTCATCATGCTGCCGTCGCGACTATCGGCCGAGCAGCCTGATCGCGCCGAGCGCCAGCGGCTGCTCGATGCCGTCACGCGCGATGGTTTCGTCAATAACGGCCGCGGCCTCAGGGTCGCGAAATCGGGCCGCCGTTTCTGGGTCGAAAATTTCACTGTCTGGCAGCTTATCGATGAGACGGGCAAGCGGTTGGGCCAGGCTGCGATATTTTCATCGTGGCGGGACGCGTAGTTCCTACGGTTTCACGCGGTCCGGATGCGCTGCCTGAAAGGCGGGGAGTTCAACGCATCTGGCGTCGATATCGCTGATGCGTCTGAAAGCAGTCATATCAACGCCCCAGCGGCGGGCATTGTAGACTTGGGGAACAAGGCAGAGATCGGCGATCGACGGCCTGCCGCCAAAGCTGAACGCGCCATCGGATTCGCCGAGCATGATCTCCAGCTTGCGAAGTCCATCGCCGATGAAATGCTTCATCCATTCCTCGCGAGCCTCGCCCTTGTCGGTCAGCGTCAGAAGATGCGAGACGACATGGAGGTTGCAGATCGGATGGATGTCCATGGCCATCGCATATGCGAGGGCGCGCACTCTGTGGCGATCGAAGCTATCTGATGGCAGCAATCCGTATTCCGGCCGAGACTCGGCCAGATATTCGATGATGGCCAGCGACTGTGTCAGCGTTTTCCCATCGATCACCAGTGTCGGCACGAGCCCCTGCGGGTTGAGCGCGAGGTAGTCCGGCATCTTGTGCGCACCGTCGAGCAAGTTGATCGGCACCGTCTGATAGTCGAGGCCCAGAAGATTGAGCGCGATCCGCACGCGATAACTCGCCGATGATCGCCAGTAGTCGTAGAGAATGATCTCGTTCATCCCCCGGCAGCTCCCTCGTATCTTCCCACCATCTGCTCGATTGCCCCGAAGATCGAATGGCCGGCATGATCCTTCATCTCGATGCGGACCTGGTCGCCGAACCTCATGAAGGGGGTCTTCGGCGATCCGCTCTCGATGGCCTCGATCATTCTCAATTCGGCAATGCAGGAGTATCCATCTCCTCCCACGCCCACCGGCTTGCCGGGGCCGCCGTCGAGCTTGTTGGAGATCGTGCCGGAGCCGATGATCGTACCGGCCACGAGGTGGCGGGTTTTGGCGGCATGGGCAATCAGCTGGCCGAAGTCGAATGTCATGTCGACGCCGGCATTCGCCTTGCCGAACGGCTTGCCATTCAAGCTTACGAGCAGCGGCAGATGCAGCTTGCCGCCATCCCAGACGTCCCCAAGCTCGTCCGGCGTCACCGCAACCGGAGAAAATGCCGAAGCGGGCTTGGACTGGAAGAAACCGAAGCCCTTGGCAAGCTCCTCCGGGATCAGGCCGCGCAGCGACACGTCGTTGACGAGCATCAGCAGCTGGATGGCGCCGCGCGCAGCCTCGGGGCTGGCTCCCATGGCAACATCGCCGGTGATAACGGCAACCTCGCCCTCCATGTCGATCCCGTAGGCCTCATCCGCCACGAGGATCGGATCGCGCGGCGCGAGGAAACCATCCGAGCCGCCTTGATACATCAGCGGATCGGTCCAGAAGCTTGCCGGCATTTCGGCGCCGCGCGCCTTGCGCACCAGTTCGACGTGGTTGACGTAGGCCGAGCCGTCGGCCCATTGATAGGCGCGCGGCAAAGGCGATGCGGCGTCGTGTTCGTGAAAGCGGATGGTCGGCTGAGCCCCCGTCTCGATGCCTTCGGCAACCAGCCGAAGTCTCGGAGCGACATGCTCCCAGTCGTCGAGCGCCGCCTGCAGGGTGCGGGCGATGTGGCCGACCTCTGAACAGCGGGTCAGATCGCGGGAAACGACGACGAGGCGGCCGTCCCTGGTGGAGTCCTTCAAGGTCGCAAGTTTCATGTCGCAGTTCCAGTGCCGGAGGGGCGGATCTTCATTTGATGCCCGGGGTCCCATCGAACTTGCGTTCCAGGCCATCCCAGCATTCGAGGTAATCCTCCTGCAGCGTTTCGAGCTCGGCTGCGTATTTCGTCAGCTGCTGCGGGTAGCGGGTCTCGAACATGAAGGCCATTGTGTGATCGAGCTTCACCGGTTTGAGTTCGCTGTTGGACGCCTTGTCGAAGGCGAGCGCATCCGGCCCATGGGGCAGCATCATGTTGTGCAGGCTGATGCCGCCCGGCACGAAGCCCTCCTCCTTGGCGTCATACTGACCATGGATCAGGCCCATGAACTCGCTCATGATGTTGCGGTGGTACCAGGGCGGCCGGAAGGTGTGCTCGGCGACCAGCCAACGCGGCGGAAATATCACGAAATCGACATTCGCCGTACCCGCATCTTCGGTCGGCGCAGTCAGCACCGAAAAGATCGACGGATCGGGATGATCGAAGCTGATCGCGCCCACCGGCGAAAACGTTCGCAAGTCATATTTGTAAGGTGCGTAATTGCCGTGCCAGGCGACCACATCAAGCGGCGAGTGGCCGATCTCGGTGACATAGAATTTGCCGCACCATTTCACATGGACGCGGCAGGGTGTTTCCTTGTCCTCAAAGGCGGCGACCGGCGTCTTGAAGTCGCGCGGGTTTGCCAGACAATTGGCGCCGATCGGCCCGCGGTCCGGCAATGTGAATTTCGCGCCGTAGTTCTCGCAGATATAGCCACGCCAGACCGTCTGCTCGCCGACTGTCGTGACCTTGAACATCATGCCGCGGGGGACGAGGCATATCTCCAGCGGCTCGACGTCCATGATGCCCATTTCGGTGAACACTCTGATGGCGCCGAGCTGCGGCACGATCATCAGTTCGCCGTCAGCGTTGAAGAAATAATCGTCGACCATGTCTTCGTTGAAAACATAGGCATGCGCCGACATGCCGACCTGAGTCACGGCATCGCCTGCCGTAGTCATCGTCCGCACTCCCTCCAGAAAGGTCAGCTTCTCCTCAGGCGCGGGGATGGGATCCCAGCGAAGCTGGCCGAGCGGCAGCGAATGTTCGTCCAGGCAAGGCGCGGTTTTCCAGAGCGGATAGGAGGCGTTCGAGAAGCGGCGGCTGTGACGCACGCTCGGGCGAATGCGGTACAGCCAGGACCGTTCATTCGTCCCGCGCGGCGCGGTGAAGGGCGAGCCGGAAAGCTGTTCGGCATAAAGGCCGTAATTGCATTTCTGCGGGCTGTTCTGGCCCTGCGGCAAAGCGCCGGGCAGCGACTCCGTCTCGAAGTCGTTGCCGAAACCCGGCATATATTTCAGCCTGTTTGCCGTCGCCGCTTCCGCATCGGCGGCCTGGATCGATGTCTGGTCCATGCTCAACTCCTCCCCGAAAACTCTACTGCGCCGTAGAGTTTACTCCGCTGCCGTGCCGATGACACCACGCTTGATCTGATCGGCTTCGATCGACTCGAAAAGCGCACGGAAGTTGCCTTCGCCGAAGCCCTCATCACCCTTGCGCTGGATGAATTCGAAGAAGATCGGGCCGATCACCGTCTTGGAAAAGATCTGCAGCAGGATTTTCGTCATGCCGCCGTTCACCACACCTTCGCCGTCGATCAGAATGCCGTGCTTCTTCATGCGGTCGATCGGCTCCCTATGGCCGTTCACACGCTCATAGGACATATCGTAATAGGTCTCGGGAGGCCCCGGCATGAAGCGCAGGCCGTTATCAGCAAGCCGGTCGGTCGCTTCGTATATATCCTCCGTTCCGACGGCGATGTGCTGAATGCCCTCGCCCCGGTACTTCTTCAGATATTCCTCGATCTGGCTGGTGTCGTCCTTCGATTCATTCAACGGTATGCGGATCTTGCCGCAGGGCGAGGTGATGGCGCGGCTGACGAGGCCGGTGATGCGCCCATCAATATCGAAGAAGTGGATCTGCTTGAAGTTGAACAGATTGCGGTAGAAATCCCACCACTTGTCCATGTTGCCGCGGACGACGTTGTGGGTGAGATGGTCGAGATAATAAAAGCCAATCCCGGTGGGATTCGGATTGGGCTCGCCAAGCCAATCGAACTCAGCCTCGTAAGCCGATCCCTTTGCCCCATAGGTCTCGACGAAATAGAGCAGCGAGCCGCCAATGCCGACAATCGCGGGAACGTCGAGCACTTTGTCATTTCCTTCATAGGGAACGGCGCCATTCGACACGGCGTGATCGAAGGCGTGCCTGGCATCGACCACGCGCCAGGCCATCGATGGAGCGCAGGGACCATGCTTTGCGACGAAACGGGCCGCATGGCTGCCGGGCTCGGCATTGAGGACATAATTGATGTCGCCCTGGCGCCAGACGGTAATGTTTTTCGTCTTATGCCTGGCAACCGCTACATAACCCATGCGCGTGAAGAGCTCGCTGAGCTTCTCAGGCTCGGGGTGGGCGAATTCGACGAATTCGAAGCCGTCGGTGCCGGCCGGATTGTCGGCGGTGATTTCCGACGGAGGTGCATCATGCGGGAACGGACCCATTTTCTTTTCCTCCAGAGGAGACTGCATTTTCTATGCAAACTATGGCTCAAAACACGCGCAAAGTTCTTGCGTTCTTGATGCAGGAGGAACAAATTATGCACGACCTGTGAGCATTATGGAGATTTTGCGCAATGAATGAGCCCCTCGACAAATTGGATATGCGCCTCCTCTTGGAACTTCAAAAGGATGGCAGGCTCACGAATAACGAGCTAGGTGAGCGGATCGCGCTTTCACCGTCGCAATGCTCACGCCGGCGCACCAGACTGGAAGCCGAGGGATATATTCGCAGCTACCGTGCCCACCTCGATCGGGAGAAGCTGGGGCTCGATATGCTGGTGGTCATTTCCGTCACGCTTGCGACCCACAACCGAGACAATGCCCGCCGATTTTCGCAACTGATCAACGGCCTGCCCGAGGTTCTCGAAGCCTATGCGCTGACCGGCGAAATGGACTATCACCTCAAGGTGGCGACCCGTGGGCTCGCCGATCTGTCGAAGTTCGTCAACGACGTTCTGCTGCCGCACGAATCCGTGCAGCACGTGAAAACCTCAATCGTGCTCGACACGCTGAAAACGTTCGAAGGCTATCCGGTGATGACGCCGGGCAGCCGGCATGGCGACAGCGCGCGATGATTTCGTCGCCGTGCTCAGAGCGGCAGTTCGGTGGAGAATTTCAGCTCGCGCAACACGAAGCTCGATACGACGGTTCGCACATGCGGATTGCGCATGAGATAGCGGGTCATGAAGGCTTCGTAGCTTTCGACGTCCCTCGCCCTTATCTTCAGCATGTAATCGAAGGCGCCCGACAAGGCGTAGCACTCCATGATCTCCGGCCGCTCCAGCACCACTGAAGCGAAAGAAGCCACCGCCTCCTCATGGTGATCCTCCAGCGTGACGTGGGCAATCACGCAGAGCTTGAGATCGAGTTTGCCGGGATCGAGCAACGTCACGCGCTTACGGATGACGCCGTCGGCTTCGAGTTCCTGGATCTTCCGCCAGGCCGAACTCTGCGACATGCCGGCCTTTTCAGCCAGGTCCGCCAGCGACAGGGTGCCGTCGGCCTGGATCAGCTGCAGAAGCTTGCGGCGGAAATTCCCAGTTTCTTTCATTTTAGCCGTCGCATTCGAAAGTATCGCCCACCACTATGGCGATAACCGGCATGAAAGAAAAGAAAATCCGTCCAACACGGAGCATAATGGCAGAAATATCGCCATTCCCGGGAGGATCAGCCAATGACCAAGGAAAGCAGCTACACCGCCAAACTGCCCGGCCCGGACGGCCTCTATGACTACACCCCCGAAGAAGATGCAATCTGGGGCGAACTCTACCGGCGTCAGATGAAGCTCTTGGCCGACAAGGCTTGCCAGGAATATCTGGACGGCGTCAAATTGCTGGGGCTCAGACCGGAGAAAGTGCCTCAGCTCCTCGATGTGAACAGACGCCTGAATGAGACCACCGGTTTCGGCGTCGAAGGCGTGCCGGCGCTCATTCCGCCTTCGCGCTTCTATGAACTTCTGTCGCAGGGCAAGTTCCCGCTGGCGACCTTCCTGCGCCGCCGCGAGCATATCGATTATATTGAGGAACCGGATCTGTTCCACGAAGTGTTCGGCCATTGCCCGCTGCTGACCAACCAGAGCTATGCCAATTTCGTCCGGCATTTTGGCGAAACTGCCATGCACCTCGGCAAGGGCTATTCATGGCATCTGTTCCGGATTTTCTGGTTCACCGTCGAATTCGGCCTGATCAACACACCGCAAGGACGCCGATGCTTCGGCGCCGGTATCGTCTCCTCGCCGAGCGAAGCGAAGGCGGCAACGGAAGGCACGGCGTGCGAATTCCGGCCGTTCGATTTGATGAGCGTGCTCCGGACGCCCTACCGCATCGATATCCTCCAGCCGATCTACTATGTCATCGACAGCTTTGCCGATCTCGAGTCGATCGTGGAGCAGGATATCGGCGGCGCGATCCTCAAGGCGAAATCGCTGGGAGATTTCGCCCCGGCTTTCGAAGCCAAGGCTTCGTAATCCTGACGCGGCGGTAGCGTGTGAGTAGTCGTCAGATCCTGCGTTTCACTTCGGATCGGCGGAGCTGCGATTGACGAATTCGACGCGGACGCCCGGCTTGACCATGCCGGCCAGCTCTTCGGCGTCCCAATTCGTCAGCCGTACGCAGCCATGCGAGCCGATCTTGTCGATGAGCTTCGGCTCCGGCGTCCCGTGTATGCCATAGGTCGGCTCCGTCAAATCGATCCAAACGCTGCCGACCGGACCGTTCGGTCCCTTCGGGATTGTTAGAACCTTGTCGTTCTTCCCCTGCTTGAAGTTGCGCTTCGGATCATATCGGTACACTGGCATTCGCGCGACACCCTTGACCTTGTGCTTTCCTGAGGGCGCCGGATTGTCCTCGCTGCCGATGGTCGCGGGATAGACGGCAAGCAGCGATCCATCCTCGCCATAGGCCAGCACCTGCCCTGCCTTCTTGTCAGCCTCGATGCTTTTGACCTTGCCTTGCCTGGGAGGGCCCGGATTAACGACCCACACCTTGTCGCCGGGCGCGAACTGCGAACCCGGGTTGAGCGCGTTCAAGAGATCGAGATCCATGTGGAAGCGCTCGGACAGCTTCTCCGCAACGCTGGTATAGCCGAGGCTCTGCATCTTTGCCTTCTCGCCGTAATCCTCAGGAATTCTGTCAACGAGCCCCGTGGCGTCCTCCGGCGAGACGACATAGCTTTCGATGATGGCCGAATTGTCTTCCAAGCGGGAGGCGACATCCGGATCCGGCCTGCCGTCGACAGGAAGCTTGTTCATCGCCTCGAACCCGGCCACAGCCTTGTCGACGTTCTCGCCGGAGAGACCATCGATCACGCCGGGAGAGGAGCCGGCACGGTCGAGCAGGACCTGGAGGCGGACGATCGCCGGATCCGGATCTGACGGCGACAGCTTTCCTTTCCCGATGTCGGCAAGGGAAGCGGCATTGATCGCTTCGGGACGAAGCTCCCGCGCGACGGCGCCGCCAACGGAGAGGGCCAGAGCGAGCAGCGACATCGGCAGGGCTGTTTTCATGGACAACAAATGGCCGACGTGGGAATTTGTTCCCACGTCGGGCCGGCGTTGTCGACGCAGCATCTACAAGTCCGCGAGACTCCGGTCACTGCGCCTTCGCTTGCTTCCTGGCTTCGCGTGATCTTGCGGCGTGCCGGGCGGGCCTCAGTTCTTCGATCGTCGGCTGCCACCATTCGGCATTTCGACGGGGAGACGTTTTCGCAGGCCAGGTACGGACAAGTTCGTCGAATGTCGGCACCCGCCAAACTCCCCAGAGATGATCCTCGGTGACACCGGGATAGAAGTCCGCGACCAGAGCCGGATCGACCAGTTCGCCGGTGATATAAGTAAAAACAACGATCCCATACGCGGTCGCCACCGGACGTCCTGTCGGCGGCAGGTCGTCGGCCGCAAGGGGGTAACGGCGTCGCTTGCGTTCCGCTGCGCGAAGCCTGCTGCGCACCTCCCCTTCGGTTCCCTTCCGCTCCTCGGCACGCCGTCGCCTCTCCTCCGGTTCGTTTCTGCGAGCCGCCGCTTCGATGTCGGGCCATCTGCGTCGCAGTTCCTCATAGGATCGAAAGGGCACGTGCCATATTCGAAGATCGCCGTCCCATAACGAGAACGGCACCTCGCGCAGCTCATCGACGACAGTTTTTGAATAAGGCGTGCGGATTCGAAAGCCGGCCTTGCCGAGTTCCAGATATGGACTGTCGATGGGATCGAAGGCGAAGGCATCGCGCCCCTTCGCATCCGCATGCGCGTCGGCTTCGGCCTCCAGCTCGGCAAGCCATCGACCGATGCGACGGGACGCGGTTCGGCCGGGAACGAACCAGGCTTTTCGCACGTCGTTCCAGCGGGCACGAGGGAAACGGTTCCGGAACTGGTCGACCGTTATCCTGTCGTAAGGAAAGGAAACCTCTGCACCTGGCTTCGGCTCATGGTCACCGAGCGACTTCTCGTCCCGGTCAGCGGGCGATTTTGTTTCGATCATAGGGGGAGAACGCTCCCGCGCCAGGATCGGTTTCCTCGGGCCGTGCGTCGCCTTAACGACGCTAGTGAACCGTCTTCGACGGCTTCTGCGGGTGCGAAATGTTATGCAGCGTCGCCATGAGCTTTTCGAACTCGTTCAAGACACGGTTGAACTCGGCGTCCGGCATCGTGACGATTTCCGATACCGTCGAAGAAACCGACGCGATCAGTTTATCGATCCAAACGCAGCGATCGGCCGGCACATTTCCGAGAATATCGCGACGAAGTATCTTCAACTCGCGAAGAATGCGAACGATAAGGGCTCCGCGCTCCGCCCTGCTCAAGAACGGAAGCCTTGTCTGCGCTTGGTGGATTTCTGCTATCAGCGTCGTCGCCATCCCCGCTCTCCGCCCCCTCAAATGCAACCGGATATCACAACCGGTGCGATTACAACACGGACTTTAGTCTGGCTAGGCGGCACGGTTCCATTTTGTACGCGCTGCCCCTCCATGGTTAATTGCTCGTCGCGACCAGATCCGACATGTCGCAATTGCGGCGTGGACCATCCCATGGCTGATAGGTGTTGTCTTCCGGCCGATACGATCTGTATCGGGCGGCACATCGGGCTGCCGCCTGCGCATTGACTTTCGTGCGGCCGTCTTCAGGGCTTGCGGCGATATTCTGCTGGAACGGTGAGGAGCATTCGCGGATCTCGCCCTTATAGGATCGGTAGCTGTTGGCCACAGGATCGAAGGAACGGTAGCGCTTGGCGCACCAGGCAAGGTGCTCGGCGGCGAATTTTGGCTGCGGTGCCTGCAGTTCTGTCGACGGACGAGCGGGTTGCGAAGCCATACTTGGCGCGACGGTCGCCGGAGCCTCGGTGACATAGCTGGAATAGACCGGCGGAATTCGCTCATAATGCTGCCGACGTGGATCGACCTTCACCGGACTCGTCGTCCATAGATCGGGGGCGGCAAGGTCCGTGAGCGCGGGCGGTCCGGAATCCGCCACCACATGCGAGGCAACGGAGGCCGCTGCCATGCAGGCGCCAACCGAGCTGACGATGCCGAAGGCGACGGTCGCAATGGCATTCATCAGCTCGCTCCCTGCTGTTGTGCCTGGGGGACCCAGACACGCGGCCCGGCGCTGCTGTGACCGCCGGTGGCGACCAGCACGGCGATAATGCCGGCGATCGCCAAGAGGATGGCGATCAGCGGCACGGCGAGACCAGCGGATTTCTCTTCGGAATAGATCATGTTCCCTCTCCTCGATCCGTGCGGCCGCACGACGACGCTGCCGTCCATCGTGCGGCCAACCTCAAAGCTGATGTGCGAAAGGAAGACGCGGCAGGGCCACGTGAACAATCACGTCACTTGATCACCTGAATCACCTTGCGGGACGAGGGTTCGACAATGACACGCTCGTCATTGACCACCGCGTAGGCATATGTCGGATCGTCCGGAACGGGGGTCACCACGACCGTTTCCGGCAGTGGCTGGCCGACGACCACCTTTTCCTTCACAACGACGCGTGCCGACGGTGCCGGAGCCTCGCGGACATAGGTGACGACCTTCTCAGGCGGCGGATCGATCGCCGTGCCGACGACTGCGCCGGCAACGCCGCCGATGGCAGCACCGGCGGGACCACCGACGATGGCTCCGGTGATTGCGCCACCAGCCGCACCATTCACGGTCGAGGACTGGGCGAATGCGACACCTGACATCAGGGTCATGGCAGTTGCCGCGCCTGCAATAAGCTTGAAGAGCATCTTTTCCTCCTTGCCTTTCAATGCGGCCTGCTTGCCGCTGCCAAACCAACTTGCTGGCAACGAGGTCGTTCCACGCCCCGGACCTCGGTCTGAGGCATCCCGGCCCTTGGTCTGGATTTCAATATTCGTTGGCGGCGCTATTCTCGACACGAACGCCATCGCATCGCCGGCTTGGGCAGGAGGCCGAAGGAGATGACACGATCCAACCGCCGGGAAGCTGGACGCAGGCGCCTGGCCATGCGTCTGCCGCAAATGCGGACGCTGATCATGCAGGCACGGGACCCGTGGCAGCTCGAGCTTTTCGAGGCCTATCAGATGGCAGTCGAAGCGCGTGATCGGCTTAGAAGACGACGGTTCAATTTGAAGCTGGTGCGGGAATATGACGAAACCTGTGTCGAGATCGAACAGCACGTCATCGGCGCGATCCATGCCCCTCCCCACCCCAACGACAGCCTCATCCCCTAATCGGCGACCGTCAGTTCAATCCAGGCGGCAGGGCAATGTTGTCCGTACGAGCCCCGGCACCGGCTATCCGCGCGCAAGAGGATGCCGGAAGGGGTTAAGGGGTCCGGCCGGAGACGACCAGGGCGCTCATGCTGCCGCAAGGGCGGGCGCCATGGCGGGACGCCACCCGCTCGGCCACCTCATCAACAATCTCCGACATGCGCTCCGGTGCCCGCGATTCAATTTCTCCGCTGAGCGGCGTGCCCCGGCAGAAAGCGGTCGCGACATCATGTGCTGTGGCCGCGGCAGAGGTCAGTTCGAGCCGTTCGCAGGAAACGGCCTCGAAGCCCGCCGATGACACTTCAGCCTTGATCGAGCCAGGGTCGAAATACGAATATGGCAGGCGCCTCAGGAAATCTGGAGGATCCGGCGGGAAGATGCCTGCCAGACATTCGTCCACACATCGTGCGAAATCGTTGGCAGCAAGCGAATCCCACGTCGAAAACAGGAAATGGCCTCCGCTCCGCAACACTCTCTTCGCCTCGCGATAAGCCTTCGGCTTGTCAGGAAAGAACATCACACCGAACTGGCACGCGACGAGATCGAACATCAAATGGGCGAACGGCAGATCCTGCGCATCCGCGTGCATCCAATGCGTTCGCGACATCGTCAGAGATGGTGCGCCGACATCGATCATCGCCTGGCTGAAATCGGTGGCAACGATCTCGGCCGTCGGATCGAGCTTCGCCCGCAGAGCGCGGGTCAAAGCGCCAGTCCCCGCCGCGACTTCGAGCACGCTGACCGGCTTCGACCGTTCGGCGACGATTGCCATCTCCGACGCGTAGGGCTCGAAAAGAATCGGTACGAGAAGGGCCTGGTAAAGGTCGGCGACGCCTGCCCCGAACGGTGTGGGTGACGCGACAAATGCGGCGTCTGCGCCGCCTTCGATGTTCGCAGAAGTTGTCACCATAAGCCTCCAAACCCAACTCCATCAGAACTGAAATATGGCTGAACCCGCTGTTGTCCACGGGGACGGACCTTGGTCCCAGGCCCCTTCGACCGAAGTCCCCGTAGAGGAACGACCGCCTGACCGCGTCGTTTGAACGATACGTAAGGAGATCCGCACATGCCCCAGAGGAACAGATCCCATGCCAATGACGCTTGGAACATCTCCGTCATCGCCCTCGTCATCGTTCTGGCCGGCCTTCTCTATGTCTTCGGCGCAGCCATGTCAGGCGATAGCCTCCAATTGACCGAGAGCATCAGAGGCGCAGAGGTCTTCGATACCAGGAATCTGCCCTGATCCCGTCTGGAAAAACTCTAAAGACGCGGTAGGTTAGTCGGCAAAGTCTCATGCCGGTATCAAAATGAATTGGCTTCGCCGCTGGAATGCCCGCTCACTCGCCTCGCAATTTTTCATCGCGGGTGGTTTGGTCTCGGTCGCCGCCATGTTTCTGGTGGGCATTCTTGTTACCCATCTGATCGAGGAAGCCGTCATTCATAATTCCGGCGCGGCGACGGCGCTTTACGTCGACAGTGTGGTGGCGCCGCTGCTTCCCGACATGCAAACGGAATCTCTGCTGGACGAAGGCAGCGCTCAGGCTCTCGACGAAACGCTCGGCCAGGGGGCGCTTGGCAGGCGCCTTGTCTCTTTCAGGCTGTGGCGAAACGACGGCACCATCCTCTACTCGAACAACAAGGAACTGGTGGGCCAGAAGTTTCCCCTGAACGCCAAGCTGCAGAAGGCATTCGCCGGCTCGCTCGTTGCGCGCTACGAGATTGCCGATGACCCGGAAAGCGGTACCGAGCGCGCGATCGGCAAGCCGCTGATGGAAATCTACAATCCGGTTCTCCAGCCGTGGTCCGGCCAGGCGGTCGCTGTGCTCGAATTCTACGAGACGGCAGAAGGCCTCGGCGACAGTCTGGCGCACGCGAGGCTGCAGAGTTGGGGGGCCGTCGCCGCTCTCACAGGGATCTTTTTCCTCGTTCTCTCCGCCCTGGTGTTTCGGGGAAGCCGCACGATAGAAGCACAGCGCAGGGATCTCAAGGAACGGGTCAAGGAATTGTCTGCGCTGCTGGCGGAAAATCGCGGGCTGCAGCGGCGGCTGCAGCGCGCCTCGCAGCGCGTGGCGGCGCTGAACGAAACATATCTGCGCAGCATCGGCGCCGATCTTCACGACGGTCCGGCACAGCACATTGCCTATGCTTCGCTGCGGCTGGACAGCGACTTATTGATCAACGCATCCACCGAACCCGAAGCACGGGAAAAAGAACTTGCCTGGATACGCTCGAGCCTCGCCGAAGCCATGACGGAAATCCGCAATATCTGCAGTGGCCTGGTGCTCCCGCAGATCGAAAAGTCGTCGATCACCGAGATCGTGCTGCGGGTCGTCGAAGCGCATCGGCACAAGACGGAAACCGTTGTCGAAACGATCATCGACGAGGATGGACCCGAACTCGCCGCTGCCGTAAAGATCTGTATCTATCGCTTCGTTCAGGAAGCCTTGAACAACGCCTATCGCCATGGCGGTGGCGTTCAGCAGACCGTGAAAGCCGTGTCGCACAATGGTCATGTTTGTGTGGCGGTCAGTGATCGTGGCGATGGTTTCGACCCGACGGAGGTGAGGCCGACAAGCCTCGGCCTGGTGGGGCTGCGCGAACGCATCGACAGCCTGGGGGGATCTTTCGATATCGAGACGGGCGAAGGGGGAACGACCGTGACCATGACCTTCGAGCCTATGGAAGCAGGAGACTAGAGATGACACCAATCACCGTCGGGGTCGTGGACGACCACCCGCTTTTTCGCGAGGGCGTAACGCGCAGCTTGTCGGAGATGAGCGACTTCGTGGTCATTGGCGAAGGCGCCAGCAGCGAAGACGCCGCCATGATCGCCTCGAACAACCGCCCCGATGTGATGCTTCTCGATGTTTCGATGCCCGGCGGCGGATTGGCTGCGATCGGCGATGTCCTGGCGCTGAGCCCGTCGACGAAAGTGCTGATGTTGACGGTGTCGGAGGAGGTGGACACGCTGCTCGGAGCCCTGCAGCAGGGCGCGATGGGCTACGTTCTCAAAGGTGTCGGCTCCCGCGGTCTCGCCGAAGCGATTAAAACCGTCCTCAGCGGATCGCGATATGTCTCGCCGACGATGTCGGCGAAGGCGATGGAAAATTCGCTGCAAAACGGAAACTCCGACAAGAACAGTCTGACGCCAAGGGAGCGCGAGGTGATGGATCTCGTCGCCCAGGGTCTGTCAAACAAGCATATCGGCCTGCGCCTCAACCTGCAGGAAAAGACCGTGAAGCACCATATGACACAGATCCTGAGCAAGCTCGGCGCTTCGAACAGGACCGAAGCGGCCCTGCAATGGCGCGAACGGCGATAGCGCCTGGTCGATCTGCGATCCCTACGGCGCCGTTTTCCGCATTCTGCCTCAGCGAAGGAAATTGCTCAGCCGGTTTGCGTCGCCAGCCGTCGCCTGCCTGCTTATGATCGTCCTGCCCTTCGAGTCCTTCATGATATAGCGGCCACTGCGAAGGCTTTCGGTGATGCCGTTCGCGTGGCGAACGTTGATCGACCCATCGGTGCCTTCGGTCGCTCTGGCCTTCGATCCTGTCGGCGACGAGGCTGATGAGGAAGAGGATCGGGCGTTGCTGTTGGAGCTTCCACCTGCGCTGCTGCCGGAACCGCCGTTTCCGCCCCCATTGCCACTGCCTCCCCCGTTGCCACTGCCTCCCCCGTTGCCACTGCCTCCGCCGTTGCCATTCCCTCCGCCGTTGCCGCTTCCGCCACCGTTGCCGTTCCCGTTATTGCCGTCTTTTGCCTCTGCGTGTTTCACCGCCAGAACGCGAAGCGAGCCATCGAGATTGATTGTCACAGGCGATGCGGCAACCACCAAGGCGACAGCCGCGCTGCCGCCCAATCTCAGAAAATCCCGTTTCGAGATAGTCAACGCCATTCCCTTGTTCATCCGTTTTTCGCCGTTCCTACGCTTATGGAAGGCCTTGAGGATTTTCGCTTTTCCGAAGCCTAAATGCAACCGGACCTAGGTACTAAGAAAAGGCAGGACTTTGGTCCGGCATGCAGTGGATGCGCCCCCAAGCGATGTCATCACAAATACTGACTCGGCGCGTATATTGTCGACATTGTCGCCGTGGTGTTGCTGGATGAGGCGCAGACGCATTTTTCTGGAACTTCTTTCCTCGTCATCGCTTTGATTATCAAAGTGCAACAGAGGACACCGCGATGCCGAACCCGAATGATTCACCCGCCGTCCAGTCCCTGCGAAAAGAGCAGGCAGAGCAGCGAAAACAGTCCCGAAAGGGCGAACTGGACAAAGCGATCGAAGACACGTTTCCCGCGTCTGATCCTGTTTCCGCCACTCATACCTCCATCCCCGCCGGTCGCAGCGATGTCGAGGCGGCTGAGCGGGTGAAGCGGGAGCCTGATCCGACCGCGCTTGACCAAGACTATCCGCTGGTCGATCAAGCCCTACGCTCCACCGGACAAATTGCCCGCGCCTCGGACAGATTCGATGCCGACCGCGAGGAACTGCGCGCGCTTCAGAAAGAAGCCGGTCGGATGGCGGAGTCCGCCTCGGAGCTGGCGTCCGGAACAGCCCGTCTGGCAAAGGCGGAAGCTAGGAGTTTCGTCCAGGACATCGAGGATCGGATCCGCCGGCAGCCCCTGACGGCTGCAGCGATCGTCGCCGGCATCGCCTTCGTCTTCGGCGCGACGCGCTGAGAGGACCACGATGGCGAGCCAATGGACCGGCGGCTGCCTGTGCGGATCCTGCCGTTACGAATTCGCCGGCGATCCGCCGCATTCGGGATACTGCCATTGCGACATGTGCAAGAAAGCGACCGGAGGTCCTTTCGCGGTTCTTGTCCAGGCCAAGGTTGAAGATCTCGTCTGGATAAAAGCTTCCCCTGCCGTATACCGATCCTCACCCATTGCGACACGCGGCTTTTGCGGCAAATGCGGAACGCCGCTCTTCCTTCAGTATGACGGCGACGAACTGATCCGCGTGACGGTCGGCTCGCTCGATCGCCCCGACAGGATTCGCCCGGCAGGTCATTACGGCGTGGAGAGCCGGCTTGACTGGGCCAACTGCGGGCGCGGACTACCGGAGGAGGAAACTCAGGAGCGCTTCTGAAGCATGCCGCGCAAAATCATGCTGCGGCTTTGCAGCGCTGACATGCGTTTGAAGTAGACCGGTGACGCGCGACAAGTGAACCTGTTAGATTGCGCCAGCTTCCCGATCTTGCCAGCACCGCTTCGCATGAGCTCTCATGAAAATCGCAACCTACAATGTCAACGGGATCAACGGGCGACTGACCAACCTGCTGCGCTGGCTGAAGGAGGATAGTCCCGATGTCGCCTGCCTTCAGGAACTGAAAACCGACGACGCCAGGTTTCCGCGAAAAGAGCTCGAACGGGCCGGCTACGGCGCGGTCTGGCACGGGCAGCGATCCTGGAACGGTGTCGCGATCCTGGCAAAGGACACGACACCGATCCTGACACGGCGCGGTCTTCCGGGCGATCCTGATGACACCCACAGCCGGTATATCGAAGCCGTCATCGAGGGCATGCTGATCGGATGCCTGTATCTGCCGAACGGCAACCCCTTTCCGAGCGCCAAGTTCGAATACAAGCTTCGCTGGTTCCGTCGCCTGCACGCCTATGCCGCCGAACTGCTCGAAATCGAGGTGCCTTCCATCCTTGCCGGCGATTTCAACGTCATGCCGACGGAGATCGACGTCTACAAGCCGGAGCGCTGGCGAGACGATGCGCTTTTCAGGCCCGAAGTCCGCAAAGCCTATGCCCGGCTCGTCTCCCAGGGTTGGACGGATGCCATCAGGCATCTGCATCCGGACGAGCGCATCTACACCTTCTGGAAATACTGGCGGAACAGTTTTGAGCGTGACGCGGGGCTTCGGATCGACCACTTTCTGCTCAGCCCGACGGTGGCGCCGTGGCTTCGATCTGCGACCGTCCGGCGCAAGCCGCGGGGGTGGGAGCATACGAGCGACCACGCACCCGTCATGATCGAGCTCGATATTGCCGCAGCTGAAGCCGGGTGAGCGGCAATGCCATCGATCGCAGAATATCGGGGAACCTGCGATGCCTGCCGGAGTTTGCCTGCAAAGGAGATTGTCCGATGCGCACGAAGCCCATTGCCGATTCCGTCAAGCTTCCGCCGAAATCGTTGAACGAGGATACTCGGGACGGCGAGTTGCCCGAAGCCAATATCGACGACCAGCGCAAGCCTCCCGTCAGCATGGGCATCTGCCGCGAGGCGGGCGACGGCGTCCCCGGCTCCGACCCTGAAGGGTCGGCATTCCTGCCCCGCAATTCTCCAACCGGAAGTGATCGTTATGGGCGAGAGCAAGAACTATCTCAATACCGATGAAATCCGGGCCGACGATCAATTGTCGCCGAAACCGATTACAACATCGCCTCATTCGCCGCCGTCCAGATCATAGATGCGGCCCGTCAACCAGGCGGGCCAGTCGCGTTCGAAAAAGGATCTGGCGCCTTCGTCCAAATTGCGGTTCGGACGGGTTGAAAGCCTGATCTCATCGCCGTCGAGCCTAACGACGATCTGCTCCTGGCGATGCGCTTCGCTTTCCTTGCGGAAACGATAGTCCTCCAGTGGACCGGCGCTCGCCTGCGGAAGGAATTCGCCCTCCGCATCGCAGATCGCGCGTGCACCCCGACTGCCGCCGCCCCTGCCAATGAAGAAGTCGAGCGCGCTCAGCACCGCTTCCGAGGCGAGCGCCATGTGCCGCCATTGCACACCTCGGACCGCTTCGGCCGCGCGGTCGTAGGCGAGGCCGTTGGCGCGGACTTTGGCGTTCAGCGCCCGCGCTTCGACCAAGGCCTGGCGGACGCTCCTTTGATCGCAGATGATGCCCGCCTTCTCGCTCATGCGCGCCTGCACCGCCGAGCGGACCGCTTTGACGGTGAGCGGGCTTTCAGTCCGCAGCGCGGAGAGGAGATCGGCGATGCCCGCCTCCGCGGCTTCCGGTACCGGTCCTGCGGCAGCCCGCTTCGCCCCGCCGCCGGCGCCGATGTGTTCGGCCACCCTGGTGCCGAAGACCTGTCCGGCATTCAGCGCCGCTCCACCGGGCCGTGTTACCCCATGTGTCCCTGCCGCTTCCCCGACCGCGTAGCAGCCCCTAAGATTGGTGCGGCCCCAGCTATCGACCATGATCCCGCCGTTCATGTGCTGGTTGTTGACCGCGAACTCCAGCGGCTCTGCGGCAATATCGATCTTGTAGCGGCGATAGAGCTCGATCGCGAGCGGGTTCATGTGCTTCAACCGATCGATCGGCATTTCCTGATCGGCGCCAGCCTTGCCGAGATAGAGACGGACGTCCTCGTCCAGCCGTTCCAGGCTGAATGGCAGGTCGCCGGGAACGGGCAGAGGATTACGATTGAAATCCATAAAGACGCGCCGACCCGCTGCGGTCTCACGGTAAATGGCGAGATCGACCAGGCTCGAGCCGAAATCAAGCAGGCGGGTCGCGTGGAACGGCCATTGATAGCCCTTACGGAAGATGTTTGACGCCAGCTCCTGGGTACTTCGATAATATCCCGCCAGGAAATGGTGTTCGGCGCCTTCGCCGTCGACCGAATAAATGTGCGGAATCGCCTGGACATATGTTCCGGACAGATTCCACGGGAATCCCTCCCTGCGCGTTCCAATGCCGAACTGGCTTTCGGTCAGGTTGACGAGTTCCACGCCCGCTTCCAGCGCCAGTCCGAGGGAGCCGAAGCAGCCGTTGGGATAAACGCTGTCACGATAAAGTTCGCCTGGGCCGCCGGCTGCGAGCACGATCACGTCACTCACGAACAAAGCGATGCCGAGCGGGTTTTCCTGCCTACGGTCGCCGGCGCGCATAACGAGCGTGCCGACGACGTTACGCTCAGCCCCCTCGCCTTCGATGAGGATTTTGACCGCGGTGGTCTGGTTGTAGACCGGCACGCCCAGTCGGATCGCCTCCTCCGCCAGCACCTTGACCATCAAGCGCGAGGTGCGCGGGCCGCAGCTGGTGGCGCGGCCGACCTCGTCATGGTCGGTCTGATATCTCAGCGTTCCGCCGAGCGGATCCTGGGGCAGCGGCAGCCCCAAGAACTGCAGCGATGCCATCATCCGTGACGAGCCGACCGCTTCGACATAGGCCGTGTCCTCGTCCATCGCGCCGCCGCTGCCGATGGCGCGGGCCATCGCCCGGTAATTGTCGCCCTGGTCGGCCGTGTTCGCGGTGTGGAGGGTTTGCTTGTCGGAGCCAGAGCAGGCCGAGGTTCCGCCCCATGCGCTTTGGCTGATAATGACGACATCGACGCCGCGCCGCTTCATTTCCACCGCCGCACGCAAACCCGCAGCGCCAGATCCGACGACGACGCAGCCGGCTCGGTAGATCGGTACGTCGATGCCAGCCAGGCGGGCTCGACCGGAAGCAGGCGGCTCCGGCGGAAGCCGCGGCATATCGACATCGGTCAGTGCGTCAAGAATTTCCTGCGGAACATCTATGGTCATCGGCGCGTCACAATCAATTGAGCGGGATATCCACCCAGCGTCTCTGCCGGGAGGACTCCATGCAGGCGTCGACGATCTGGCAGATGTGGTGGCCGGTACCGAATGTCGGCCACATCGGCTTGTTTGCGACGATCGATCTTATGACTTCGGCCACCTCGATGATCTTGCTTTCATTGTAGCCTATGCCGAAATTCGGCAGCGGAAGGAGGGCCCTGAAGGTGGGGTTCTCAGGCCCGACGTCGATCTCGCGAAAGCCCCGGCGTCCGGTGCTGTCGTCGTTAGAGTAAAAACGCAACCGGTTTATCTCGTCATAGGTATAGGCGATGCTGCCTTTCGTTCCGTAGACTTCGTAGGTCTGCATGAATTTGCGGCCGGTGGCGACGCGGCTGAAGTCGACGATGCCGGCGGCGCCGTTTTCGAACCGGCACAGCAGGTTCGTCGCGTCGGGATTGGTGATATCGGCCCAGGCCTCGTTGCCCGACAGTTTCACCTGCTCCCCATAGGCAAGCCCCTCGACGATCGGCCGGCGCGGGGTGACGATGAGATTGTCGGCGATCAGAGAGCTGACGCGGCCGACAAGGAAATCCATAAAGCTGAAGATGTGCGAACCGGTATCGCCGACGATCCCGGTCGGCGCGAGCTTGCCATCGGCGCGCCACATGAACGGTGCTGTGGGATCCCCATACATGTCGACGTGCTGGCAGCCGCGAAACAGCTTGACCTCGCCGATTTCACCGGATTCGATGATCTCTTTCGCCAGATCATGAACGGGGTTTCGGGGAAAGGCGTGTCCGACACGGGTAATGACACCCTTTTCTCTGGCGATCTCGGCCAGCTCCAGCGCTTCGTTAGCGGTATTCGCCAGCGGCTTCTCGCAATAGACATGTTTGCCGGCCAGCAGGGCCGCCTTGGCCACCGGATAGTGCAGATGGTCGGGCAGGCAGATATCGACGAGATCGACTTCGGGATCGGCAACCGCCAGCTTCCAATCCTGGTAGATCCTGGCCCCCGGCGCCCTGTTGCCAATATCCTGCGCTACGTCAGGGTTGCTGTCGACAAGCGCAACGATCCGCGCCGTTCCATCCGACACGCCGAAGAAATGCGGAAAGGTCTGATAGGCCATCGTGTGGACCTTCCCCATCCAGCCAGAGGCGCCAAGCACTGCAACTTTCACTACAGACATTGTCGTTACTCCTTAGCGTATTTCGGCGCGGGCCCGCGGCCTGGTATCATTGCGTTCATAGGCAAAGATCGCCGACGGCAGCGCAGGCAGGCCCCGGATGAGGTCCGATCCCTTTTCGCCGACCATGATCGTCGGCGCGTTGGTGTTGCAGGACGGCACGCGCGGCATGACGGAGGAATCGCAGACCCTCAGGCCTTCGAGGCCGTGCACCTTGAGATCGAGCCCGACAACAGCGTCAGGCCCTGTTCCCATCTTGCAGGTGCCCACCGGATGATGGTCGGTCTTGGCACTGGCGCAGCCATAGTCGAAAAGCTGCTCGTCGGTCATGACCTTCGGTCCCGGCAGCCTTTCGGCCATGACATAGGGTTTCAGCGCCGCCTGCTGCATGATTTCGCGGGCGATCTTGAGCCCCTCCAGTGACATCTTCCTGTCATGGGGATCAGACCAGTAATTGGGATCGATCAAAGGAGCCACAGCGGGATCGGCGGATGAGAGACGCACCGTCCCTCGCGAGCGCGGATGCAGATAGGCCGAGTTGAGCGTGACCCCGGCATTTTTGAGCCGCTCCACGCCTGCTTCGATGCCGGAACCCAGGCCGAGGTGGAACTGAATATCGGGAGACCGTGCGTTAGGATCGGCATACCAGAAGCCGCCGGTCTCGAAGAGCGACGAGGCGACCGGACCGGTGCGGAACAGGACATATTGTATCCCCGCCCAAAGCGTACGGTGCAGCTTCGCGACGCCGTCATAGGTGTGATCGCCGGTGCATTCGGCGATAACGAACAGATCGAGATGGTCCTGAAGATTGCCGCCAACGCCAGGCAGATCATGGAGGGGCTTGACGCCCACCGCAGTCAAATGATCGGCCGGCCCTATGCCGGACTGCAACAGGAGCTTCGGCGATCCGATCGCGCCTGACGAGACCAGGACTTCGCGTTCAGCGCGCACGACCTCCAGGCCGTGTCCGGTGGCGATCTCAACGCCGACCGCGCGGCCTGCCTCCAGCAGGATACGGACGACACGCGCGCCCGTGCGGATCGTCAGATTCTTCCGGTTCCTGATCGGCGAGAGATAGGCAAACGACGCCGACGACCGGCGGCGATTGCGCTGGGTGAGCTGGTAAAATCCGACGCCGGCCTGCTGGCGGCCGTTGAAGTCGTGATTGTAGGGTATTCCAAGCTCCTGTCCCGCGCGGATATAGGCGTCGCAGATCGGCAAGGGTGCAGCCGGCATCGAGACACCCAGCGGACCGCCATAGGCGTGGTAATCGTCGGCGAAACGCTGATTGTCCTCCGCACGTTTGAAATAGGGCAGGATCGAACGGTAGTCCCAGCCCGCGCAGCCATCTTCACTGGCCCAGAGATCATAATCGGCCGCGTTGCCGCGGGTGTAGAGCTGCGCATTGATCGACGAGCCGCCGCCGATGATCTTTGCCTGGGTATAGCGGAGCACCCTGCCCTTCATGTGCCTCTGGGGAACGGTTTCCCATCCCCAGCTGGCGACGCCCTTGGTCATCTTGGCAAAGCCGGCGGGCATGTGGAAAAGAGGATTCCAGTCACCTCCGCCCGCCTCCAGAAGCAGTACCTTGACATCGGGATCTTCGCTGAGGCGGCTCGCAAGAACACAGCCCGCAGGGCCGGCACCGGTGATGATATAGTCGAATCCCATTTTACTGTCCTATTTGAAGCCGGCGCGCGCCAACGGATCTGCCTGTGTCTGCAAGTCTGTCGACGCGATGTGATGGGCAACTCTGAGCGCTTGGCTGGCGACGGTGAGCGCCGGATTGACCGCAGCCGATGTGGGCAGAAAACCGGCGTCGACGACGAAAAGATTGCCGTGATCGTAGGACCGGCAGTATGGATCCAGTGGCGCCGTTGCCGGGTCGTTTCCGATGCGGATCGTTCCGCACTGATGGGACGGCGTGCGTTTGTCGAAGGGTCTGGACAACACGATCGGAAAACCGATCGACCGCAGGATCGCCTTCAGCTTGGCGACCAGCGCAAGATGCGCGTCCCAGTTGGTCCTCTGCCATTTGAGGACGATCCGATCGCCATCGACCATCACGCGGCTTTCGGGATTCGGAACGTCCTCGCTCATCGCATAGAAGTCGATGGCATGGTCCGTCATGAAACGCAGAAGCCATTCCGGCGCCTGCGGCAAAGAGCCCTTAAGGACCTTTTCGGAAATACGCCCCAGCAACTGCACATTGCCGAGCGGCGGTCCGCCCTCCCCGTCCGAGAGATAGAAGTCGTTGAAGGCGAAGGTCTTCTGGTAGACGGCGGTGTTCCTGAAGCGCGGCGAGACTGCTATCACAGCCGAGGCGTTGTGGTTCATGAAGTTGCGGCCCACCTGATCGGAAGAATTGGCGAGCCCCCTCGGGAAGCGGTCGTTTTTCGAACGCAGCAAAAGCACGGATGACTGCACCGCACCGGCGGAAAGGATGACGATCCTGGGCGAGACGGTCAGCGTCTGTCCGTCCTTGACATAGGTGACCCGGTCGATCCGGTTCCCCGCCCCTGTGTCGAGCCGTATCACCCGCGCATTGGTCTCAAGCCGCACGTTCTCGTGTTTCAGCGCCACCGCGAGGGCTGCGGTCTCGGCATCCATCTTGCCGTCTCGTGAATGCGGATGTGCATCCCAGGGCGTACGTGCCTTGGAGAGCCAGGCTTGGAGATCCAGACCGAGCGGCAGCGAAAACGGGTGCAGGCCTTTCGCCTTGAGGCGTGCCCTGACTTCGGCGATCGGCGCCTCGTCGGGCACGGGCGGGAATCCGTAGGCAACCGAGTGATGCGGTTCGGTCGGATCTTCGCCAAGAGTGCCGCGGACCTGATACATCAGCTCCGCCTGCGAATACCATGGCTCCAGCTCTTCATAGGGAAAGGGCCAGGCGGGCGAAACGCCTTCCCGATGTTCGATGACCCCGAAATCTTCCTTGCGATAGCGCGACAAGACGGCGCCGTAGAATTTCGAATTGCCGCCGACATTGTAATAGTTGCCGGGGTTGAAGCCCCTGCCGTCCGCCTCGTACCAGGTTTCCTTCGGCCGGAAATGCCCACGCTGGAAGATGGCGCGCTGGTCGCGATTGACTGGAAGATCGGCGATATGCTCGCCGGCTTCGAGGACCAATATCTGCGCACCAGATACAGCCAGGCCGGCAGCGACGGTGGCGCCGCCGACGCCCGAGCCGATGATGACGATGTCTGGTGAACCGCTCATGTCAACACCTTGCCAATCACGCGATGCGGGCCTGGCTGTCCGGGTCGAAGAACACAGCCTTGTCGAGATTGAAGGCGAGGCGTGTGTGCTGGCCGGGTGCGATGCCGGCATCGGCGCGCAGTCGGGCGACCACTTCCTTGCCGCCGAGCTTGGTGACGGCGAAGG